>JALYVS010000156.1 GCA_030853115.1 Actinomycetota bacterium
GTCCCGAGCGCCCCCGGCGGGCCGGTGAGCCCGGCCGCCGCGGGCACCGTCCCGGCGTCCCCGTCGGCCGACATATCCGCTTCGGCCAGCCCGCCCCCGCCGCGGGTACTCACCCCGGCCAGCGTGGTCGCGTTCGGCCCGGTCGGCACCGTCGACGGTGACAATCCGCAGAACGCCGCGCTGGCCCTGTCCGGGATCACCGCTACGCCCTGGTACAGCGACGTGTACGCCAGTGCGGACTTCTCCGGGCGGCCACCGGGCACTGGCCTGCTGCTGGATATGGGCCGGACGGTGACGATCACCTCGGTCCGGGTGTCCCTGGACGGCGAACGCGGCGCTACCCTCCAGCTGCGGGCCGGCGGCAGGCCCACGCTGTCCTGGCTGCCCCGGCTTGCCAGCGTGACCGGCGCCGGCGGAAATGTGCTGCTGCAACCCGGTGCTCCGGTGCACGTTCGCTACATCCTGATCTGGTTCACCCAGCTGCCCCCCGACCCGGCCGGCACCTACCAGGCCAGCGTCTACCAGATAACCGCGGCGGGCTACTAAGGCGCGGCCGGGCTACTGAGGCGCGGCCGGCCCCGCAGAGGCTGGCCGGGTTTCCGCCGCCGCCGCGGATCTCGGTCGTGGCCCTGTGACCTTTGCGGCCAGGGCACCCGAGCCGTCGGCCGCGGTTCGCCTTACCATCAGGTTATGAGCTCTGATTGTCCCGTCTTTGCCCTGTCCGAGGAGCAAGACGCGCTGCGTGAGGCGGTGCGTGCCCTCGCCGACGACAAGATCGCGCCCCGGGCCGCCGAGGTCGACCGTACCTGCGAGTTCCCCTGGGACGTCTACGATGCCCTGGTCAAGGCGGACCTGCACGCTATCCACATCCCGGAGGCGTACGGCGGGGCCGGCGCCGACGCGATCTCGGTCGCCATCGTGATCGAGGAGGTCGCGCGCGCTTGCGCGTCCTCGTCACTGATCCCCGCGGTGAACAAGCTCGGCACGGTGCCGCTGCTGCTCGCCGCGTCGGAGGACGTCAAGTCCAGGTACCTGGCCCCGGTCGCCCGCGGCGACGCGATGTTCTCCTACGCCTTGTCCGAGCCGGAGGCCGGCTCGGACGCGGCGGCGATGCGGACCAAGGCCGTGCGCTCGGACGCCGGCTACGTGCTGAACGGGGTCAAGCGCTGGATCACCAACGCCGGGGTGTCGAAGTACTACACGGTGATGGCGGTCACCGATCCCGCCGCGGGCGCCAACGGGATCTCGGCGTTCGTCCTGGAAGCCGGGGACGAGGGCTTCTCGTTCGGAGCACCAGAGCACAAGCTCGGCATTAAGGGCTCGCCGACCCGGGAGCTGTACTTCGACAACTGCGAGATCCCGGCTGACCGGCTGATCGGCACCGAAGGCGAGGGCTTCAAGATCGCGCTGCGCACCCTGGACCACACCCGGATCACGATCGCCGCGCAGGCGCTGGGCATCGCCCAGGGCGCGCTCGACTACGCACTCGGCTACATGCGCGAACGCAAGCAGTTCGGCAAGCCGATCGCGGAGTTCCAGGGCCTGCAGTTCATGATCGCCGACATGGCGATGAAGCTGGAGGCGGCCCGTCAGCTCACCTACGTGGCCGCGGCCCGGTCGGACCGGGCCATGGACGGCGAGCGGGTGGCCGACCTGACGTTCATGTCGTCAGCCTGCAAGTGCCTGGCCTCCGACGTGGCCATGCAGGTCACCACCGACGCGGTCCAGCTCCTCGGCGGCTACGGCTACGTGAACGACTACCCGGTCGAGCGGATGATGCGCGACGCCAAGATCACCCAGATCTACGAGGGCACCAACCAGATCCAGCGCATGGTGATGGCCCGGCAGCTCCTCAAGGGGTAATTTAGGCCGCTGACCTGGGGTTTCTTCGGGCTGCCGGGCCGGGAACGGGCCGTCTGACTCCGCGTCGGGCGGCCCGTTCTCGTGTCCGAGGACGATGTCGTGGCCTTGCCCGACGAGTGTGGTGCCGAAGGTATGACGCAGGACGTGGCTGGTCAACTCGTCGGTCATGCGCGCGTCCTCGGCGATGGCGCCCAGGTTGTCGTCGGCGCCGCGGGCGCGTTCGGGATAGCTTCGGTGCGCGTGAGGCGCTACTCGGTGGTCAGTGCTGAGGTGACTGGCCGCTGGCTGATCAGAATAGCTGGCCCGGCGGCGAGTAGGGCGGCGGCGAGGACGGCGGTGACGGCTAGGGCGATGAGCAAGGTGATGGGTGGGTTGGCTGCTGCCAGTGAGCTTTGGTTGGTAGCGGCGTACACGCCACGAAACAGCAGGATGCCGAGCGGTATGCCGAGGATCGAGCCGGCGATCCCGGCTGCTGCTTGGGTGGTAATAAGGCTCACGGTCGTCTGTGCCGGGGTGAAACCAATGGTGCGCATGATCGAGTGTTTGGTGGCGGTGTCACGAGCGGCGAACGAGGCAACGAGAACAAGGTTGACGGCGCCGATAATGGCGAACATCACGAAGAAGAGGTCGACGACTGTCCCGATGCGGTGCGCGGCGGCGTGGTCCGCGACCGCTTGCAGCGCCCCGGAAGGACCGTCAGCACTGGGGAGGGCGGCGGTTTGGAGCTGAAGTGTGCGCTGGGTGGCGAGCGCAGCGGCCGCTAGCGCTACGGAGATGGCGAGACTTCCGATCGCCAGCGCCGTGCGGGAAGGGCGCCGGAACATCGAGCGGGCTCCGAGGTCCACGGACAGCGGGAGTTTCAGGGCGCCGGTCATCCGAGCTAGTCGGGGAGCAGTGGACGGCTGGCGGGTTCCGGCGGTGAGGTTGTCAAGGGTGCTGCTCCGGGCCGCGTTGAAAGCGGGTCTGCCAGCGGCGACGGCCAGGATGGCCGTGACGACACCGACCACCACGCCGACGGTGCCCCAAGACAAGGTCGGGAAACCCGGGGCGGCCAGGACCCCTGAGGTGGTGCCCCCGATGACCGCCGCAAGTCGGGTGCCGGCGACCACGCCGACAGCGGCGGCCAGAGCACTGATGAGACCCAGCTCTAGGAGGACGGCCGCGGTCACCTGGGCGGGGGTCACCCCGAGGGCTTTGAGGGTGCCGATCTGGCGGGACCGTTCGCCCATGCGGGTGGTGACCAGCACGGTCACCGCGCTGAGGGTCAGGATGAGGAGCAAGACGGTCACGGTGAGAAGAATCACCCGGATGGTGGTGATGTCCTGCAAGGCGGAGGCACGGGTCTGCTGCCAGGTGGTGAGGTAGATCCGGGGGCTGGTGTGAGCGGCGGTGAAGCTTGCCGCCTCGGCGGGATGGCCCAGGACCAGTTCGATTTGCTCGACTCTGGGCGTGGCGCCGACCACGAGGCGGCGAGCGGTGGCTGTGCTGGTCCAGGCCTGGCCTGGCTCGTAGCGGGGAAACGGGGGTTGGGCGACGTCGAGGGCGATGCCGCCCACGGTCAGGGTGACGTTGTTGATCGTCAGGTGGTCCCCGACCTGGGCGTGGACAGCGTCGGCGACGCTTTGTTCGACCACGATCGTGTTCCCGGAGAGATCGGCAGTCCCTTTGGTGACGAGGGGACGGTCGATCGGCGTGTTGAGGGTGTCACGCCCGACGACGGCCAGCGGGAGCGTGTAACCCCGGATCGCACCGGTCGTTGGCACGAGCGGATACGGGCCGATGGCGGCAGTGACACCGTCGGCACGGAGGAGTCCGGAGAGCAGGGCGGGGTCCTCGGAGTTAGCCAACACCTGGGCTCCGTGAGTACGGGCGAAGGTGCGGTCCCAGGGTGCTTGAGCTGCGGCATGCACCGCCAAAGCGGCAGTCGTGGTGATCGCCACCATGGACAGGGCAACGAGGAGAAGGACCGCGGCGACCGGGCGGTAGCGGAGGTTGCGCCATGCCAGACGGCTCAGCATCAGCGGCATCGCCGGCTCAGTCCGTCAGCTCGGTCAGGGCGGCGAGCGCAGGCGTTGCGCCATCACCGAGCCGCGTCTCGTCGATGATCCGCCCATCGCGCATGCTGGCCAACCGGTCGGCGGTGGTTGCCACCCGCGGGTCGTGGGTGACCAGTACCAGCGCCCGGTCCGGGGCCTGTAGGTCACCTAGCAGACGAAGGATGTCGCCGGTCGCTCGGCTGTCCAGGCTGCCGGTCGGCTCATCCGCTAGTACGACCGCCGGGCGGTTGATCAAAGCACGGGCCAGCGCCACCCGTTGCTGCTGACCGCCCGACATGCGAGAGGGCAGGTGGCCGGCGCGATCCGCCACGCCCAGCTGCTCGAGCAGCTCCGTCGCCCGCCGCCGAGCCGCTGGACGGGCGGTGCCGATCAACAGCGCCGGCAACTCGACGTTCTCCACTGCCGTCAGCTCGTCGACTAGGTGAAATGCCTGGAACACGAAGCCGACATGGCGTCGACGCAGCCGCGCCCACCCCGTCTCGGACAGGCGGCGCGTCGGCTCGCCGGCGATGGCCACCTCGCCGGCGTCGGGACGATCCAGCCCACCCAGCAGGTGAAGCAGCGTCGACTTGCCACAGCCGCTCGGACCCATCACCGACAGCGTCTCCCCGCCGTGCACGCAGATGTCCACTTCGTCGACCGCCCGCAGCACGAGAACTCCGCCGGGGGAGAAGCACTTCGTAAGGCCCCGGCCCTCGATCGCGACGCTCATCTGTGGTCTCCTTCGCTCCAGTGCCGTTCGCACACTTCCAGCCAGCGCAGATCAGCCTGAAGACGCAGCGCCGCCCCCTCGGCCAACACCACGTCGTCGCCGCCGCCGGGCCGCTTGGTGGTCTCGCGTTGCAAGGCGCCCAGCACACGCAGCAGCTCTCGTCGCTGAGCGTCGATCAGCGCCACCGGGTCCGCGGCCCCGGTGGCCGCGGCGGCGACCAGCTTGAGGTGGAACTCCACCGGCGCCACCTTCGACCAAGAGACGTCCGCCAGCCAATCGGAGGCTGCGTCTCGGCCGGCCGCGGTGAGCTGGTAGACCCGCTTGTCCGGCCGGGATCCTTGCTCGACGCTGCGGGCTGTCACCAACCCGGCCCGTTCTAGCCGGGACAGCGTCATATACACCTGGCCTGCGTTGATCGGAGGCACCGATGCTCCCAGTGCCGACGACAGTCGCTGATGCAGCTCCCAGCCGTGGCTCGGCTCCTTGATGAGTATGGTCAACAGCGCCTCGCGCACCCCGCACATCCCCACGCGTTATATATACCGGTTAGCTACTCCCTACTCGTTATATATATCAGTTAGCCAATCATGCGTCCACCCCGCGTCCGCCAAGCTCGTTCCGACGGTGACATCCCGCTGCCCGGGTATGTCGCTGAAGCGATCGACAAGCACGTCGCCGGCCACGGGACCACGCCTGACGGGTACCTGTTCCAGGGCCGCGCCACAAGCTGGTGATCCGACGCTCTTACCAGGAGGACTTCTGCCGGGCTCTTCACGCGCCCCCTTCCCGGGAGGCTGGTGTCAGTCAGCGCTGACCAGCCAAGCCGGGAAGGGGACCCGCCGGGTAACCGGACGGGAATAATCAGTCGTGTCGGCAGACCATGGCCGCCACCGGGCAGTTCTGCTGTCCGCCAGCGGGCCGTCAGCTGGGCGTCTGCGGGTAGTTTCTCTCGTGACCGCCCGTCAAACGGCTGCCGACCTGGACATGCGCAGGTTGACCCGTTGCCTAAAACGACCTGCTAACTCGCTAATGGCGGAAGATGCCTCCGCCGTTGGCGTAGTCGGTCCAGGTCGTCGTTGACTGGAGCGAGAAGCATGCGATGGCCCCGAGTCCGCCTCCGAGGGTGCCGGTTGCGTATTGCGTGCGCCACTTAGGAGCTGGATGCCAGTAGTCACCATGCTGCACGTTCTGCCAGCAGTAGCCAGGCCAGTTCGTGGCCTTGACAACTTCTGGACCCCACCATGTGATTCTTTTGCCGCTCCAGCAGAAACCGTCGCGGATGGTGGTACTGATGGTGCCGACATGGGCTGGGCCGATGGCGATGACGTGCTTGCTGCCGAAGCTTCCGTGGTGGCAGCCCGCGCGAATGCGTCCTGTCGGCGAGGTGACTGCTGTAAGACCGAACACTTCGGTTGTACCGGTAGCGTGGGCCAGGACAGCCTTCTGAAGCGTGAGGTTGCCTCGTGATTCGTTCAGCAGGTGGGTGACTGCGCTCGTCGTGTCAGCGTGGAGCGCCTGCTCGACGATGCTGTTGGCCTGCTGCATCGTCATCGGACTAGCGTTCGTCGGCAACGCGGGGGCTGCCGTCAGTGCGGTGATGGTCGCTGCGGCGGCGGTGCCGACGGTGATAGCGATGCTCAGCACGCACCAGAAGGGACCCGGCCGAGATGTTGAGGCGCTCCTTGCAAATGGGCGTCGCGGGAGCCTGAGACGTGCAGGTAGCGATGGAGACATTTTCTGACTCAGCTCTCTACTGATGGGTTTGCCGTGGACAGTCGGGAAGTTATTGCGCCGGAAGGCATCCGGCCACAACTCCTGGGATCCCATTTCGTCCCATGTCCTTGACCTGCGGGAACAGTCATCCATTGAGATGTGGGATGGGATGAGCAGTTACCGGTAAAGACTGGGGACTCGCCGGAGGCACCGCCAGCACCAACCAGATCCAGCGCATGGTCATGGCGAGGCAATTGCTCAAGGGCTAATTTCGCGCTGCTCGGTCTCCGCCGGCGTGTCCATTCCGGGGCCGCTCGTTCGAAGCATTAGTGAGAGCGGCCAGGCGAGCCGGCCGCGCTAGCCATGGAGAACCATCATGGACACCACTACCTCACGCGACGGCACCATCATCGCTTACGATCGCGAAGGCGACGGTGACCCGCTGATCCTGGTCCCCGGCGCGTTCGGTTACCGCCGCTATCCCGGTCAGGTCAAGCTGGCCGGGCTGCTGGCGGCGCGCTTCACCGTATTCAGCTACGACCGCCGGGGCCGCGGCGACAGCGGCGACACCAAGCCGTATGCCCTCGAGCGCGAGATCGAGGACCTCGCCGCGGTGATCAACGCCGCGGGCGGGCACGCGCACGCCTGGGGCCTGTCTTCTGGTGCGGTCCTGGCCCTGGAGGCCGCCGCGGCCGGGCTGCCCATTCGCCGGCTAGCCGTGCAGGAGCCGCCGCTCGTGGTCGACCCCGGAGACCGGCAGCCGCCGGCCGACCTGCTCCAGCGGGTCACGGCCCTGATCGACGCCGGCCAGCGCGGCGCGGCGGTCCGCTACTTCATGGTGGACGGCATGGGCGCGCCCGCCTTCGTCCCCGCGATGCTGCGCCTGATGCCGAAGGCATGGAAGGCGCTCACGGCCGTCGCGCCCACCCTGCCGTATGACGCCGTGATCATGCGCGGCTATCAGCAGGGGCGCCCACTGGCGGCCGGCCACTGGGGGTCGGTCACCGTACCGACGCTCGTCATGTGCGGCGCCGGCCAGGAGACCCCCGCCTTCTTGGTGCACGCGGCGCAGGCTGTCGCCGCCGCGCTTCCCGACGCCCGCCTCGTGCAACGCCGCGGCCTCGGCCACACCAAGGCACTCAATGCCCCGGTGATCGCGGACACTCTCGCCGAATTCCTTACTGGCCCGAACCACACCGCACGGACAGCAGACCACCATGGCTGAGCGCGTCACGGGGCCGGCGTCCTACTTCCCGTCGATCGAGAAGAAGTACGGCCAGCCCATCAGCTACTGGCTCGACCTCATCGGCTCCAGTGAGCTGGCCAAGCACAAGGAACTCGTCGACTGGCTGAAGGCCGGCTATGGCGTCGGTCACGGACACGCGACCGCCCTCGTCGGCTATGCCCTCGCCCAGCGCGCGGCGGGCGAGGGCCCCGACCTTGGCCGGCACCCGGAAGGGACTGATCCGGCATGAGGAAGATCATCGCCGGGATGTTCATCACGCTAGATGGCGTGGTGGAAGCGCCGGAAAAGTGGAACCCGCCGTACTGCGACGACGAGCTGAACCGGGCCGTGATGCCACGGATCGCGAGGGCCGGCGCCCACCTGTACGGACGGCGGTCCTACGAACTGTTCCGCGGCGTCTTCACCGGCCCGGCGGCCCCGCCGCACGCGCCGCTGATGACGAACACGGCCAAGTTTCTCGTCTCCACCACAGTGGACAACCCTGACTGGGGGCCGACGACGGTGATCAGCCGTGACGTGAGCGCCACCTTGGCCAGGCTGAAGGAGCAGCCGGGCGGGGACATCACGGTCGGGGCAAGCGGCACCCTCGTGCGGTTCCTGCTGCGCGAGCGCCTGCTCGACGAGCTCCAGTTGCTCGTCCATCCGGTGGTCGCCGACTCGGGCGCGCGGCTGTTCGAAGGTTACGGGGACAGCCTGCCGCTCACCCTCGCTCACTCCCATGCCCACGGAAATGGCGTCGTCGCGCTGCACTACACGCCGGCCGCGTGACTCACCCGATGGGCAGGAACGAGCCCGGGCCACGGTCCCGGTTTACCAGCACAGGCAGCCGCTACGATCTCGTCCTAGGCGGACTCGGCGGCGGAATCAATTTCGGAGGCATGGTTATGCGATTCCTGATGACGGTCAACGGTGGCGGTCGCGCGCCAGATGAGCAGATGTACGCCGACATGGGGCGGTTCGTCGAGGAACTGGCCCGAGCCGGGGTGCTCCTGGCGACCGGTGGCCTGGACCGCGGCACGCACGTCACCGCCTCCGGCGGGAACATCACGCTGACTGACGGGCCGTTCACCGAGTCCAAGGAGGTGATCGTCAGCTTCGCGCTGATCGAGGCGCGCTCCCAGGAAGAGGCGGTGGAGCTGGCCGGGCGGTTCTGGAAAATAGTCGGCGACGGCGAGGGCGACATCCGCCAGGTGTTCGGGCCCGGGGACTGATGGCCACCGGCGCATGACCGCCGACAACGCGGCGGCGCACCGCATGATCGACGCGGTGTGGCGGATCGAGTCCGCCCGCATCATCGCGGGCGTCGCGAGGCTCGTGCGAGATGTCGGGCTCGCGGAGGAACTAGCGCAGGACGCCCTCGTCGCCGCGCTGGAGCAGTGGCCAGCCCAGGGCATCCCGGCCAGGCCCGGTGCGTGGCTCATGCTGACCGCCAAGCACCGGGCCATCGACCGGATCCGCCGCGACGAAAGGCTGGCCGGCAAGCTCAGCCTGCTCGGCCGCGAGATGCAGACGGCGCAGCAGGACGCTGTCACGACGTTCGACGCCGTCCTTGACGATCTTGACGATGAGCGGATAGACGACGACCTGCTGCGGCTGATGTTCATCTCCTGCCATCCGGTGCTGTCCACCGAGGCGCGGGTCGCCCTCACGCTGCGCCTGCTCGGCGGTCTGACCACCGAGGAGATCGCGCGTGGGCTCCTCGCCGCGGAGCCCACGATCGCGAAGCGGATCACCCGGGCCAAGGGCATGCTGGCCAGCAACCAGATCCCGTTCGAGGTGCCGCCGCCCGCAGCCCGGCCGGCCCGGCTGGCGTCGGTGCTCGAGGTCCTTTACTTGATCTTCAACGAGGGATACTCGGCGATGGCCGGGGACGACTGGATGCGCCCCGCGCTGTGTTACGAGGCACTGCGGCTCGGCCGGGTGCTGGCCGGGCTGATGCCCGACGAGCCTGAGGTGCACGGCCTCGCCGCGTTGATGGAGATCCAGGCGTCGCGGATCCCGGCCCGGCTTGATCCGGACGGCCTGCCGGTCCCGCTGCACGAGCAGAACCGCGGCCGCTGGGATCACCTGCTGATCAGGCGCGGCTTCACCGCCCTGCTCCGCGCGCAGCAACTGGGGCAGCCCGGCCCCTACGTGCTGCAGGCAGCGATCGCCGTGTGCCACGCGCGCGGGCCCGCGCCGCGGCCGAGACGGACTGGCGGCAGATTGCGCTGCTGTACGAGGTTCTCGCCACCCTGACGCCATCCCCGGTGGTGGAACTGAACCGGGCGGTCGCGGTAGCGATGGCGGGCGACACCGAGCTGGGACTGCGGATCGTCGACAGGCTAACCGCCGAGCCCGCGCTGGCCGGCTACCACCACCTGCCAAGCGTCCGCGGCGACCTGCTAGCCAGGCTCGGCCGTCATGGCGAGGCCGTCGGCGAGTTCCGCCGGGCGGCCGCCCTCACCAGGAATGGCCCCGAACGAACCGTGCTCCTGCGGCGGGCCCAGGACTGCGAGGCGGGTGGTTAATCCCGCTAACGTCCGGCCTGGGCAGGCCGCGGTGATGGCGTACGATCGGATCACAGATCTTAGGAATGAGTCGTTGGGTCCAGACCCCGCCCGGCTGCTATCGCAAGGGGCGGCTCTCATCGTGAGTGTCAAGCTGAGTACTCGTATATGTGACGGTCCGGGCCGTACGTTAGGTGAGTCCCCTGCCTAGGGGACCGCTAGCGAGTTTGCGGCCAGGCTGGATGCGCCGGTGAACTTTAGCCGGACATCGGTCATGTGGGGTGAGGTGGCCGCGCATGCGGCCTCACTTGACCGCCGCGTGTCGCTGGCCGACGTCTGCGCGGTCGCGTCCCGGGCAGCTCAGCTGGACGGGGCGTGGCTGACGGCGGCGCGCGACGGCGAGCCGGATTTCCTGATGTCCACCACGGACCGGGTCGGCGAGCGGCTGGCCGAGCTGCAGCTGACCCTGGGCGAGGGACCGTGTCACGTCGTGCTGACGGTGGCCGCGCCGGTTCTGGCGGTTGACCTAGACGATGCGGAGTACAGCCGCCGGTGGCCCGCGTTCACCCCGGCGGCCCGCGAGCTCGGCGCCGGGGCCGTCTTCGCGTTCCCGCTGATCGTCGGGGCGATCCGCGCCGGGGTGCTGGGCCTGTACCGTAGGCCGGCGCGCCCGCTGACGGACGCCCAGCTCGGTGACCTGCTCATCCTCGCCGACGCCGCGACCGTGATGCTGCTCGACCGTGACCCCGGTGACCCCGGTGACCCGGAGAACGGAGCCGGGAACGGGGCGGGGCTGACCGGGCAGGCTCCGGACCTGGCGCTGCACCGTGCCGAGATCGACCAGGCCACGGGCATGCTGACGGTGCAGCTCGGCGTCCCGGCCGCGGCGGCGTTCGCCCGGCTCCGGGCGCACGCCTATTCCCGGGATCGCAGGCTCGCGGAGGTAGCCGGCGACATCGTCGCGCGGCGCCTGCTGCTGGACCGGGACCCGGGTCAGGTCGTCCGTGATACCGCCGTGTAGCCGCGGTGAAGGCGGGGCCGCTTACCGTTCTTGCTATGACAGCTACCGCAGCCGTGGACGCCACCGGCCTGGTCAAGACCTTCGGCCAGCTCCGTGCCGTTGACGGAATCGATCTGCACGTAAGCCAGGGCGAGATCTTCGGCGTCCTGGGCCCCAACGGCGCGGGGAAGACGACGGCCCTGCGGATGCTCGCCACCCTGCTGCCGATCGACGCCGGGCGGGCCGCGATATTCGGCGTGGACGTTACCCGCGAACCGCACCGCGTCCGCCAGCTGATTGGCATCACCGGCCAGTACGCGTCGGTGGACGAGGACCTGACCGCCACCGAGAACCTGTGGATGTTCGGCCGGCTGCAGGGCCTGCGGTCGGCCGATGCGCGCGCGTCCGCTCGGCGACTGCTGGCGTAGTTCGACCTCCAGGAAGCGGCGGACAAGCCGATCGCGCAGTTCTCCGGCGGAATGCGCCGCCGCCTGGACCTCGCGGCGAGCCTGATCACCCGGCCGCCGCTGATCTTCCTGGACGAGCCGACCACGGGTCTTGATCCGCGCACCCGGGGGCAGATGTGGGACACGATCCGCGGCCTGGTCACCGAGGGCTGCACGGTCCTGCTCACCACCCAGTATCTCGACGAGGCGGATCAGCTCGCCGGGCGGATCGCGGTAATCGACCGGGGCCGCAAGGTCGCCGAGGGCACCCCCGATGAGCTGAAAGCCTCGGTGGGGAACTCGACGCTGCAGGTGCAGCTGGCGGAGGGAGCCGATGCCGGACTCGCCCGGCAGATCGTCCGGAAGATCGCGGGTGCGGAGCCCGTCCTGACGCCCGGGTCGAGGCGGATGAAGGTGCCGCTCGACACCGCCGACCGGGCGGCCGACGTGCTGATCGGTTTCCGTCAGTCGGGGGTGGCGATCACCTCGGTGAGCGTGGACAAGCCGACCCTCGACGAGGTCTTCTTCGCGATCACCGGTCACGGCGCCGACACCGAAGATGACCCGAACCCCGCCGGAACCGGTACTTCCGAGGCCGGCGCCGACCACGAGACCGTTCTGGAGGTCCAGTGAGTACCCTCACCACCGCGGGCCCGGCGGCCGCCGGCCGCGCCCCGCTGCGCATCGTCGACCCGGCCGGCG
>JALYVS010000157.1 GCA_030853115.1 Actinomycetota bacterium
GTCTGGAGCAGGCGCTTGCCGACGGCGGTGGCCGCGGTCGGGCCGGCGGCGAGCCGGGCCGCGAACGCACGGGCCTGCTCGAGCAGGTCCGCCGGTGCCAGGATCCGGTTCACCACACCCCACTGGTGCAGCTCGGCGGCCGGGTAGAGGTCACCGGTCATCACCACCTCGGCGGCGCGGGCCACGCCGGCCCGGGCCACCAGCCGCTGCGTCCCGCCGCCGCCCGGCGTCAGGCCTACCGTCGCCTCCACCAGGCCGAACGACGCTTCCTCGGCGGCCCACATCAGGTCGCAGCCCAGGCTCAGCTCGAACCCGATGGTGAGGTTCAGGGCATGCACGACCGCGATCGTCGGCACCGGCAGCCGCTCCAGGGTCTGCACCAGCGCCAGGAAGCGGGCCATCAGGGACGCGCCCTGGGACGGGCCCAGACCCTGGAACTCGTGCACGTCCACGCCCGCGCAGAACACCTCGCCCTCGGCCCGGAGCAGCACCGCGCGGGCCCAGCGGGGATCCGGGGGCAGGGGCTCTCCCGGCAGCGGGGGGTTGCGGGGCGTCTTGCCGCCCGGCCAGCACTGCGCGATGATCTCGTCCAGGGCGTTTTCCAGGTCGGTAGCGAGCTGGCCGTCGAACAGGTTCAGCGGAGGCGCCGAGATGACCAGCTCGGCCACGTCACCGGTCCGGGTCACGTACGCCTTGGGCATGCCAGGACCTTCCGTTCGCACGCAGGTGAGCCAGGGGTTAACGCTGGGCCGTCGGCTCAATGATCTCGCAAGCCGGTTACTTCGCGGGCGATGACGGACGACCTGCTCACGGTGCGCCTGCGGTTTGCGACTCGAGGCGCTCGGCGGCGGCCAGGGCTTCGACGATCTTGGGGTACTCCGTGCGCAGGCCCCGCCAGATCGACGGGCTGGCCAGTGAACTGGTCAAGCAAGGAGTCGATGAGGCCACTGCCCGGATCCAGGCGCGCCTGCACCTCGCGGTGGCCCGCGGGCTGCTCCTCGACCTGCACGCAACCGAGACGCCTGATTCGGGCCAGCTCGGGGAGCGCTCGCCCGGTGACGGCTATAGGCTGGCCCGGGGACTGAAAGTCGGCGGCGCCGGGACCTTCTGCAGGAGGAGTTCCCGGCCACCCGACTGAAACTGACCGCGAGGAAGACGTGAACCCACTGATATGCATCCGGGGCTCAGCCTCGCCCGGGCACAGTTACCCGATGACTCCCCTGTACGTGAAGAACACGGGGGATGCCCCGACGAAGGTCCCGGTCTCGGTCAATCCGGGGTACGCCACGACGTGGCTGAAGGTCTCCCCGGTGGTAATCCAGCCCGGGCAATCCGCGAGCGTCCCCCTGACCCTAGTGGTCCCGTCGAACGCGGCTTCCGGGGAAGCTTACGTGATCCTGACGGCGGGAAGGATCCACTTCGACGTCAGGTTCAGCGTCGGGGTCTCCCCTCCTCGCCAGTGCGTCGCAGCGGGGTACAAGCCCCTCCCGGGAACCAGCCCTACGGTGTTCTTGTGGCTGATAATTCTCGCGGTGCTCATCCCCGTGGCCTTTAAGGTACGAAGCGTGCTCAGCCGGAAACGGTGAGCTCTTCGTGCGCGAAGGACTAGTCCGGGGCGCCTTCGCGGCTGCGGAGCAGGCGGCGTAGCGAGTCGAGCCTGGCCTCGGCGTGGTGTTCGCGGGCCCACTTGTCCAGGGCGCAGCCGGGGGACAGGTGGTCGCAGCCGGACGGGCAGCCGGCCGTGCCCTCGGCCAGGTCCCCGAATGCCTCCGCCACCCGCTCGGCGCTCACGTGGCCCAGCCCGAACCCCCTGAGCCCCGGCGTGTCGATCAGCCATCCGTCGTCCAGCGGGATCGCCACCACCGACGACGACGTGTGCCTGCCCTGACCGGTCACCGGGTTGACCCGGCCGGTCGCCCGGGCCGCCTCCGGCACCAGCGTGTTCATCAGCGTGGACTTGCCGACACCCGAGGGCCCGATGAGCACGCTGATCCGGCCGGTCACCGCGGCCCGGACCTGGGCCAGGATCTCCGGTGCCAGCGGCCGCCTGGTGGTCAGCATCGGCAGGCCGAGCGGGGTGTAGCAGGCGCTGACCTCGCGCAGCGAGGCACCCGGGTCCAGGTCGGCCTTGGTCAGCACGAGCAGCGGGTCGAGCCCGGCGTCATACGCGGCGACCAGGCAGCGGTCGATGAAGCGGAGATTGGGGTCCGGGTCGGCCAGCGCGCAGACGACCACCAGCTGGTCGGCGTTGGCCACGATGACCCGCTCGAGCGGGTCGGTGTCGTCGGCGGAACGGCGCAGCGCGCTGGTCCGCGGCTCGACCCGGACGATCCGGGCCAGCGAGCCCCCCGCCCCCGTGATATCGCCCGCCAGCGCGACCCGGTCGCCGACCACCACCGAACCCTTGCCGAGCTCGCGCGCCTTCATGGCGACCACCAGCCCGCCGTCCGTCATGCACCCGTACCGGCCCCGGTCCACGGCGGTGACAAAACCCGGCACGGCACCGGCGTGCGCGGGCCGCTTCCTGGTCCGCGGCCGGGACCCGTGGCCCGGCCGGATCCGGACGTCGTCCTCGTCAAGCCGCTCGTACCCGGACCGCGAGCTCACAAGGAAGATCCCAAGCCAGGATCGGGGGCCTCGGGGGGGCCGAGGGGGCCGAGGGGGTCTGGGGGAAAAGGCTTCCCCCCAGGATCGGGGGGTTCCGGGGGGTCGCCCCCCCGGACTAGCAGGGTCCAGACGTCGGTGAAGCCGGGGAAGGTCTTGGCCACGGTCTGCGCGTTGACCACGGCGATGCCGGGCACGGCCAGCCCCAGGACGGCCGCCGCCATCACCATCCGGTGGTCGTCGTAGCTGCCGAACGGTGCGCCCGCCCGTAGCGGCCGCGGCCTGATCTGCAGCCCGTCGGGCAGTTCGGTGACGTCCCCGCCGAGCGCGTTGATCTCCTTGGCCAGCGCGGCCAGCCGGTCGGTTTCGTGGCGGCGGGTATGCGCTAGCCCGGTGAAGACCGAGGGGGAGTCCGCCATCGCCGCCACCGCGGTGAGCACCGGCGCGAGCTCGCTGACGTCGCGCAGGTCGGCCTCGATGCCGTGGATCCGGCCGGCGCCGGTGACGGTCAGCCCGTCCGCGCTGACCTCGCACCGCGCGCCCATCCGGGTCAGCACGTCCAGGATCTGCCCGGCCGCCTGCAGGCTGTCCCGCGGCCAGTCGGGCACCGTGATCGTGCCCGCGGTGACCAGCGCCGCGGCCAGGAACGGTCCCGCGTTCGACAGGTCGGGCTCCACCGTGACGGTGCCCAGGGCAAGCCGCCCCGGCCGTACCCGCCAGGCCTGCGGCCGGTCCCCGGAACCCTCCGCGCCGCCCGGGGGCGGTATCTCCGTAGCGTCGGCGCCTGCCGCGCGGAGCATCCGCACCGTCATGGCGATGTGCGGCGCCGACGGAATGGTCGGCCCTTCGTGCCGGATCGTGATGCCTTCGGCGAACCGGGGCGCCGTCAGCAGCAGGCCCGAGACCAGCTGCGAGGACCCGGAAGCATCGAGGGTAACCGCGCCTCCGCGGACCGAGCCCCGGCCGTGCACGCTGAACGGGACCGCCGCCCGGCCGCCGTCGTCGATATCCGCCCCGAGCTGCCGCAGCGCCGCGAGAATCGGCCCGACCGGGCGTTGCCTGGCCCGCGCGTCTCCGTCGAAGTCGACGGTGGCGCAGGTCAGCGCCGCGACCCCGGGCAAGAACCGCATCACGGTGCCGGCGTTGCCCACGTCCACGCCGACCCGGGAGCCGGCCGTGGGTGACCCGGCCGTGATACGCCAGGCCGTTCGGGATTCAGGGTCTTGATCTTCGGTGATCTCGGCGCCCATGGCCCGCAGCGCTCCCGCCGCGAGCAGGGTGTCCCGGGCGCGCAGCGGGTTCACGATCACGGCCGGGTCTCCGCTAAGCGCGGCCAGCACGAGGGCGCGGTTGGTGATGGACTTGGACGCGGGCAGCCGGACGCGGGCGCTGACCGGTCCGGCCGCCACCGGGGCAGGCCAGGTCCGGTCGTGGTTGTCAGCCGAGTGCATACGGTCGAGCGTATCGCCGTCCGCCCGGTCACCGGGCTCACCGTTCCGGTTAGGGTTTGGCAGCCCGGATTGTGGTTATGAATGCCAATCCAGGCTTAACGGGACGTGTCCGGACACTATCGAGTTTAGGAAGATTGCATGTGCGGTCGTTTTGTGTCGGCGCGCAAGCGCCTTGAGCTCCTCGAGGAGTTCCAGGTCGAGCGCGACCGGGTGGCCACCTCACCCGACCCGGAGCCTGGTCCCGACTACAACGTGGCGCCGACCCGGCGGGTCTTCGCGGTCCTCGAAAGACCGGCCCGCGACGACGAGCCGCAGGCCCGTGAGCTGCGGGTGGTGCGCTGGGGCCTGGTCCCGTTCTGGGCGAAGGACGCCTCGGGCGGCGGCAAGCTGATCAACGCCAGGGCCGAGACCGTCGCGGTCAAGCCGTCGTTCCGGCGCCCCTTCGCCAAGCGCCGGTGCATCGTGCCCGCGGATGGCTACTACGAGTGGCAAGCCATCCCGGTGGATGAGAAAAAGCCGCGGAAACAACCATTCTTTATTTACCGAACGGACGGTGGTGTTCTCGCCTTCGCCGGAATTTATGAGCTCTGGCGCGATGAAGCGGTACCCGATGATCACGAACATGCCTGGCTGTGGACGGCTGCGCTTATTACCACTCAGGCCACCGACGACGTCGGCCAGATCCACGATCGCATGCCCATGGTGATTTCCCGAGACCACTGGGCGGACTGGCTTAACCCGGGTAACTCCGAGCCGGGCCAGCTTCAAGCGGCGATGCTTCCCGCCATGGCGGGCGGCGGCCTGACGTCGCATCCCGTTTCAACCGCGGTTAATTCGGTTCGCAATAACGGACCAGAGCTCATCGAGCGCCTGCCTGCCGGGGTCTAGGCGCCGCATGCGGACGGAGGCAAGGACATCAATGGAGACAATCGTCGCCCGTAAGCGCCTGGAGGAGATGCGTGACGACCTGGACCGGTCGATCTCGATCCTGCAGGTGGAGCAGCCCGAGCCGTTGGCCGGCACCGGGTACCCGCTGGACTCGGCCGACGTGGGGTCCTCGTTGTCCGAGGCTGACCGGACCGAGGCGATCCTGTTGTCCGCCCGCAGCCAGCGAGACGACGTGGTGGCGGCGCTGAGCCGCATCGAGGACCACAGCTACGGCCGGTGCACCGACTGCGGGCACGCGATTCCGGCCGGCCGGCTCGAGGCCCGTCCCGACGCGTCCCGCTGCGTCGACTGCCAGGCTAAGTACGCTAAGCGGCGCCGCTAGCCGTGCGCGCGGCGGGGCTTGCGGGCCGATATCACCAGCTGCGCCCCGAGTGAATCATCTGAGCGCGCGAGTTCGGCCCGGACAAGCCGCGGCAGGCTGCTCGGGTCGCGCCGCAGCAGATGCGTCACCGTCGACTCGCAGAGCACGGTCCTGGAGCGGATCCAGTTCACCGTCAGCCCCGCCCCGCTGAACAGCTCGCGGACCTGGTCGGGTCCGTAGCACCGGGTGATCGAGCCATCCGGCCAGGGCACCAGCACCACTTCGGCGTGCGGCAGGTCGATCAGGTGCGCCCAGTGATGCTGATCGGCGAGTACGGCCATGCCGAGCACCAGTGAGTCGACGCAGGCCAGCACCCGCCCGGACGGGCGGAGCACCCGGGCGATCTCCGCGATCATCGTCTCGGCGGCCAGGTGCATGGACAGCGCCCGGTCCTCCGCGATGACGTCGTCCGCGCAGCCGTCGGCCAGGAACGACAGCCGCGAGGAATCCGCGATCACCGGAATGATCCGGCCCGGGTTAATCCGGGGGGACGACCCCCCGCTCCGCCGCCCGGGGGGGCCCAGGGGGTCTGGGGGGAAGCCTGTCTCCTCAGGGCCGGCGACCCGCAGGACGATATGGCCGGCCCGGGCGGCGAGTTCCGCGCCGGGCCCGCGCGGGCCCGAGACGTCGACGATGAGGTGGCGTCCTGACGGCAGCCAGGCCATCAGCTGAGCGCGCGTCACGCTCGCGTGGAACTGCCAGTAGGCCGGAAGGTGATCAGTGTCCGGCACGGTAATCACGCTGGCCGCATGTGGCACGGGCCTTGAACTCCTGACTCGGCGCTCCCCCGCTCCAGGTCGCCTAGGTATTATCTTCCCGGCTGAGCGGGTTTGTCACCTGCCGCGAGCCGCTTAGTCAGCCGGAAATCACCCGCTCTGACCCGGCTCGTCCCCATCCGGTTCCGGTCTGGCCTGGCGGCTGCGGAATGACCGGCTGCACCATCGTGTTGAACGCGTCATGGCAGTGGCGGCACCACCTCGTGGCATCCTGACGCAAGCTTTTGACTCCGGCACGGTATCCTCCCGCTCATACGGTCTGCATGCTCGCAGTCCGGCCTCGGACTACCTTGAGGGGGTGGGTCCCGTTCCGGAGACTCTCGAAGAGCGCGGTGAGCGCTTCGAGCAGGATGTGCTGCCCTTCCTGGATCAGCTGTACTCCGCAGGGCTTCGGATGACCCGCAACCCGGCGGACGCGGAAGATCTGGTGCAGGAGACGTTCGCCAAGGCGTACGCGTCTTTCCACCAGTTTCAGCAGGGCACCAACCTGAAGGCCTGGCTGTTCCGGATCCTGACCAATACCTTCATCAACACCTACCGCAAGCGGCAGCGCGAGCCGCAGCGGTCCGGTGCGGAAGTGGTCGAGGACTGGCAGCTGGCGCGGGCAGCGTCGCATACCTCGGGTGGCCTGAAGTCGGCCGAAGCCGAGGCGCTGGAACGACTGCCCGATTCTGACATCAAGCAGGCGCTGCAGTCGCTGCCTGAGGAGTTCAGGATTGCCGTCTACCTAGCTGACGTCGAAGGCTTCGCGTACAAGGAGATCGCCGAGATCATGGAGACGCCGATAGGCACCGTGATGTCGCGTTTGCACCGCGGTCGCCGCCAGCTGCGAGAACTGCTGCAGGACTACGCGTCGGAACGCGGGCTGGCCAAAGCCGGCTCTGATGCCTCCGCATCGGGGGAGGAAGCGCGATGAGCTGCGGGAAGCCACACGAAACGCCGTGTACAGAGGTACTGGACCGGGTCTACGGTTACCTCGACGGCGAACTGGACGGCATGAGTTACGCGACGATCCGCCAGCACCTGGACGAGTGCGGGCCCTGCTTGCGCGAGTTCGGCCTGGAAGAGGCGGTCAAGCGCCTGGTGCAGAAGCACTGCGGCTGTGACCCGGCACCCGCGGAGCTGCGGGCTAAAGTGCTCATCCGGATCAGGGAAGTCCGCGCGACCATCAAGTTCGCCGAGTAAGAGCGGCCCTCGTCGTTTACCTGGGCGAGTCGCCCGGAGTGACCCGATTGGTCATGAGCGGCGTCATTGTGCAGCATGTGCCCCCTTTGATTGCCCATTGTGACGACCGTGCTCACGATTTGTTCACGATGAGATTTGGGCCTGCGAGAAGTGTTGTGATCACGTTATCCTTGGCCTTGGACGATAACCGTAACGACTCGTGCGGTCGTGGCTTGGAGGTCGGCGTCATGCGCCCAGGTACGAAGGTCACATCCACGCGGTGTGCGGCTGCGCCAGTTTCTGTAGGCACAGCTGTCACTTTCGGAACCGTCTGGGGGTAATTGCGTCGGTTTAGTCGTTTTGTCGCACACCCCTGACCCAAGGGGGGTCGTTTGGGTAAGCTCTCGCCGGCCGCGCGGTTTTTCATCGCCGTCCTAGCGGTAGCGGCAGTAGCTATCGTCGCCCGCGGCCCGCTGTCGTTCTCCGGGACTTCCTGGCGTGATATTGCCGTCCTGGGTCTGCTGCTCGTTATCTCCGAGTCGACGGCGACCCGGTTGACCTCCGGGGATCTGTCCTGGTCCGCCAATACCACCGCCACGCTGGCCGCGGCCGTTCTGGTCGGCCCGGTGGGCGCCGCGCTGGTGGGTGCGTGCACCGCGTTCAGCGTGCGCCGCGGGCCGTCTGCGGCCCAGCGCGTGTTCAACACCGCCATGATGGCCATTACCGCCTATGTCGCCGGCCGGGTGTTCGTCGCGCTGCACGGACACGTCGGCTCGCTGAACGTGTACTCGTTCCCCGGCATCATCGGGCCGTTCGCGGTCGCCGCCGTGGCCCATGTCCTGGTCAACCACGTGCTGCTCGGCATCGTGCTGTGGCTGACGCGGAACGCCAAGGGAACGGCGCGCATCGGCGACGCCGGGCTGAACGGCCGGCTGCTGTTCTCCGACCTGGGGTACGGCGCCTTCGGGCTGCTCATCGCCGCGCTGTGGAGCGTGGTCGGTCCGTTCGCCCCGCTGCTGGTGCTGATCCCGTTGTTCGTGGCCCGCTGGGCGGTTGCCCAGTTCGCCGAGCAGCAGCGGGCCTATGAGGCCACGGTGGGCGCCCTGTGCCAGGCGGTCGAGACCAAGGACTTCTACACCCGCGGTCATAGCGACCGGGTATCACGCGGGTCGGTGATGATCGCCCACGAGATCGGCATGCGGAGCGACCGGGTGGAGGCGATCAGGTACGCGGGCATGCTGCACGATGTCGGCAAGCTCGGCGTGCCGACCAAGGTCCTGCAGAAGACGGGGAAACTGACCGAGGAGGAGTACGCGGCGATTCAGCTGCACCCGATGCGCGGGCTGGACATCGTCCGGGAGATCGGATTCCTCGACGAGGCGCTGGCCGGGATCATGCACCATCACGAGCGGATCGACGGCCGCGGCTACCCGATGGGGCTGGCCGGCGATGAGATTCCCGAGTTCGCCCGGGTGCTGGCGGTCGCCGACGCCTTCGATTCGATGACGTCGACCCGCTCTTACCGCGGTGCCCGCCCGAACGACGAGGCGATCGCCGAGCTGAGGAAGTGGTCGGGCACCCAGTTCGACCCGGCGTTCGTGGACGCGTTCGTGGCCGCGATCAAGCGCGGAGGCTGGCAGCGACCCGAGCCGCCGATGCTGGCCGATGAGGAGCTGGCGACCATCACCGCGCAGGATCATGACGATCCCAGCGCGCCGCTACGGGTGATCGATAGCCTGTAGGGACATTGATGACCGAACGACGACATGAGCTTCACCGGTATTCCTGGCAGCTGCGGGATTCCGGCCAGCTGCTGCTCGTGGTGGCCGCCATGGTGTGGGTCGTCGCCTCGGTCGCGCAGACCGCGGCGGACGGGCTGGACGATGTCCGCACCGCGCTCGCGTTCGGCATCTTGATCGCGTTCGGTGAGCTGCTCAGGCTGAACCTGCCGGGTGACCGTGAGTCGGCCCCGATCGGATTCGCCGGAGCGCTCGCGTACGCCTTGCTCATCGAGGTCGGTGCTAAGCCGGCTCATCACAGCGCCCAGCAGGTGGTGACCGTCACCACCATCGGCATGATCATCGGCGCGCTGCCGCACCTGGCCGTGGGCCGTCCCGCCCGGGTGAGCGGGATGGCCTCGCGGCTGCTCTGCATCGCTTGCGTCGCGTATATCTTCCGCCCGCTGGCCCGCGACGGCGCTGTCGTCCGGGATTGGGGACTGGCCTTCTCGCTGATGACGTCCCTGGCCATCGTCGCGCTGCTGCTCGAGGTGGTCCTCGCCGCCGTGCTGCGGGTGGACGAGCAGCGCGCCAGGTTCGCGGTGGCGCTGGTGGACGAGATGCGCGTGCAGCTCCCGCTGGGCGCCGCGGTGGGGGCCTCGGCCCTGCTCATGGCGTTCGCCGCGGAAGTGATGGGGGTGGGCGCGCTGGTCGTGTTCACCGCTCCGCTGCTGGTCACCCAGGTGGCGTTCCGCCGGTACGCCGGGATCCGGGCGACCTACCTGCAGACCGTGCGCGCGCTGGCCAAGGTCACCGAGATCGGCGGTTACGTGGAACCCGGTCATTCCGAACGGGTCAGCACGCTCGCCGTGGCCATCGGCCGGGAGCTGGGCATCCATGAGCCCCAGCTGCTCGAGCTGGAGTACGCGGCGCTGATGCACGATATCGGGCAGCTTTCGCTGCACGATCCGATCACCGGCGGCGCCACGATCTTCGTCTCGCGCCAGGATCAGAAGCGCATCGCCTCGCTGGGCGCCGACGTGATCCAGCAGGCGCAGGTGCTGGGTTCGGTGGCGGAGATCGTCCGCAGGCAGAACGAGCCCTACCGTGACCTCGACGCGCCCGGTAACGGCCGCCTCGACCGCCCCGGACCGGCCGGCCCGCCGCTGAGCAGCCGCATCATCAAGACGGCCAACGCCTTCGATGACCTGGTGGGCAGCGCACTGGATCCGGGCCGGGCCGCGGCCGCCGTGCAGCAACTCCGGCTGGAGACCGCTCGTGAATACGACCCGGCCGTGGTCGAGGCGCTGAGCCGGGTCATGAGCCGCCGCTGCGTCCGGCCCATGTGATTAGTCACCCCAAGCCCGGTGGCCCACTAGGCTGGCCTGATGTTTGATTCGGTACTGGTCGCCAACCGCGGTGAAATCGCCAGGCGGGTGATAAAGACGGCCCGCCGGATGGGGATCCGGGCCATCGCCGTGTACTCCGACGCGGACGTGGACCTGCCCTACGTCCGCGAGGCCGATGAGGCCGTTCATATCGGCCCGGCCCAGCCTGCCCGAAGTTACCTGGACGCGGCGGTCCTGATCGCGGCGGCCGTCAAGACCGGAGCCGCCGCGGTGCATCCGGGCTACGGCTTTCTCGCCGAGAACGCGGACTTCGCCCGCCAGGTCATCGCGGCCGGCCTGACCTGGGTGGGGCCGGATCCGGCGGCCATCGAGCAGATGGGCGACAAGATCCGGGCCAGGAACCTGATGGAGCAGGCCGGGGTGCCGGTGTCACCGGGCAGCCGGGAGCCCATCACCGAGGTGACCGCGGCCGTGTCCCAGGCGGACCTGATCGGCTATCCCGTCATGGTCAAGGCCGCGGCCGGCGGCGGCGGAATCGGCATGGGCGCGGCCGCCGACGAGGCCGGCCTGCGGGCCGCGTTCGAGACGGCCAGGTCGCGCGCGGAGCGGTTCTTCGGCTCCCCGGAGATCTTGATCGAGCGCTACGTCGAGCGTGCTCGCCACGTCGAGGTCCAGATCCTCGGTCTGGCCGACGGCCGGGTGCTCGCGCTCGGCGAGCGTGACTGCTCCGTGCAGCGGCGGCACCAGAAGGTCGCCGAGGAGACTCCGTCACCAGGTGTTTCCGCCGGGCTGCGGGAGCAGATGCTGGCCGCGGCCGTCCAGGCCGGGCAATCCGTGGGGTACCAGGGGGCCGGGACCGTCGAGTGCCTGGTGGACACCGACGCCGGTTCGTTCGTCTTCCTGGAGATGAACACCCGGCTGCAGGTGGAGCACCCGGTCACCGAGCTTGTCACCGGCATCGACCTGGTCGAGCAGCAGTTTCTCATCGCCGCGGGTGCCCCGCCGTCCTTTGATCCCGAGGCCGTCAGGCCCGTCGGGCACGCGCTCGAGCTGCGGATCTATGCCGAGGATCCGGTCCGGTTCCTGCCCGGGCCCGGCAAGATCACCCAATGGGAGGAACCCTCGGGTGAGGGCGTGCGGGTCGACGCCGGGTACGAAGCCGGCAACACGGTCACCCCGTTCTACGACCCGCTGCTGGCCAAGCTCTGCGTCTACGGGGCCGACCGGGAGCAGGCCCTGGCGCGGGCCAGCCGGGCGGTGGCCGGATTCCGGATCGCGGGGCCGAAGACGAACCTGCTCTTTCACGCGGAACTGCTCGCCAGCCCGGAGTTCGCCGGCGGGGGTTACGATACGTCCCTGATAAGCAAGCTGCGTTCCTCGTAGCGCAAGGCCCGAAAGATGAGGAGTCACCGGTGGCTGAGGTCCGCGCGGAGATGGTCGCGAACGTGTGGAAGGTGGTCGCCGCCGAAGGCGATCACGTCGACGACGGCGACACCCTGGTGATCCTGGAGTCGATGAAAATGGAGATCCCGGTCCTGGCCGAGGGCCCGGGCGTCCTCACCAAGCTGCACGTCGCCGAGGGTGACGTCATCCAGGAAGGCGACCTGATCGCCGTCATCAGCTGACGCTGCGGATCGAGAGGCAAACATCCGGACTTTCGCCATTCAGGAGTCCGGCCGGTCGGAGCCCAGGGGGTTAGAGGCCGTGCAGGTCGGGACGGTGGTCGTGCCAGATGATCAGGATGGCCCTGCCGATGATGCCGGAGCCCCGGACAGGTCCCCAGTAGCGGCTGTCGCAGGAGTCTGAGCGGTTGTCGCCCAGGACGTAGAACTCGCCGGGCGGGACGCGGTA
>JALYVS010000594.1 GCA_030853115.1 Actinomycetota bacterium
GACCGCAGGATCGCTGGGCGCGGTGCTGCACGCGGCCCGGCAGGTGGGTCCCGGCGCGATGGTGGTCGGCATCGAGATCAGCGCGACGCATCACCGCGCGGCCCGCCACGGCGAGGTCACCGCGGTCGCCACCCTGGCGCACGGCGGCCGGACGCTGGCCAGCTACGACATCGTGATCACCGACCAGGACGGCCGGCGCGTATGCACCTCGCGGCTGACCTGCCTGATCAGGGACGCGGTGCCCGGTAGCGAGACCGCCGCTTTGCACCATGAGGCGGCGGGTCGATAACGTGGTGAGGCCGGACCCCGGGGGGTTCAAGTAGACAACGTGTCGGCCGGGGAAGGCAGACACGGCACCAACGGCCCCCCGGGTTCGGTGCCCATCCAGGCCGCGGGGCTCAGGGTTGCGGGGTTTCGGCGGCCAGCCGCATGCTGCCCTCGATCACCGCTTCGGCGACCTTGCGCATGGTCAGGCGGCGGTCCATCGACGTCTTCTGGATCCAGCGGAACGCCTCGGGCTCGCTCAGCCCGTGCTCGGTCTGGAGCAGGCCCTTGGCCCGGTCGAGCAGTTTGCGAACCTCTAGCCGCTCGCGCAGCGTGCCGATCTCAGTGTCGAGCGCGCGGATCTCGGCGAACCGGCTGACCGCCATCTCGATGGCCGGCACCAGGTCGGCCTGGGTGAACGGTTTGACCAGGTAGGCCATCGCGCCCGCGTCACGGGCCCGCTCCACCAGATCGCGCTGGGAAAAGGCGGTCAGGATCACGACCGGCGCGATCCGCTCGGCGGCGATCCGCTCGGCGGCGGAGATCCCGTCCAGGACCGGCATCTTGACGTCCAGGATGGCCAGATCCGGCCGCAGCGCCGTCACCTGCTCGAGTGCTGACTGCCCGTCGCCGGTCTCGGCGACAACCAGGTAACCTTCTTCTTCTAGCATTTCCTTGAGGTCGAGGCGGATCAAGGCTTCGTCCTCGGCGATAACTACACGCAGCGGGTTCTGGCTCACGCAGAAGAGCCTACCTTTACCAGGTAGATTGTTTTCCGGGCGGCTCCCCGCCGGGAGCCGCAGCGAAGTAAGCCCCGGTATGCCAATCGGTAGAGCACGCGGCCTCAAAAACCGTCCAGTGTGGGTTCGAGTCCCACCCGGGGTACCGTTAGATCAGGACGTTTCCGGTGCCTGGTAAGGAATCAGGACCGCGGTGATGTTGTCCGCCCCGCCTGCGTCGACGGCGAAGTTCACTAGGTCCACAGCGGCACCGAGCGGGTCGTCAAGCGCCTTGGGCAGCGCGAGTGCGGCGAGATCCGCCGCCTCGGGCAGGTAATTCCACAGGCCGTCTGAGCACACCAGCAGAGCGCCGGGTCCAGGCGGGGTGTACCGCTCGACGTGCGGCGCGCGGTCCGGGCTGTCGGCCGGGTCCCCGGCCAGCCAGCGGGTCAGCACGTGCGCGTGCGGTGAGGCCAGCGCCGCGGCCTGATCGGCCAGGCCGGCCGCGACCATCCCCCCGGCCACCGAGTCGTCCTGGGTGAGCTGGCGGGACTGCGATTCCGGCTGTGCCAGCCAGTAAGCGCGGCTGTCACCCAGCCAGCACATCGTTACCTCATAGCCGCTGGCCACCACCGAGACGAACGTGGTCGCCGAGGTGTCACCGACGGGCTCGGCCAGGGCCGCGATCGCTTCCCGGGCGGCGCTCACCGAAGCTCGCGAGGCGGCCGCCAGATCATTCCCGGCCTGCACCGCGGCCACCAGCACCGGCAGCGCGGCCAGCACGGCGGCCTGCGAGGCCTCGTCGGGCCGGGACGACGAGGAGACGCCGTCGCAGACCACGGCGACCACCATGGGTCCGTTCGGCGACTGTTCCGCGGCCATGGCCATCGCATCCTCGTTGCGGTGATGCCGCAAGCCCCTGTCGCTGACGCCAGCCGCGGGACCAAGGTCGACCTCGGAATGGTCGCGCGACGACGGGGTGCTAATCATGTGCATACGTTAGTGCCTAAGATCGTCCGCCGTTGTAAGCCAGCGCCCTATACCTGCCATCCTGGCCCGGATTTTTCTCACGGCCCGTCTTGGTGCACGGTAATGGCGGTCCAGGCGCCGAGGTTGATGCGATCGCCGTCCTGCAGGGCGACCTGATCCCCGGTCGGGATCTCGGCGCCGTTGACGAGCGTGCCGTTAGCCGATCCCGGGTCGAGCACCGCCCAGCCGCCATCCGGCGCCGCGATCAGGACTGCGTGCAGCCGGCTGATCCCCGGGTCAGCGGGCGGTCCGGTCAGGTCGATCTCCGGTGCGAGGCCGCGTGAGACGCTCCGCCGCCCGACACGCATCTGGTTCCCCAGCAGGGCATACCGCCGTTCAGCGCAGTAGGAGGGGAAGACCACGGCGGCGCCCTCAGGCCCGGTGGCCGCTCGCACCCGCTCGTAATACGCGCGGTCAGCGCCGACGACAGCGGTCCAGGTGATCTGGGGGTACGGGAACGAGGTCCGCCCAGGTGGGCCAGCCGGAGCGGGGCGGGGCGGAGCGGAGCTCGCCGGAGCGGGGCGGGGCGGAGCGGAGCTCGCCGGAGCGGGGGGGGCCGGAGTGAAGCTAGCCGGGGCGGGGCTATCCGGGGCGGGGCCGGCCGGAGTGAACCGGGGGCCGGTCAGGAAGGGGATGGCCGGAGGCGCGCCGCCGAAGTTGAAGCCACAGGCTTCACAGAAGTTGCCAGACCTGATGGTGCCGCACCGGGGGCACGGTTCGCCGCCGCTGGGCGGGCGGGATGCGGGGGGCAGGCCGGCGGCCGGGGTCGCCGGGGTATCGGCGGCCCCGGCTAGGCGCATGCCGCACACGTCGCAGAAGTCATCACTGACCGAGTCGTGACCATTAGGACATACTGTCATTGCCACCTCCTGCGCTTAGCCGGATTCTTTCTTTACCCGGACCGTCTTAGTCGACCCGGTGTCCAGCGTCATCTCGCCGACGTCGTCGACCTTCTGCTTCAGCCTGACCGTCCCGGTTTCGGGATCGACGACATCCACCACCTTAGCCAGCAGCTTGGCGGTGTCCTCGTTTCCTGACTGATGCGCCAGCGCCACGGCCCGGCCGAGTTTAGCCGTCGCGGTGTCCTCGTCACCTTGCTTGCGGGCCTGCAGCCCCTGCAGGATCACCTCGGCGAGCTCGGCCTGGCCGGTGTAGTGGGCGACCCGGGGGTTGATCCGGGTGGACAGCGCCTCGCAGTCGACGATGATGATTTCCGCGCCGTCCACCCCGCCCGGGGCCGGGC
>JALYVS010000595.1 GCA_030853115.1 Actinomycetota bacterium
GGCGCGCTCGGCCGCGGCGGCGGCCCGGCCGGCCGCGCCGTGCTCGCTCAGGCGCCTGGTTCGGTGGGCGGCTCGTTCAAGGTCACCGAGCAGGGCGAGGTCATCTTCGCCCGGTACGGCCAGCAGGTGATCGCCAAGCGGCACCTGGAGCAGGTCAGCTCCGCGGTGCTGCTCGCCTCGTCGACGCGGATCGCGGACCGCAACGCGGCCGCGGCCGCCACCTACCGCGTCATCGCCGACCGGATCGACGAGGCCGCGCGTTCGGCGTTCCGCGGCCTGGTCGAGGCGGACGGGTTCGCCGACTGGTTCGCCCGGGTCAGCCCGCTGGGCGAGATCGGCCAGCTGCGCATCGGCTCCCGCCCCGCCAAGCGCGGCCTGGCGCCGGCCCCGCCGGGCGCTGTGGCCACCATGGACCTGACCGACCTGCGCGCGATCCCCTGGGTCTTCGCCTGGTCACAGACCCGGATGAACCTGCCAGGCTGGTTCGGCCTGGGCAGCGGGCTGGCCGCCATCTCCGATGCCGACGGCCCCGAGGTGCTGCGGCGCGCGTACCGCGAGTGGCCGCTCTTCGGCGTGCTCCTGGACAACGCGGAGATGAGCCTGGCCAAGACCGACCGGCTGATCGGGGCCCGCTACCTGGCTCTGGGCGGCCGCGACGACCTGACCGGCCGGGTGCTGGCCGAGTACGACCTGACCCGGCGGCTGGTGCTCACCGTGACCGGTCACGACCGCCTGCTGGCCAACCGGCACGTGCTGTCCCGCGCGGTCGCGCTCCGCGATCCCTACGTGGATGCCCTGTCCTACCTGCAGCTGCGGGCCCTGGCGGCGCTGCGCGGTCAAGATGCCCGGGGTGACATCCCGGACGAAGACCGCGAACGCCTGGAACGACTCCTCCTGCTCACCGTCAACGGCGTCGCCGCCGGTCTGCAGAACACCGGCTGACCCCTGCGGCAGCCGGTATCCTGCCGGGATGAGCGCACGTACGCACCGGCTTGAGCTAGAGGACCAGACGCTGCGGGAATGGGAAGGCACGGTGCTGGCGGCCGACGCCGAAGGGATCGTGCTCGACCGGTCCGCCTTCTACCCGGGCGGCGGCGGCCAGCCGCCGGACCACGGCGTCCTGCTCTGGGGCGGCGTGCAGACCCGGATCGAAGGGGCGCGTAAGGGCGACGAGCTGTACCTGATCCCGGCCGAGGGCGACCCGCTGCCGCCGGCCGGCACCGCGGTTCGCGGCGCGGTCGAGGACGAGCGCCGGACCGCGCTGATGCGCACGCACTCCGGCCTGCACGTGCTGTGCGGCGTGGTGTTCCGTGACTTCGGCGCGCTGGTCACCGGCGGCAACATGGAACCGCTGACCGCGCGGATGGACTTCAACCTGCCCGAGCTTCCGGAGGGGTTCCGGGACACGATCGAGGCCGCCTGCAACGCCGAGATCAAGGCGGGCCGGCGCATCGACGTCCGGGTGCTGCCCCGGGACGAGGCGTTCGCGCTGCCCGACATCATCCGGACCGCCACCAACCTGGTGCCGGCCGACGTCAAGGACGTGCGCGTGGTCGACATCGTGGGCCTGGACCAGCAGGCCGACGGCGGCACCCACGTGGCCTCGACCAGCCAGGTCGGCCGGATCGAGGTCGTCAAGATCGAAAGCAAGGGCAAGGGCTTCCGCCGCCTGCGCATCCGCGTCGGCGACTAGCCCTCGTCAGGCCCGGGGACCGCCGTCGCCGGTCCTGTCGCCGCGGGTCCTGTCGCCGCGGGTCCCGGTTCCGCCGGGCCGGCGGAAGTGAGACCCGTGGGCGTCCTGATGAACGTCAGGCCGAGGGCCAGGCAGGCGAACGGCACCGCCGAGAGCGCGTACCGGTAGTCGAGTTCGTGGGCCGCGATCGGCACCACCAGGTTGATTACCGCGACCCCCCAGGCCAGGCCCGCGTACCGGCCCCAGCCGTGCCGCCATCGGGCGATCAGCATGACCAGCCCGCCCATCACCACGGCGAAGAAGACCCAGCCGGGGAACCAGACGGGCAGCTGGTACAAGAACATGAAGAACGCCCACGGCTGCACCACGTGGGTGTTCGAGGTGGTCCGCGCGTACCTGGCCTCGTCATGCTTCATGTAGGGCGCGAGCGTGGCGACGTGCGGGGCCACGGTGAAGTGATCCGACAGGTAATCTTGCGACCGGTCGGTGGCGGCGAAGGTCAGGAACACGCCCGTGCCGACCGTCTTGAGGTAGTCGGCTGGCTGGGCCGCGATGGCCCGCTCGGCGAAGGCCATGGCCAGCTTGTTGTTGGCCGCGTTGATACCGGGGTGCCGGCCGGTTCGGTACCACGCGCCGCCTGCCCACAGGTAGGCGGCCGGGGTCCGCTCGGTCAGCAGCGCGTCGATCGACCAGGGCGGGGCGGGGGAGGTCGGGTGGCCGGGCTGCGCGGTCGGGCACAGCGCGCGCAGGTCGGCCGGCGGCTTGATGATCGAGCAGTTGGCGAACGACATGGTGCGTGACCACAGGAACATCCCGCTGCTGTTGGTGATGTCGAGCTGCCCGTACTCGGCGAAGAACACCAGCGCGTACCCGGCCACCGGGATCGCGAACGCCGCCAGGCACGCGGTCACCACCTTCCAGCCGACCCGCTGGAGCAGCAGGAACGCCAGGATAACGACGACGACCGGGGCGCCGTTGCCGCGGATGAGCGCCGCCCAGGCCACCAGCAGGCCGATGACGACGGCCTGCCAGATCGCCGGCCTGGGCCTGATGACGAGGATCGCGACGGCGGCCATCAGCACGAACGTGAACAAGGTGTCGGGCAGGATCGAAGATTCCAGCCAGATCTGCCGCGAGTCGAACAGGGTCGGGACGGCGGCGAGCGTCGCCCCCCAGGCGGGCAGCCCGCGGCTGCGCAGCACCGTGTAGATGATCACGGCCAGCGCGATCCCGATCAGGTGCTGCAGGGTGGTGACGAGCAGCAGGCTGTGGAAGGGTTTGAGCACCTTCAGCAGCATCGGATACCCGGCCGGCCGGAGCTGGGAGAGCGGGGTGAGGTGGACGCCCTGGGCCATGTAGGAGAACGAGTCCTGGATGAACAGCGCGGGCCTGAAGCCGAGCGCGGCGATCACCCGCGGGATCACGGAAAGGCAGGCCGCGATGGTGAACAGCCGGTGGTTCCGCCACCACGCGGCCGGGGTCAGGCCGCCCGCCACGCCCCGGGTCCGCGCCGCCAGCGGGCCAGCTCCGGAGGAGATCTGCGGCGGCCACAGAGGCC
>JALYVS010000596.1 GCA_030853115.1 Actinomycetota bacterium
GCGCGGCACCGCCCGCCGTCAGCGGCAGGTCGCTGCCACCGCCGGTGATGCTACCGCCGCCGCCCGTATTGGCGCCGCCCGCCGGAGCCACCGAGCTGCTGCTCGTGGCCGGGGAGGGCACGGGGATGGGCGGAGCCGAGGATGACGGCGACGGGCTAGGCGTCGGCGGCGCGCTCGACGGCCGGGCCGGAGGAGAGGACGGCGGTGGCGTGGGCCGCGAGCAGGTGCACGTCGGGCTGGGCGTCGGCGTCGGGTGCTGGCAGGTGCACGTGGGCGACGGGGAAGGCGTGGGTTTATGGCACTGGCACGTCGGCGTCGGGCTCGGCGTCACAGCGCCCCCGCCTGCCTGAACGCTCACCGCGGCCGGGACACCGGCGCTGGTATGAGCTGCGGACAGGGTCGTCGTCGCTTGCGCGGCCGTGCCGGTCAGCATGAATGCTGCTACGCCGAAGACGAAACAACCTGATAGCACGCGTGTGCGCATCGCCATTCCCGCTCCTCCTTGCTGGATTGCTGTTTAACGGGTCATACCGGGCAGTCGAGCAATCAGGCATCGTAGCGCGCTTTAAATAAACGGCGTCGGGTCGTTAGCGATTATTCACCTTAGAAACGGATGAAAAGTGCTAGAAGGGATGAATAGCATGAGAAGGCCCTCTCGGCAGGCGGTACCCCTTCCGGCGGAGCCGGCTGCGCCGGGAACTCGCGGGGCGAGTCAGTGCGCCCGGCTGGGCTCAGGGGGGTGCGGTGGCATAGGTTCGGTCTCGGCGGTCATTCGAGCCGGCCGGCTGCACGGTGCCGGCCGGATCCACGGTCCCGCCAGACTCATGGTGCCGGCCGGATCGATGGTGCCGGGCGGAGAAAGGGGGCCCTAGTGTCCGACGAGGTACTGCGGCTGCGTGGCGTGGAGGTCCGGCGTGATTCAGCGGTCCTGCTGCGCAACGTGGACTGGACGGCACACGGGGACGAGCGCTGGATCCTCATCGGGCCCAACGGGGCGGGCAAGACAACCCTGCTCCAGATCGCCGCGACGACGGCATTCGCCTCACGGGGTACCGTCGACATCCTCGGCGAGCGGATGGGCGAGGTCGACATCTTCGACCTGCGGCCCAGGATCGGGCTCAGCAGCGCCTCGATCGCCGAGCAGGTCCCGCCCGGGGAGAAGGTCATCGACCTGGTGCTCACCGCGGCTTACGCCATCTTGGGCCGGTGGAAGGAAGAGTACGACTCCGGGGACGTCACCCGCGCCGTCGAGCTGCTCGACGCGCTCGGCTGCGCGCACCTGATCAGGCGCAAGTTCTCCACGCTGTCCGAGGGTGAGCGCAAGCGGGTACAGATCGCCCGGGCCCTGATGCCGGACCCGGAGCTGCTGCTGCTCGACGAGCCGGCCGCCGGGCTCGACCTGGGCGGTCGCGAGGACCTGCTGCGCCGGCTCACCAAACTGGCCCGCGATCCCAAGGCACCGATGATGGTGCTGGTCACCCACCACGTCGAAGAGGTGCCCGACGGCTTCACCCACGCGATGCTGCTGCGCCGGGGTTCGGTGCTCGCGGCCGGCCCGCTGGAGGAGGTCTTCACCGCGAAGAACCTTTCCCGGTGCTTCGGCGTCCAGCTGGAGATCGAGCACCGGCAGTCACGGTGGACCGGCCGCGCACGCTGAGTGGCGGATTGCTGGCTGAACTCGCTCGCGGTCGGTAACGTAGCAATTAGCCCGGAAACCCCGGAAACACCCCGGAGCCCCGCAACCGGCGCAGGAGTGATGTCGTCATGTCCTCTTCCGAAGCGATCATCCTGCTCGTGGTCCTCGTCGTCCTGGTGATTGCGGTAGTCGGCAGGTCGATCCGCATCGTGCCCCAGGCATCGGCCGGGATTGTCGAGCGGTTCGGCCGGTACCACCGGACCCTGCCCGCCGGGCTGAACGTGGTGACGCCGTTCGTCGACCGGCTGCGTCCGCTCCTCGACCTGCGGGAGCAGGTGGTCAGCTTCCCGCCCCAGCCGGTGATCACCCAGGACAACCTGGTCGTCGGCATCGACACCGTCATCTACTTCCAGGTCACCGACGCCCGGGCGGCGACCTACGAAGTCGCCAACTACATCACCGCGGTCGAGCAACTGACCGTGACCACGCTGCGGAACGTGGTCGGTGGCATGGACCTGGAGACCACGCTCACCTCGCGGGACCGGATCAACGGCTTGCTGCGCAAGGAGCTTGACGAGGCGACGGGCAGATGGGGGATCCGGGTCGGCCGCGTCGAGATCAAGGCCATCGAGCCGCCCGCCTCCATCCAGGACTCGATGGAGAAGCAGATGCGCGCCGACCGCGACAAGCGCGCCGCCATCTTGTCCGCCGAGGGGTCCAAGCAGTCGGCGATCCTGACCGCGGAGGGCGAACGCCAGGCGGCGGTGCTCAAGGCCCGTGGCGATTCCGAGGCCACCGTGCTGCGGGCCGAGGCGGACGCCAAGGCCCAGGCAGCGCGGGCCAAGGGGCAGGCCGAAGCGATCAGTACGGTGTTCAGGGCCATCCACGACGGCCACCCGGACCAGTCGCTGCTGGCCTATCAGTACATGCAGATGCTGCCGCAGATCGCGCAGGGCGACGCCAACAAGCTCTGGATCGTGCCGAGCGAGATCGGTAAGGCCCTCGAAGGCCTCGGCGGTTTCTTCGGCGCCGCTAACAGCCGGCTGGCCGAGCCGTCGCCCTCGCCAGGGCCGGGCTCGTCAGGGCCGGGCTTGTCGGGATCGGGCTCGTCAGGGCCGGGCTCGCCAGGATCGGGCTTGTCGGGATCGGGCTCGTCAGGGTCTGGGCCTGAGCTCAACCCGGCCGGCGTCCGTGACCCGGGTCTCGAAGGATGGCTGGCGGGCCGTGGCGGGTCCGTGCACGACGGTGCCGTCGGCGATCACGAAGGTGGATCCGTGCCACGGGCAGGCGACGCAGGCGCTGCCCCGCTCCACGACGATCCGTCCCTGGTGCAAGGGGCCGCCGAGATGCGAGCACCGGTCTGACAGCACGCTCACCTGCGAGCCGTCCCGGTACGCCAGCAGGGACAGGTAGCCGAGCTGCCGCCTGACCAGGCGCCGGTCGGGCAACCCGCTGAGGTCGCACAGATCGTGCCAGCCGAGTCCGGACAAGTGGCCGACCTGGTCGGCGTGGCTGGAGCCCGCGCCGAGCCGGAGCGCCAGGTGGCCGCCCAGGTAGGACCCCGCGGTGGCGACCGCGAGCCCGGACGCGGACAGCAGCCG
>JALYVS010000597.1 GCA_030853115.1 Actinomycetota bacterium
CCGCGGCACCGCGCCGGTGGCCAGCAGCAGCCGGCCGTAGGCCAGGTGCCCGCCATCGGACAGCGTCACCTGGCGGCGGCCCCGGTCGATCGCGGTGACGGCCGTGCGAAGCAGCAACTCGACCCGGTGGGTGTCGTACCATTCCGGGGAGTGCACGAAGATCGTTTCGCGGCTGGTCTTGCCCTGCAGGTAGTCCTTGGATAGCGGCGGCCGTTCGTAGGGGCGGATGCCCTCCTCGGCGGCCAGTACGATCCGCCCGCCGAAACCCTGCTCGCGCAGTGCTTCCGCGGCCTTGGCGCCGGCCAGGCCACCGCCGGCGATGACGAAGGTGTCTGAGGCTGGCATAACGTCACTCCTGCCGTGCGCCGAGGGCGGTGGCGAGCCGCTGGCCGAGGTGGTCCGAGCTGGCGTCGAACGTGGTCACGCCCTGGTCTTCCAGGGTCTGCACGACGTCGTCGTAGTCGACCCCGAGTGCCGCCAGGCCGCCGAGAACGGCCTGCGACTGCTCATAGGTGCCGTGGATGCTGTCGTCCGGGATGTCCCCATGGTCGGTGACCGCGTTCAGCGTCGCTTCCGGCATGGTGTTGATCACGCCGGAGGCGACCAGCCCGGCCACGTACCGGGTGTCGTCGTAGGCGGGGTCCTTGACGCTGGTGGAGGCCCACAGCGGACGCTGCGGCCGGGCGCCCGCCTGTTCCAGCGCCCACCACCGGTCCGTGGCCAGCATTTCCTCATAGCGCCGGTAGGCGAGCCTCGCGTTGGCGATCGCAGCCTTGCCGCGCAGCGCGGCGGCCTGCGGCGTTCCCGTCTTGTCCAGCCGCTTGTCCACTTCGGTGTCCACCCGGGACACGAAGAACGAGGCGACCGAGGCGATGCCGGACAGGTCCCGCCCGGCATCGCGGGCCTGTTCCAGGCCGGCCAGGAACGCCTCGATCACCTCGCCGTAGCGGGCCAGGGAGAAGATCAGCGTGACGTTGATGCTGATCCCCTCGGCCAGGCAGGCGGTGACCGCCGGCAGGCCCTGCTTGGCGGCCGGGATCTTGACGAACAGGTTGGGCCGGTCCACCAGCCACCACAGCGCACGGGCCTCGGCGACCGTCCGGCCGGTGTCGTGGGCGATCCGCGGGCCGACCTCGATCGACACCCGCCCGTCCAGCCCATCCGTCGCCTCGTAGGCCGGGCGCAGCACGTCACATGCCCGGCGGACGTCGGACGCGGTCAGCTCCCGCAGCGCCTGGGCCGCCGGCACCTGCCGCAGCCTCAGGTCACGGACCTGGCCGTCGTAGGCGCCGCTGCCGTCGATGGCTTTCGCGAAGATCGTCGGGTTGGTCGTCACCCCGGATACTCCCCGGTCGCGGAGCGCGGCGAGGCTGCCGCTAGTTAGCCGTTCACGGCTGAGGTCATCCAGCCAGACCGAGACTCCCGCTGTCCGCAGCCTGGCAATTGAGTCTGTCATCACACCTCCACGTGATCGTGCATCTGGCGTTCACCAGTGCGCCTGCTCGTAACCTGGTGATTCGCGTACCCGTTCGCTGGGCCCCATGCTGTGCCCGGGAATTCACACGGCGCCGAGCCAGGGCCGAAGAATCAGGCCGTCGCCTTGTCCGGCGGCTGGGCACCATGAGGAAGCTGTGTCACGGCCGCGCCGTTTTCCTCCTCGCGCGGCCCGGTGTTCACGGCCGCGGACGTGCCGCGGGGCTGCCGGTCGGCCAGGAGCACCAGGGTGAGCCATGCCGCCAGCGACGCGACGACAACAACGGCCATGATGGCGAGTTGCCACGCCGAGAGCGCATTGTCCGGGTACATGATGATCTCCCCTCCGGGGACGATATCGCTGGAACAGCTAAGGCTGTGAGAACGCTTCTGGCTGCCGGACCGATGCGGGGCTCGGCGGCAGCGGCCTGCGCATCTCCGCGAGCAGGGCCGCCAGGTCCGCGCCAGAGCCGGTGAGCGCGGGCAGCAGCAGGTCGTTCTCCTTGGCCACGTGCCCGGCGAACAGCGTCGCGATCCATTCCGAGACCGTGGCGGCCTCGGTGCCGCCCGTGCCGGGCCGGAGCCGGCCGGCGAGGTATGCCAGCGCGTGGTGCTCGGCGGTCAGCGCGCCGACTAGGTCGCCGCCGCTGGCCTGGGTGGCCGCCGCCTGGCAGAGCGTGCGTTCCTCCGCCTCGGCGTGGGGCAGGATCTCGCCAGCCATGTACTCGCGGAGCGTCGCCATCAGCCGTTCGAACGGGACGCCGCTCTCGACCGCCTCGCACAGCGCGCCCGAGCGGCGCTCCAGGCCCCGGCGCAGCACCGCGTGGTGGTGGACGACCTGCCTGATCTCCTCGGTGGCACCTTCGTAGATGATGGCCATCAGGCACCTCCTGTTACTTGCTCGTTAGTTTAAACAACACTGTTCGTGAAAATAATCCCTGGCGGCCCTCAGAGCACGATGCCAAGCGGTTCCTCGATCAGCTCACGTAGCCGGGTGAGGAAGCGGGCGGCGGTGGCGCCGTCGACGGCCCGGTGGTCGATGGACAGGGTCAGCGTCATGGTGGTGGCGATCGCGACCTGCTCGCCGCGGACGACGGGCTGGCGGACGGCTTCGCCGACGGCGAGGATGGCGGCCTGCGGCGGGTTGATGACGGCGGTGAACTGGCGGATGCCGTACATGCCGAGGTTGCTGATGGTGAAGGTGCCGCCGGACAGCTCGTCCGGGGTGAGCTTGCGGGCCCGCGCCCGGGCGGTGAGGTCGTGGGACTCGCGGGCGATCTCGGTCACGGTCTTGCGGTCGGCGTCGCGGATGACCGGGACGATGAGCCCGTCGTCGATGGCGACCGCGATGCCGATGCTGACGTGGCGGTGCCGCAGGATGCGGGTCTCGTCCCAGGAGACATTGACCTCAGGGAGGGGCGGATAGCGCCGTCGCGCAGGCCCGGGTGAGCAGGTCGGTGACGGTGATCTTGACGTCCGCGCCACGCCGCTGGTTGGCCTAGGCGCGGAAGGCGAGCAGGTCGCCGGCGTCGGCGACGACGACGGTCAGGTAGAAGTGCGGGGCCTCGCGGGCGCTGGCGGCGAGCCGCTGCGCGGTGAGGCGGCGCACCGTGGTCAGCGGGATCTCCTCGGCGTCCGCCGCCGGGGCCAGTGGCGCCGCAGCAGAGGAAATAGGTGACGGGATCACGCCCTCCAGAGGCGCGGCCGGAGGGCTGCCAGGCGCGGGCTGCGCCGGACCGGCGGGTGCCGCCCGCGGCGGCAC
>JALYVS010000158.1 GCA_030853115.1 Actinomycetota bacterium
ACCTCACCACCGCGCGCAGCCACGGCCGCCACCCACTCGCCGCCATCCGCGACGCCCTCAACGGAACCACCTGGATGCCACCCCACCCAGCATGATCAATTAACCAGGCACCCGTGACTGGTTACATAGGAATCGCCGTAGAACAACGCCAGAGCCATGACGAAATAGACCACCACCCGTGCCGGCAGCAGGCGATTCCTCCGCTCAGAGCGACCGAGTCCGGCGACAACCTCATCCACCAACTCCCGCGAAACCAAACGTGTCAGCACGCCAACGCCAATCCGGTCAGTCAGCCTGACGGCGCCGCCCGGCACATCATCACAAAGTTCGTTCATATCCCAGAAGGAATAGCACGCAGCACCCGTTAGTGTCAGCGGATCACCCGAAAGACCAGTTATTAACAGGCTATCCTGTGGAAATGTGTAAACAGCCGAGCTGCATTCGCTAACTAAGCCGTATTGCTTCAAGACGTGGCGGATTATGCACACCGACTCCGCCGGCCCCTAGCTACATTCTCAGAAACCATCTCGGCCGTAGTCGCCTTGCACTTCTACGCAACCGCCTGAATAACCCTCAATATGAGTGTCTGCGAAACCGGTAGGCCTCCACAGCTCACGTAGTAGGTCCGTCACCGGGCACGGTCATAGCGTGATCACGATCTTGCCGTGGACGTGACGTCCGGCCTGCAGTGTCACGGCATTGCGGATCTGCTCGATCGGGAAGGTGGCGGCGATCGGCACGGTGATCTTTCCGTCAAGGATCGCGTCGGTGATTTGCTCCAAGGCATCCGGTTGAGCGTCGCTGCCGCCGGTCGCGCGCACGCCACCAGGAGGGTTGGGCCCTGCGGCGACCGTGGAGATCCGCTCGGGGGATACGCCGAGCGCGACTGCGGTCTCGGCCGTTTCGGTGCCGAACAGGTCTGTCGCTGCGGTCACGCCATCGGGAGCCAGTGCCCGTACCCGGTCCGCCAGCCCGGGACCGTACGCCACGGGCTCGGCGCCCAGCTGCCGCAGGAACTCGAAGGTGGCCTCCGAGGCCGTGCCGATCACGGTGGCACCCGCGAGCTTCGCGAGCTGTACGGCGAACGCGCCTACGCCGCCGGCGGCACCGCCGATCAGGATTGTGTCGCCGGACCGCAGGCCAGTTGCCTCAAGAGCGGCGGCGGCAGTGCGGCCCGCGATCGGAAGCGTGCTCGCCACCTCGTCGCTGACGCCATCCGGCGTATGCCAGAGCACCTCCGCGGGCGGCCTGATCACCACGAAGTCGGCCACCGCCTTCCCCAGCGCACCGCCATAGACGCGATCGCCCACCCCGAAACCTGTGACACTCTCGTCGACCTCGTCGACCACGCCAGCGAAGTCGTACCCGAAGCCGGATGGCAAGGTGATGCCGAACTGCTCCGCCAGTTCGGGCATCGAAGAGAGCAACTGGTCCATCGGGTTCAGCCCGGCGGCCGACACGCGGACGCGGACCTCACCCGGGCCGGCGTGCGGCTCCGGAACCTCTCGCAACTCCAGTACTTCGGGACCTCCGAACGTCTCATAGATGACAGCTCGGCTCATGGCGGACCTCCAGCAGGCTGGATGATGGGACTTGGTTCCATTACTATACACGAGTGACGGAACTAAGTGCCGTACGCTGTTCCCATGGCCCGCTGGCAACCGAACGCATCAGAGCGGCTAGCCTTGGCCGCCCTCGAACTGTTCGCGGAGCGGGGCTACGAGAACACGACGGTAATCGACATCGCGCAGCGCGCAGGGCTAACGAAGAGCACCTTCTTCCGGCACTTCCAGGACAAGCGGGAAGTGCTCTTCGGCGACGACACGATGACAGGACTGCTCGCCGGGGCGATAGCCGCAGCGCCGGCAACTGCCACCCCGCTTGAAGCGGTGGCTCATGCCCTGGACACGGCCGGGAGGGAAGCCTTCACACCCGCTCGCCGTGAATTCAGCGCCCGCAGGCGAGCGGTGATCGCCGCCAACCCGGGACTTCAAGAGCGCGAAGCGCTGAAGGGCCTCGGCCTGACCGCGTCAATGACCGACGCGCTCAAGCGGCGCGGCATTCCCGACCTGACCTCATACGTGGCCGCGGAGCTGGGCACGCTCGCCTTGAAGATCGCCTATGAGCGCTGGAGCGACACAGCCACCGGCGACGAGTTCAGCGAAATCGCGCGGCGAGCACTCAGCGAATTGCAAGCAGCCAGTGCCTTGTGCTGACGCGAACGGATCTTCAACCCAGATTCTGGGATCGTACCCATCTACAGCCAGGCGTTCTTCACCAAGCGCTACTTCTGCCGGTGGATGACCATGGCCGGGAAGCCCTCGCAGGGGCAGTGGGCCGGGGCGCGGGAGCCGTACTCGGCGCCGGTGCGGGCGCACGCGGAACCAGCTCCTCGACAACGCGATCGGGGCGCTCCTCGGCCATGTAGTGGCCGCACTCTTCGATCACCACACCGCAAAAGCTGGGCAAGGGGCTCGATCCACGGAGCAAGCTCGGTGCCGGGCGCTTGCACTGCCAGCTACGGTGAGCACCGGAATCGCCAACCTGGTTTTGGCGTGTTCACGGTTGTGCTCGGCGTCGACCCAGTGGCTGCGGAAGTAGCTGATGCCGCCGTGCAACGCCCCGGCGCCGAGAGCCACCGCGCGTACTCCTTTAGCGCGTCCTCGTCCGGGCCAGTGGTGTCATAGGCGTGCTGGAGCATGAAGTGCTCGACGAACATGCGCTCGCGGCCGGAGATGAGCTGCTCGGCCAGCGCGTTAGGGGCTCGAAGAGGAGGCGGTCCCCTCCGCCGCTAGGGACGACTGGAACGACTACGGGCTAACCGGCAAAGGGCAAGGACCTCCTACCGGTCGTCGCAGCGCTCATGGCCTGGGGCGACCTGCACGCCGCTCCCGCCGGGCCGCCCGCGGTGTGCGAACACCGATGCGGGCACCCGGCGCGTCACCGGCTCGTGTGCGAGCACTGCGACGAGGCGCTGCGAGTCGACGATCTACGCCTCCTTCCGGGGCCGGGATTCAGCGTCTAGGCGGGGAACGCCCGGTCGAGGCTGGCCGAGTAGCTGGTTTTTCGACGCCGAGCGGGCAGCCCCGGCACGAGCAGGCGCTGACCACCCGGCAAGTTCCGCGATCGCGGTGTCCCGGCGGGCCACCGGTTCACCCCACCCGCCGTGACATATCCGCACGGCGTCAACTCGGGCGGTCGGCGCGGGGGTGTGATACACCCTGGCTAGTTGGCGAGGGGCCACCTACCTTCGAAGAATGGCCCACCTCGAGCTAGCGTCGACCAGGGATACGGTCGCCAACGTCTTCTCCGCAGACGCCCCACCAGTGCTCTCGGTCGATCCCGGCGACACGGTCACGATCCACGGACTCGACGTACTCGGCCATCTGGGCCGCTTCACCGGCTCCAACGAGGGGGTGCCTCGGCTCGCCGGCGAGAATCCCGGTCTCATGGTGACAGGTCCCATCGAGGTCCAACGGGCCCGCCCGGGAGACATGCTCGCAGTCCGCGTCCTGGCCCTTAGGCCCGACGAATGGGGCTGGACGATGTCCTCGTGGCAGCACTCCGACCTCGAACGCCGACTCGGGGCCGAAAGGACTTCCCCCACTTTCGTGACCTGGGACCTGGACGTCGGGAAGAGAGAGGCCCGCTCAACGATGGGGCTCACTGTCGACCTCAACCCCTTCCTGGGTCTCATCGGCGTCACCCCGGCGGGGCCCGGCGAACGGTCGCTCGTCCCGCCTCACGCCGGTGCGGCAACGTTGACTGCCGCCTGCTAGGCGAGGGCGCCCCTCTTTACCTGCCCGTTGAGGTCCCCGGGGCGCTGTTGCTCGTCGGGGACGGTCACGGCGCTCAGGGAGACGGCGAGGTGTCCGGCACGGCCATCGAGTGTGCGATGACTTCTACGATCCAGATCGACCTGCTCGAGGACGCGCCGCTTCCCACACTTCACGCGGAGACGCTGGCGGGGCGCGTCACGTTCGGGATGTCCGCCGACCTCAACGAGGCGATGGAGCAGGCGCTCGACGCCATGCTTAGGTGGATCGAGCGGTTGCACGAGGTCGACAGGCCCACGGCGCTCGCGTTGGCCAGCGCAGCCGTCGACCTGCGGATCACTCAGGTCGCGAGTCCTGTGTGGGGGGTGCACGCCGTTCTCGGGGCGCGCGCCCTCAGACGGGATTTGAGCTGATGTCCACACAGGTGCGGGCTGGCTCCACGGATGGCGAGAAACGTTTGCAGACAGTTCCCGATCAGCCCCGCTCGTCTCGACAGTCCGCGGAGGTCACGGTCGGGACCGTCTGGTCTGAGACGCTGGCTGGACTCGGCGAACCACCCGTGCTGCTCAACCGGTCCCACTTCGCGCCGGGCTCCCGCACCTGCTGGCACAAACACGAGCGGGGACAGATGCTGTACGTCGAGAACGGCGTCGCGCGGGTGCAGGAGCGGGGCGGACCCGTCCTCACGTTGCGGGCCGGACAGACCGTGGTGTGCGCCCCAGGAGTGGAGCACTGGCACGGGGCCTGGCCCGAGAGCACCATGACGCAGCTCGCCGTCACCCCCGCGGGCGAGGACGGTCAGTACGCACAGTGGGGCGAACAGGTCACTGACGGCGAATACGGCCGGTTAGACGAGCCGGGCGCAGCTGTCGCGCCCGTCGCCGGTTTCCTCGACGCCTCCTAGATGCAATACCGCTGACTCAAGAGCTTGCAGATAATTAACACGCTGTCTTGATCTCTGAAGGCACGGCGATTTCCGCTGCGGTCGCAAGACCGTAGAGGTCGTCCAGGCTGGCGAGCCTGCGCGGGCCGGGCTGGATGGTGTGCCCAGCCTGGTCAAGGAGCTAGCGTATGTCGCGCAGGCGCTTGTTGATCGTCTCGGGCCGGACGCTGAACAGGGCGGCGATGGCGACCTGGGGGCAGGGCGAGCCGCTGGTGGAGGGTGGCGGCCAGGAGCCGGTCGGCCAGTGTCAGGACAGGACGGCGGCCGGTGCCGGGGGCGGCCAGCCGGGGGCGGTGGCCGCGGCGCTTGTCCAGGCTGGTCTCCCGCTGCTGGTCGTGCAGGGCCATCAGCGCAGCGGTCAGGGCGTCCCACTGGCTGGCCTGCAGGCGGTCAGCGCCGGGTGGCAGAGCCAGGTCGGGGCTGGGCTGGTCGAACCGGTCGAGGGCGCCGGCGGCCCGGTCGTAGTCCTCGGGGCGCAGGGTGTAGTTCCAGTCGCCGTGCCAGTCGCGGCGGGTCAGCGGCAGGGCGTCCATCTGCCGCGCTGACCTTGACTCCGGTCTGATAGGCGCTGGTGTCCAGTTCAGCGTGCACCCGCAGGCCGGTGCGGGTGGTGGTGGCCGCGATGGTCTGTACGATGACCTCGTGGCTGGTCACCGGCCGTCCCCGCCAGTTCATCGTGATGTGGGAGAACAGCCGGTGCTCGACCTTGTTCCACTTCGACGTCCCTGGCGCGAAGTGGCAGACGGTGACGGCGAGCCCGGTCTCCAGCGCGAACGCGGCGAGCTCGGCTTTCCACGCCCGGGTGCGGTAGCCGTTGGAGCCGCCCACGTCCGCGTTGATCAGCAGCCGCCGGGCCAGGGGGTAGTCGCTGCTCCCGGCCGCGTTCCACCAGCGGCGGACCGACTCGACGGCGAAGGCCGCGGTGTCATGGTCGGTGCCGACCGATACCCAGCCGGTGTTGCCGGTGATGTCATAGACCCCGTACGGCACCGCCTTGCCGGGCTGTCCTCGGGCAAGTCATGGGTGCGGGTGGCCTCCGGCTCGCCCTTGGGCCGCCATTCCCGGCCCGCGTTCTTGAACTCGCCGACCAAGGACCGTGCTCTATTTCCATTCGTGGCACCGCCGGAACCGTGCCTGGATCTTGCAAAAGATGCTCGTCGGCGAGGTCGGTGATGCAAATCAAGCCCTTCCAGACGAGCCGGTGGCCTGCTGGTAGGGCCACGACTCGCGGCTTGGCCTGCAGCTCCCCGCCCTGCAGGCCACGCAGGTTTGCGGGCAGTCGCAGGTAGCTGAAGTCGGCCCGGCCATCACCGATGACCTCGGTCTGGTCGCCCCAGCTGGTGCTCGGGACCGTCACGTCAAGTGCGACACCCGGTGAAGCCGATGAACTGGCCGGTGTGCGCGATCTCCAGCGCCCACAGCCCGCAGCCCTGAGCTTCTAACCGCTCCTCAAGCCGGTCGATTATGGCGACGCTGGCCGCCCGGTCCAGGGTGCTGCGAAAGAACCGCATGGTGTGCGGGTCGGCGTTGAGGGCCGCGAACGGTTCCCGGTCGCCATCCTGCCATCGGCGCAGCACCAGCCGATCGGTCCGCAAGCTGTCGAATCTGACAACCGGCACCATGCGCATCCTCCTAGGCCCGGTAGTCGTGATACCTCCAGGGTATGACAGCGGCCTGGACAGGTCTTGGACGGGCCGCCCCCGCGGTACGCACAGTGGGGACATCAACTCCAGCCCTGCACAAGGAACACACGTCATGGATATGAACGGACAGCGGGTAGTCGTCCTGGGCGGTATCTCCGGCATCGGCCTGGCAACGGCGCCGGCGGCCGGCGGCCGCCGGGCACAGGCACGGCAGTTTTCGGCCTGTGCTATTTCGGCGCGCTGTGGGCCGCGCACGCCGCCGCCCCGCACCTGCGCTCCGGCGGCTCGATCACCTTGACAACCGGAACCGCGGGACGCCGTTGCTTTCCCGGGCTGGCTATCGTGGCGAGCGTCTGCGGAGCGATGGAGTCGCTGACCTGGGCCCTGGCGGTGGAACTGGCGCCCATCCGCGTCAACGCCGTCTGCCCCGGCCTGGTCTGCTCCCCGCTGTGGGACTCGATGAACGAGGCCAGCCGCGAGCAGCTATTCAGCGACACGGCCGCGTCCATCCCGGCCGGGCGGATCGGCGACCCCGGCGACATCGCGCAGGCCTACCTGTACTGCCTCACCCAGCCGTACGCCACCGGGTCGATCCCTCGTTGTCGACCGCGGAAACGTACTGACCTGATAGAAGACGGTTAGCCGCCGGAGTCACCCCGGTCCGTTCAGAAGAACCAAGACTTTCATCCGAACGGGGCCCGTGCGCCGACTTGACAATCATCAGTAGTCGGCTGACGGGCAGGCCGGGGGTGTCGGCGGCGTGCCGCGGCAACGAGGCCGGATGCCAGCCGCATCAGCTGGGCTGCCGGTAGCGCTCGAGGATCGCGACGCGCAGCGCCAAGCAGCTAGCCGCTCACGATAAGGGCCTTGCTGATCGCGCGATATTGTCGGTGCCCTGCGCTAACGTGCCTGGCGTGGCGGATGCTCTCCTTTCGATGGCACCCAAGCGGGATGCCTCGTTTCAGGCTCAATGACATGGCTACCACCCGGCCCGCACTGGCGGCGAACTGGTCGGCACCGACCCCACCACAGTGTTTGCTCAGACGAACCGGGTCTTTCTATGGCGGTGCCCGAACCAACGACGAGTCCCATCCCGCAAAAGGTGCCTGTCATTGGCAAGCTTGTCCTGGATATGCGTAAGGCGTTGCCGGACCATTTCACGCGGCGCGCCGGCGGCACACGGCGAACGCGGCCGCGGTACTGACGAGCAGCAACGCTGCGGAGATCAGCATGCTGACGCGCATGCCGGTCAGGAACGAGCCTGACACCAGAGTCCCGAATGTCGCCACTGCCAGCGCCCCGCCCGTCTGCCTTCCCGCGTTGAACAGGCCGCCGGCGAGTCCGGCCTGCGACGCGGGCAGCGAGTCGAGCAGCAGGAACGTCAGCGGCGGCAGCGCGAATCCGAGCCCGGCTCCGGCGGGCACTAGTGCGATCTCCATCCCCACCCGGCCGCGCAGGAACGCCAGGAGCAGCATCCCCAGCGTCCCTACGCACAGCCCGGCGCGAACCGGTACGTGGTGCCCCCACCGCGCCGCGGCGCGCGCCGACCCGAGATTAGCCAAGGCCAGCAGCCCCGTCATCGGCAGGAACAGCAGGCCAGAAGCGATCGCCGACTCGCCGAGTACCCGTTGGAAGTACAGGCTGAGCACGAACGCGACACCGTAGAAGGCAGTGTTGATCGAGAAACCGGTTACGAGGCACGTGACCACGGCCGGGGAGCGGAAGAGGGCGAGCGGCACCATCGGCCGCGCGATCCGCGATTCCACACCGAGGAAGCAGCCGGCCGCAAGCGCCGCTACCACAAACGCCGTCAGCACCAAAGGCCTGGCGAACCCGTCGGAGCCGCCGGTAATTACCCCGAATGTCAACCCCGCCAGCCCTACCACCGCCGTCACCTGGCCGGCCGGGTCGAGCGGTGCCGCCAGCCGGGGCGAGCGCGGCGCGCGAAACACCAGCAATGCCAGGACGGCCGCGCCCACGGGCAGGTTGACGAAGAAGATCGCCCGCCAACCCGCGGTCGACGTCAGGATCCCGCCGAGCACGGGGCCGGCGGCGATCGCGGTCGCGCCGCCGGAACTCCACACCGCGACCGCCCGCGCCCTCGCCGCCGGATCGGCGAACGCCTGGCGCACCAGGGCGAGCGACGACGGCAGCATGACCGCCGCCGCGCCACCCTGCAAGGCACGGGCCGCGATCAGGACCGGCAGCCCGGGCGCCAGCCCGCACCCAACCGACGCGGCCGCGAACACGACCAGGCCCCAGCCGAAGACTCGCCGCGCCCCGAGCCGGTCCGACACCGCACCGGCGGAGATGAGCAGCGCCGCGAACGGAACCGTGTAACCGTCCACGACCCACTGCAGCCCGGACGTCGCCCCATTCAAGGACCGCCCTATCGCGGGCAGCGCCACGTTCACCGCAGTCGCGTCGAGACTGATCATGAAGAAGCCGAGCAGCGCGGCGGCCAGCACCAGCCGCTTCCCGGGCGGCTTAGGTCCTCTATCATCCCGAACGATCGCGGCTGCATGCCTCACCCCAACGTCTTTCATAGGGCTGAGCCTGCCGCCGCGCGCGTTGCTGTGGCAGACCGCCATCTTCCGTGCGAAGCAGACCGGGGTGTCCGCTGCCAGGGAGTGACACGGCCCCCCAACCCCGCCCGTGGCCGGGCACAATAGAGAATATGACCGAGCAGGCCACGACCGAGCTGGGCCGGTTTCTGCGCGCACGGCGGGAGGGCGTCCGCCCTAAGGACGCCGGCCTGCCCCCCGGCATCTCCTCGCGCCGCACGCCCGGGCTGCGGCGCGAGGAGATCGCAACGCTCGCCGGGGTAAGCATCGACTACTACACGCGGCTCGAGCGCGGCCGCGAGACCAGGCCGAGCCCGGCGGTCGTCGACGCACTGGCCCGCGCCCTTTTCCTCGACGGCGACGAGCACGAGTACCTGAAGTCCCTCGCCGCTCAGGCGGCACGTCGCGTCCCGATCCCGCCGACGCCGCCATCTCGTGCCGTGCGGCCAACCTCCAGGCTGCTGCTGGAAACCCTGCGTCCGAACCCGGCCTATGTGGTCAGCCGCACCTACGACATCCTCGCCGCCAACCCCGGCGGCGCGCGGCTCCACCCTGGCCTGCTCGACTGGCCGCCGAGGCAGCGGAACACGATCAGGTACACCTTCCTGCACCCGGAAGCCCGGGACCTGTGGCCCGAATGGGAGCAGAAGGCCCGCGGCTGCGTCGCCCAGCTGCGCGCGGTCGCGGGCAGCGACCCCGACGCCCCCGACCTAGCCGCTCTGGTCGGGGAGTTGCTCGTCAAGAGCCCAGACTTCGGCCGCATGTGGGGCCGGTACGAGGTACGCCGGGCAGGCGCGGGCGACCGGATCATCAAGCACCCGCTCGTCGGCGCGCTGCGGCTCGCCCACGAGACCCTCAGCCTGAACCGCGCCGACGGCCACTGCCTCATCGTCTACATGGCCGACCCGGGCACCCCGGACCATGACGCGATGGTCCTACTCGACCGCGCGGACCTCACCGTATCGACTTTGGATCTCCGTGGTTCCCGACGTCGGTGATCTTGCGCATGAGGACCGCGCGCTCTCGGTCGTTGCCGCACAAAACCACGGCGCGTTCCAGCTCAGCCCACGCCTCATCGTTGCGGTCGAGGCGGGTGAGTAGTTCCCCGCGAACGCTCGGCAGCACACTCTCTCTCTCGGGCTGATGCCGGCCAAAGGTGGCCGCGCGGCGCGCTGGTGCGCGATGGTGGCCTTCCAGCTGCCGCGGGCCAGGTGGATCTTGCCGCCGCCCGGGGGGATGAACACCTGGGCGGAGTAGAGCTAGAAGTAGCCGCGAGCGTGCGCGGCCCGCGAGGGGGGCCAGCGCGCCGTCCTCGCACGGCACCAGGGCGCGGCGCACACCGGGTCAGAACGCACTGGTCACCGGCGGGCGTTGCCAGGAGAGTCTTCGCTGGTCTTGCGGCCGACACCAGCGTAGATGCCGATTCTCGCCAGCTCTTTGGGGCGGGGCGGCTTGCCGTCGGGCCGCCACATCGGGGCCTGCACCAGGCCCGGCTCCAGCAGGTCGAACCCGTCGAAGAACGTGGACACCTGCTCGTGAGTGCGGAGCACCAGCGGGGCTGTCGCGTTCTTGTACCCTGCAGCGGCCATGTCCGCGCCGCCGGGCGGGTGAAAGTCCTGCGTCCCGTGTCAAGACCAGGTAGCTGCCGGCCGGGAGCGCGTCCCGCAGCGCGGCCACGATCCCGGCCGGATCCTCCTCATCCGTGATGAAGTGGAGGATTGCCACGAGCAGCAAGGCGACGGGCCGGGTCAAGTCGATCAGCTCGCGCAGCCTGGGGTGGGCGAGGATGGCGGCCGGGTCGCGCAGGTCAGCCAGCACGATGCCGGTGGTGCCGCTGCCGGTCAGCAGCGCGTTCGCGTGGACGTGGACGATCGGATCGTTGTCCACGTACACCATCCGGGCATCAGGCGCGGCCCGCCCGGCGACCTCGTGCACGTTCCCGGCCGACGGGATGCCGGTGCCGATGTCGATGAACTGCCGTATGCCCGCCTCGGCGGCCAGGAATCGCACCGCCCGGCTGGAAAAACGCCCGGTTGGCCAGCGCGATGCCGCGGACCTCAGGGAAGTCGCGCAGGATCTGCCTAACCGCCGCCCGGTCGGCCGGATAGTTGTCGTTCCCGCTGAGGTAAGCGTTGTACATCCGCGCCGGGTGCGGCCTGCTCGTGTCGATCTCCGCTGCGGCGAAACCGGGCTCCATCGCGTCCTTCCCGTTACTGGACATGTCCGCTGCCAGCATGCCGCCGTTTCCCGCCCCGGGGAAGATGACAATCAGGGCCAGTCCGGGACACCCGGCCGCGCCCCGTGTCCCGGGCAGGCAGGAGCGGCTAACAGCCGCCGATGCCTACGGCGGGATCGCCGACGTCGTGGCATACGCCCGCGAACGCAGCCCTCCGGTGCGCGTGATCTGGCCAATGGCGCACAGCGCGGCTAACGGCCGCGCAGGCCGGCCGGTAACCATACCTGGCACATACCGATGCCGTAGCCCTCAGATGTACCTGCGACGTACCTGCCATGTACCTGGCCCGGCAGCCAGCGCCGACGACCTGCGCCGCAGCGGGCAGACACCGGCACCCTCGCCCGTCCGAGGTACACGCCAGGTACATCTACGGTCAACCGACGGGCGGAGACATCAGCAGTGCGACAGCTCGAACCAGGTCACCGTCCGCCCGCCGCGCCGCCGCCAGCCCCACCGCGCCGCGAGGCCCGCAACCAGCTGAAGCCCCCGGCCGCCTTCCGCATCACAGCCCGCAGGACGCAGCTCCGGCGTCCCCTGCCCGGCGCGGTCGGTCACCTCGACCCGGACGACGCCGCCCCCGGCCCTGACCGCGACCGTGACCGTCTCCCCAGGAGCACCCGAGCTGCTATGCCGGACAGAATTACCGAAGACCTCGCTGACCAGCAACACGGCCACATCCCCGCACAGGTGCCCCGGGCCGAGCACCTCACCCACGAACGCGCGGGCGGCCCGCGCCCGCTCCGCCCGCCCGGCAAGCGTCACGCTCTCCCGAACCGCCAGCCCAGCCATTACCGCACCCGCCCTTCCCCGGCCGCCCCGCCCCGGGAAACCGGCCGAGCAGCGGGCGGACGCAGGGACATGCACGCTCAGCTCAGCCGCGAACGTCAAGCCGGCGCAACGGCCGACCTCCGCAGACCCTCGTCCGTGGCCCGTAG
>JALYVS010000598.1 GCA_030853115.1 Actinomycetota bacterium
GGCTCGGCATCCGGCTGCGGCCGGGGCGGGCGACCATCGCCTTGTGGGCGGCGGCGGTGGCCGGCTGGGGCGGCGTGATCGCAGGACTCGCCGCCGTGGCGCGCGGCTGGTTGCCGCCCGTGCGGCTGCTCCTGACGGGCGCGCTGGTGGCTGTAGCGGCGCTTACCGTACTGCCGCCCGCGGGGTCTACCGACCTGATCAGCTACGCGATCGATGGCAGGATCGTCGTGACTGGTCATAGCCCCTACGTGATGACGCCAGGGGAGCTACGGCGTACCGGTGATCCGATCGCCAGGCTCGCGCCGCCCACGTGGGTGAACACCCCGTCGGTTTACGGTCCGCTGGCCACGGCGGAGGAGTGGGCCGCCGCGGAACTGGGCGGGACGTCGGCGGCCCGGATTACCTTCTGGCTGAAGCTGTGGAACGCGCTCGCCTTCGCCGCGGTGGCAGTGATCCTTGACCGGCTGCTGCGCTCCGACCCCGCGAGGCGGGCACGGGCTCACCTGCTCTGGACGGTGAACCCGCTCATGCTGTGGGCGATGATCGCCGGCGGCCATATCGACGGGGTGGCCACCGCCCTTGGCTTCTGCGGCCTGCTCGTACTGCGGGAGCGCGGGCCGGGCGAGGTCGGCAGCGGCGTCCGGGCCTTCACCGCGGGGCTGCTGGTCGGCGCGGCGACGGCCTGCAAGGTTACGTTCGGGCTCTTCGGCATCGGCGTCGTATGGGCGTCCCGCAGATCGCCGCTCGCGCTGACCGGAGCGTTGGCGGGACTCCTCGTGGCCCTGGTGCCCGGGTACGCGATCGTAGGCTGGCCCGCCGTCCGGGCGCTCACGGCCCGGACCCAGGGCGCGACGTGGGACAATTTCTACCAGTTCATCTACCGCCCGTTCGGCTATGCGGCGTCCGCGAATTCGGCGCCACCCGGCCTGACGGTAGCCGCCGTGCTCGTGGCCGCCGGCCTGGCGGCGCTTACGCTGTGGCGGCTTCCGGCCCCCGAGGACTTCGTTGACCTGCCCGCCGTCCGTCCCGCGCTCGCGCTCAGCCTCGCGTGGCTCTTCGCCTGGCCATTCCAGCGCCCCTGGTACGACGTCATGGTGATCTGCCTGATCGCGCTCTATCCAGCGTCCAGGCTCGACGGGATCGTCTTGACGCGGCTGCTCGCAGGGACGACCGTCTACATTCTCGCCAGGGACCAGACGCTCAGCCCGCACTGGCTGAACACGCTTTTCCTGGACAACGTGAATTACCTGACGCCTGCCATCCGGCTCGCCGCCCTTGTCGCACTCGCCTGGCTGTGCCTGTCCGGATCCTGGCGCTGGCGGTCATGGCCGGCTGCGGGAGGGACGGTCAGGTGATTCTCAAAGAAAGGGCTCCCGGCGCGGGAAGCTCAGGTCGCCGCCCCTGCGGCCCACGGCGGCGTTAAGTTCGGTTCCTGCAATTCCGGCTATCTCAGCTGGCTAGAATCGCGGAACGAGGGACCCGGCATGCCCCGCCGCCTATTGCGTAGTATTTGCCGGAACGCAGCACGTGGCCTGGACGAGCGGCAAGAGCCCGACGGAACGTCGAGGTGACAACAGGCAAACTCCCAGATAGGTCTCCCAGAGTGACTGTGGATAGCACATCAACCACGGAACGGCAGCATGCCGGCAGCCCGGGGCGCAGGAGCCTATCGAGGAACATGGTCGCGGTGGGAGGGCTGACCGCGCTGATGGCGGCCGGCTACTCCACGTTCTCGCTCATCCTCAATTACACCTTCCAGACCTCGTCCTACGATCTCGTGATCTTCGATCAGGCCGTGCGCTCGTACGCACATCTCCAGCCGGGAATCTCCGTCGTCAAAGGCCTGCACAACAACTTCGGCGCGCACTTCTCCGTCCTGGGAGATCACTGGTCGCCGATCCTGGCTTTGCTGGCCCCGCTGTACTGGATCTTTAACAGCCCGGAGACCCTCCTGGTGGCCCAGGCGGTGCTCTTTGCCCTCGCCGTCCCGCCGCTGTGGCTGTTCACCCGCCGGGCGTTCGGCGGCGGGCGCAAGGCTACCGGCGCGGCGTACCTCGTATCGGTGGCGTACGGGCTGAGCTGGCCTATCGCCTCGGCCGCGGCCTTCGACTTCCATGAGGTGGCGTTCGCCCCCGTGCTGACCGCGGTGGCACTCGAGCGCCTCCAGGCCGGCCGGCTGCGGACCGCGCTGATCGCGCTGGCGCTGCTGCTCCTGGTCAAGGAGGACATGGGCCTGTTCGTCGCCGGGATCGGGGTCTACCTCGCCGTAGCGCGTCCCCGGATGGTGAGCAGGCAACGACTCGTGGGCCTGGCCCTGATCGTTCTCGGAGTGGCGGACACCTGGGTGGCGACCTACCTCCTGATCCCGGCCTTCGGGGGCCGCTCCAGCTATTACTGGGCCTACGGCGCGCTCGGCCAGAACGCGCCGCAGGTCCTCGCGCACATCGTTGCCCACCCGCTCGGTGCACTGCGGCTGCTCATCACCCCGGGGGTCAAGCTCGACACCATGCTCTGGCTGCTGGCCCCGTTCTGCTTGCTTCCGCTGTTGTCGCCCATCACGATCGCGGTTATCCCGCTCCTGCTCGAACGGATGCTGCAGAACCAGTTTCCCAACTGGTGGATCACTGCCTACCACTACAACGCCTACCTCGTGATCATCCTCGTGTGCGGTGCCGTCGACGGTGCCGCACGCCTGGACCGGTGGGTACTGCGGGCCAGGCAGGACCGTACGCTGGCGGGGACGACGGCGCGGGCGCGAGCTGACCGCAGCGTGGGCACGGTGGCGCTCGTCTCCGCCGCCGTGATGTGTGCCCTGGCGGTGTACCTAGTGCCCAGATTCGCGCTCGGACCTGCCCTTCATCCGTCGTTCTACCAGCGGAACGCGGAGCAGGCGACAGCCGCCGCCGCGGTCGCAGCGGTGCCGGCCGGCGTCACCGTCGAGGCGGTGAACCGCCTCGGCCCGCACCTGTCCGGGCCAGATACCGTCCTGCTCTGGGACGGCGACGGCGGGTCGCCGCTGTATCCGCCGTGGGTGCTCGCCGCCGTGGTGGGGCGGCAGTTCACGTTCCACTCCGTCGCCCAGCAGGAGCAACGTCTCGCCCTGCTCAGGAAGCACGGCTACCAGACGGTTTTCGACCGCGGAGGTTTTATCGTGATGCACAGTCCCGGCGCGAGCACGCCCGTGACGGGATCCGCGGAAGGCGCGGGATGAGCGTCGGCGCCCAGCCCGAGA
>JALYVS010000014.1 GCA_030853115.1 Actinomycetota bacterium
GCCTCGGCCAGTAAGGCCGCTGAGCCCACTGCACCCGCGACCACCGCGACACGGTCCCACGGACCCACCGCGGTGGTCTTCGGTGTGGTCATGACCGCCCCTGCTTGCCCGGCCGATCGGGTCGCCCACGCATGCAATCCGCACCCGCTGGCCGGCGCCAGGGTGCAAGCCGACTCGGCCGGCGCCTCGGTCATCTCCAGCTCCTTGACCGGGGCCGACGGCCATTACTCCCTTCAGGTCGGGCCGGGCCGATACGTCTTGGTCGTCGTGAGCACGCCGGCCTCTTTCCGGTGCCGGCAGGTCCCGGTTGCCGTTTCTCCAGGGACGGCCATCCGCACTAACCTCACCTGTGCCGTCAGCCCGACAACACCGCCCGCTGGTCCGGCCTGATGAGCAGCCCGCCGAGCGCCAGCGCTTCCTAAAGGCCAGCGACGGTGACCTGCGCCGGATGCTCGACGGTAAACCGGTAACGGATCGTCCCCGCCTGACCCCCCTCAAGGGACAGGTTCCATACAAGTTCTCCCAGGTCATCCTGCCCGGCCGGCTCCGGGCTTGTCTCCCGTGGCCGCACCTTTATGGCCCCATCGGTGGATACCGGGATGTGATCGTGGACGCTTACCCGCGCGGTGTTCGGGCGATGGTTCTCCACCGTGATCTCGTACGCGATATCGATGGTGCGGTTGGCTCCGATCACGGCCTTGCTGGTGCTGCGGCGACGCAGCTGGCGTTCGACTCTGATCTGGTCATCCACCCCGAGCCGCAGCTCGAACTCCTCGCCCGCGGCGACGGTTTCCAGCGACGTCTCTCCGGCGAACTGCTGGTCATGGAAGACACGTGCCGGGCCAGCCAGGAGCAGCAGCGACGTGCTGTTGGTAACGGTTGCCCGCAGGTAAGCCTCAGGTGCGAGAACGGGAACCGCGAGATAGTCGAGGGTGGCGTCGAGTTCGAACCTGGCCACCATGGTCTTGTGCGGGCCGCCGTCCGCGGGTACAGCCAGCTGACGCGGTACCCGGTAGACCATTCCGGCCCCTGACTCGCCCGGCTCGGCGGCGAGCAGCGCGGCCTCCGGTTCCTCGGCGTGGGAGCGGCTCGCAGCCAGGGCTACAGGCGTGAGGTCCTCGGCAGCCCCGTAGCCGCGCGGCAGCAGTCCGGCCGCCGCGTGCGACCGCGGAACCGCCGCGGGACGGCCGATGTACCACGGCTGCAGCTCGGGCAGCGTCTGGTGCCGCCCGCGCCGTGTCGTAGACAGGGTCAGCTCGACCGCGGGCCAGTCCTCGCCGGTCTGCTGGGTGATCTCGGCCAGGTAGGTCACGGCCAGCCGCTCACCGTCAAGGCCCAGGTCGTAGAGCGGACGCCAGGAAGCACCGAATACGTGGTAGGAGAGCTCCACCTCAGCCCGGGTGGCCTCGCTGGCCTCGAGAGTCGCTGACACCTCCACAAACTCGACCAGATGGTGGACCCGTTGCTCGGCGGCGGCCAGTCGCTGCTCGGCGGCCTCGAGCTCGCGTTGCGCGGCGCGTCGCCGTGCCCTGATATCGCGACGACGCTCCAGGGTGCTCGCGGTATCGGCGAAGAGCAGGCCAGCCATCCGGAAAAGGTCGTCATGGTCGGCACGACCAAAGCTCACCGCCCGCGCCAGCGCGGCTGCGGCCGCCTCGGACACGTGGCCGAAAAAGCCGAGGCGCGCCTGTTCGGCGACGTCTTCGTCGTCAAGCGCCTGGACCTCGTCACGGTATCTTTCAACTTCGGAACGCAACCGTGCAGTTTCGTCATGGAGCGGAACGCTGCCCGAGCCACGGTGCACTTCGACGTTGAGCAGGGCCAGGTCCCGCCCGCGAGCTGCGACGCGAACCGACGCCGGATCCACGGCCGCGGGCAGCTGGCCGATCACCACGGGCAGGAGCCCCGGCTGCACGCTCACCACACCGCTACGGATCACGCGCGCGCCGTCCTGGAAGACCGTCACAGCTGTGATCGGAACGTCCAGGCCGCTGCCCTCTGCCACGTATTTCTCCTCTCCCATCAGACGAGCAGGCACTAAGGCCACAAGCACGATACGCCAGCCGATGGGGAATCGCCACGCCTGCGACCAGCTCAGTGAGCTACCCGTCGTATTCTCCGGGCACGGGCAATGGCCCGGCGGGCGGGAGGTCAAATCACCGTGACAGACGTCGATTCTCGCGCAGAGATCGGGCTCAGCTACCACGACGGCGATTTGAATGTCGTCATTCCGCTGACCGGACGGGTCAGCGAGCTATGGTGTCAGCGCTATGAGGCGCTGGCCCAGGCCGAAGACGTGCAGGCGAGAGTTTACGCAAAACGCGACGGACCTGCCCGGCTGTTCATCACAGTGCCAGTCAAGGCTACGGGCAGTGCGGTGACGGCGATGCTGGATCTGGCCCGCGCTTTGCTTGCCGAGGCCGATGCTGTCGATCAATCGCCTGATAATTCGGCCTCGCCAGAGGCAGTCGTCCGCACTTGGTGGGCCAGTCATCAAGTTTAACGTCGTCCGCCGCCAGCGCGGTGAGCAGGTTGGCGAGATCCTGGAGTTCGCTGATCAGCCGCTAGCGAGATGGCTGAAAAAGGATACTATGGCCGTTACCCACATGTGCATATCGTTTCCTGCGGTAACAGGTCTGGAGACGATCCATACGACAATCAGGATGCCAACGATCCAGCTTATAATCTTCCCGATCAAGCGTCCTCTTTCCCGCCCGGTCAAAGATTTGCCGCTGAGAGGCCCTCATAACCAGGCTATAATTGCTTTCCTGCTGTCTCCGAATCTTGATTCGGTCCTTTCAGTCAGCTGATGGCGTGCTCGGCCGCAGCGAGTTCCCGGCTCGATCGCAGCTGCCGAATATGAAGCCCTCAGAGCAGCAAGCGTTACACCGCCACATCGCGTAACCTTGCGGTTCAGCCGCCAGACGCGAGTGATCTCGGCCGGCCGCAGTCCGCGGCATAGCGCGCGTAGGCATCGCTATGGCGGATGCGGGTCCGCAGGGCGAGCGACCCTCCGACGCCCGTCACGGCTGGAAGTCCGGCCTGGCTAAGCGGGCGGGGCCATCAGGTCGCGCATGATGCTTCAGGTGATACCGGGTCGAACAGGCTGCGAGTCATCACCCAGTCTTTCCGCCTTGGCCTGCATGGCTGCCACTTTATGGATGCCATGATCCCTACGACTGGAACGGCCGTTCAACTTCCAGGCTGCGGAGCCGGGATATCCGGCCCCGGGACGTCGAACTTGTAGGCCAGCCCGGCCTGCGGCTGGAGAACGCGGAGCGGACTGTGGCCGGTCCAGTAGCCCACCTGGAAGTAAAGCCCGTCAGTGGCCACGATCCACAATCCCGAGCCGTCAGCGGACCAGCGCGTGCAGACGACGTCGCTGGAGCCCGCCGGGAATGCTCCCAGGACCGCGGGAAGCGTGGCGACCGGTACCGGACCGCCCGGCACCCTGATCAGCTTGCGGGCACCAAGGTCTGCGACGTAGACGTATGTGCCGGTGATCACGCCCTGGTTATCGGTGGTGTCCAGCGGAAGGGCGAGGCGCTGGCCTGCCGGATCGAAGTCGGACGTGTCGCCGGAATCGACGACGGTGTGCGGAGGCAGGGCGAGCTGTATGTCCGGCCCTCCTCGCACGTCTGTGACGTGCAGGGGGCAATCAGGCGGGCAGGCGGCAGCCTGCCAGGCCACATGGTCCGCGTCGGTACCGGCGATGATCGCGTTCGCCGGGATGCCGGTACGTTCGGCGCGGCCGTTCACCGGGTCGATGAGCGCTAGTTTCTGGTCAGGACCCTGGACGAGCAAGCCACGAACCGTGGCCGCCACCAGCGCCTGGTTGTTCAGGCGGCGGACCCCGGACAGGCGGCGGCCATCCTCACCCGCAAGCCAGGCCGGGCTGCTGGCCGGCCCGTTGCCCAACGGCGGTCCGGCCTGCTCGACCCAGACATCGCGATGGTTCGGCGTTAGCGCCATGTAGTTCGCCCGGGCGATGATGCGCGGAGGGCCAGCCCCCCGCCCGTCGACGGGGACGAACAGCACATCTCCGATATCCGGGAGGTCGCCTGAGCCATGGCTGTAAATAAGCGCGACGATGCCGTCGGCCACCGAGATGATCTGTTGCACCGCTGGATCGGGGCCGAGCGGATTCCGGGCATCCCCGGCGTCCGGCAACACCCTGGCCAGAGACGTCGGCGCCTGCTCCCGGACATTCAGCAGCCGCAGTTCCTGACCGCCCAGAAACAGCAGGGTTCCGGGTACGTCGCCCGGCCGCACCGGCGTTCCGTGCAGCATCGACGGTGCGGCCAGGACTACAGGTGACGGCGAGGCCTGTAGCTTCGGGGGCGGCACGGAGCCGGAAGGACCAGAGTTCAGGTGAAAGGTGATACCGGCGGCGATAAGCACCGCCGCCGCCCCGCCGGCCAGCAGCTGCCGCGGCGTCGCCCGGCGGTGATCGGGATCACGACCCCCGCTGATGACGTCAAAGGCCGGTTCGTCAGGCATAACGCCAACGTACCCGCGCGGTCCTGGTTCAGCCGGGCCGGTCTTGACCGCTAGGAAACATCGGGGTCAGGATCAACAGGCCGCTTACCTGGCCGTCCGCGTCAGGTGGTCCATCACCGGAATTCCCGGCAGGACAGCCTCGGCGGCGGCGTGGGCTCTTGTGACAGGCCAGATCAGGCGGAACCAGAATGAAAACGCGCCCTGGACGTTATCTCAGCGAAATTCATGTGACCACGTACCGGTAGGCGGTGGCCCGGGAGATCTTGTGGTCGCGGGCCAGCGCATCGTAGGTGGTGCGGTCGCGGAACCAGCGCAGGCCCGGCACAGCCTGCCAGAAGCAGGACAGCGCCCGGCTGCCCCCCGTTCACGCTCGTCTCGGGGCAGTCCGGCTCGCCCGCGTGTCTGCCGGATGCCCCGGCTGGGCACCACCAGCCCGGATGCCCGAACCTATTTCGCCGATCTCGTCGCTGCGTCGCGCTGCATGGCGGGCTACCGGGCGGCGAAGCGGTAGCGGGTCTGGGTGTAAGGGTTCTTGCCGAAGGCGAGCACCTTGGCCGGGGTGACGCCGAAGACCAGGCCCATGCGGCCAGCGGGATCGCGGAACCCGCCGTCGGTGACCTCGAAGTCCCAGTCAAGCCCGGACTTCCACAGTGCCGCCAGTCGTTGGAGCTGCGCGTTGCCGGTCACCCGGACGGCAGTTCCCTCCACTACCACATCGAGCCCCGAGCGGAACTGGTTGGCTCCCGCCGCAAGAACGCAGCGCGCGTCGGATTCCAGGTTCCTGGCCTTCTGCTCATGCGCCCCCACGCAGAAGTACATCCTTCCATCGGCCCAGATCGCTGGAAGCGGCGTGACGTGCGGCCGCCCGTCGCGGCGCACGGTCGACAACCAGGCCATCTCCGACGATGACAGCACCCGGGACACCTCGGCCCACGACGGGGCGGCGGCGCCCGGCTCGCTGAACCCCTCGTTCAACTGCACGGTTGGTTCGGCGTCAGACATCGAAGGCCCCCTGTCTATGGTTCTACGCGGTCACGTGCCGCCGGTGGCGGGACCGGGCCGGCCCGGTCACTCTCACGACGAACCAGGAACGCCGGAATGGACCGCTAACGGGCGCGCCGTGCGGCGCACCACCGCCACCAGCCTCTCGGCGAACCGGGCCAGTTCCCGGGCAGTCAAGCGTGGCACGGCAGGCGATCGCGCGGCGCCTCCGGAAGATGACGATCTTAGCTGAGACCTCTCACCGATTACCGGCCAGAATCGGCCCGGCAAGCATCCCGGCAGGTAGAAGGATCTCACGACCAGCGCGACGCTCCCAGCCGTCACTCATCACCCAGCTCAGCCACGCGCCCGGCTTCTGCCGCTACCGTGCGCTGCCGCATTCAGCTGGCCATGGGTTATCTCCGGTTAGGGCGTGCCCCAGCGCGGAATGACTCAGCCCCCATGGTAATCCTCTTGATTCAGATTATCTGAGGTCATACGATCGCGTCATGAGAAGTCTTCCCCTTCCTCCCGCCTGGGCCGGCCCCCTTCCTGAGGCCGCCCCGCCGCCGGGGGTGGGCATCTACCAGCTGCCCACCGGCACGTACGAGGCCCGGGCGGCCTTCGCGGTCCGCGGCGGGTCGTTCCGCGACAAGCGCCATTTCGCCGCGACGGCGATCCTGGTGCAGCACCCGAGGGGTGATCTCCTGATCGACGCGGGCTTCGGCTCAGGTGTCGCGGGTCACGTTGCGGAGCTCCCGCGGATCGCCCGCGCTCCCTATGAGGCAGCCAAGACGGTGAGCGAGCAACTCGACGCCAGCGGCTACGACCGCAGTCGGCTAGCCGGCGTGCTGCTGACTCACTCTCACTGGGATCACGTGAGCGGCCTCGACGGGCTGCAGGTCCCTATCTGGATAAACTCTGGTGAACGGCGCTACGCGGCGGAAGACCCGGACGGGAAGGTCTTCCGCACCGTGTCCGCGGGACACAAGGTCGACGAATACGTGTTCAGTGGCCCGCCGTATCTCGGCTTTCCGTCGAGCTTCGACGTCTACGGCGACGGCTCGGTGGTCGTCGCGCTCGCCGGAGGTCACACGACCGGGTCGGTGGTCGTCTTCGTCGCCGTGCCGCACGGCAGGCGGTATGCCTTCATCGGCGACCTGACCTGGCAGCTCGACGGCATCCGCCGACGCGCCGAACGTCCGCTGCTAATGCGCAGACTCGCCGACGGCGATCCCGGACAAGTGCGGCAGGGCCTGCTCCGTGTGATCGCCCTGGCTGGCCTCATGCAGATCGTCCCGGCCCACGACCGCGACGCCTATGACGGGATTCCCCACCTGCCCGCCCAGCTGACACCCGTCGCGACCCCCGCAGACGCCAGCTATCCACGTTGAGGACGTTGGCCGTCCTCCGCGCCTTCACCGATGAGGCCGCGGCTCCCCGCGCAGAGTGCCGGGCCGCCCAGCTTCCGGCCAGAATCTCCGGGCGGCACGCGTCGTGGTTAGCGGGCCCGGGCGTGTGGAACCTGCCGAGCCGTCCCGTCAACATCATGAGCTGAGGAGCGTACATCCGCATGCAGAGTCCCACATCGCCGATTCAGTCTCCGTCGGATTGGATACCGTCCAGCTCAGCGAGCGCGCGCCCCTCAGCCGACTCGGAAGTCACCTGGCTTCTGCACCGGGCGGCGCAGCGAATGCGCGGCGCGACCGGCGAACAAGCGGAGAAGCACGGACTTCAGCTGCGCGACTACATCGTGCTGAGCGCCCTTGACAAGACCTCGAACCTCACCCAGGCCGAACTGGGAAAGGCGCTCGGACTGGACAAGACCACGCTCATGAGCCAACTGGACCGGCTCGAACGGACGGGCCTCGTCGTGCGCCGCACCGACCCGCGCGACCGTCGCATCCGGATCCCGGAGATCACCGAGGCAGGAAACGCCCTGCGCGCGAAAGTGGCCAGCGCCTGCGACGACGTTGAGACAATGGCCTTGAGCAGCTTCAGCCAAGACCACGTGCAAATCTTCCGGCGGATGCTCTTCGACATCATCGGAGACAGTGAAGACCGCGGGTCGTGCCTGTGACATCCACATTCCCCGGGTTCGAGTTCGGGGAAACGGTAAGGACCAATGGCCCTGGGGCTGCGGTATGCAGGCGAGGAGGCGACATGCGGGGTGGTATCGGCACGCTGGGCCTGTGCCCTGACAGGCCGGGATGCTGAGCGATGAGCACTTGGCGGACGCCCTGTGTCTCTCCAAGTTCGCCTGACCGCCGCGCGGTTCGAGGCGCGGGTAGCCAGGTGAGCGGGGGCATACTCGGTTATGGTCGTGAAGGTGCGATCGATGCTGAATGATGCGCTGGCCAGCTTGATGAGCAATTTCTCGCAGCGGAATCCCGCGCAGGGTTTGGTTAATGTTCAAACGCTAGTAACTGACAGAATGCCGCTCGCGAGAGTAGTCAGTTTCTTCTACGGCTGCGCACGGTCCCGCCTAACGTTCCCGAAGACGAGTCAGGCCATGGCTCAACGCGACCGAAGGGGCAAGCAGGTGGTTCGGCTTAAGGTAACGGCGGGTCAGTCCGGCGGGGTGAAGAGGGGGCCGAGCCAGCTGATGAGTGCTTGCAGGTCGTAGTTGATCGTCGCGAAATGGACGCCGAGCGTGGGGTCAGGCGGCACGGTTCCCGCCGGGTACCGCTGGTAGGTGACGGTATTCCCTGTGGCGCTGTTGGCGGCGTTGATTTCCTGGATGAGGGTGTCGGTTCCGGGCAGCGGCGCGGGATTGGCGTAGACGCGCTCATCGTCGGCGGCTTGGGTGACGCGGGCGGGAGCGGTGAGAGTGACCGCGGGGTTCATCTGGGCCAGCTGCTGGTTGAACCGCTGCTGATGTGCGTTCGGGGCGGCTGGGTATCCGGCCGCGAACTGCTGGATGCCCTGCAGGCCGCCCCAGGAGTCGGTCTGGCTTAGCCCGGCCCGGCACCGCTGGTCGACTTGCGGCCAGTTGGTGGCGAACGCACCGGGGGACAGCACCTGGGCCGGGTCGATCCCGGGATCACCGCCGATGGCGCCGCTCAGGAACAACGGGGTGAAGGCGTAGCCCGGGTTCGTGGCGGCCGATGCCGCACCGGCCTGGACCAGTGCGAGGGGGTGGTTCGCCGGGGCGATAGCGGCTACGCCGGCAAGATCCAGTTCCGGGGTCCAGTCCGGGGCGAAGTGGGCGGCGAAGAGCGCGGCCTGGCCGCCCTGCGAATGCCCGGCGATGGCGAACTGGCCGGAGATCCGGGACCCGAAGAGGCACCGGGCATTGCGGACGATGTCCAGCACCCCGTGAGCTTCTGAGGCGCCGAGCAGGTACGGGTGGCGGCGGTCGGTGGTGCCCAGTCCCTCGTAGTCGGTCATCGTCACCGCATATCCCTGCTGCAGCAGCGCGTTGAGCAGCGTCTGGGGGTAGGCGTTCATCGGATGGGCCGACGAGCCCGGCTGGTCGCGGGACGGCGCGCACAGGCTTGCCACGCCTACCGTGCCATGAGCCCAGCTGACCACCGGGTATCCTCCCGCAGGAGGGGGCGCCGAGGGCAGCGCCACGATGCCGGAGGTCGCGATGGGGTTACCCTGCGCATCCTGGGACTGGTACAGGACCAGCCAGCAGTCGCCGTCAGCGAGTACCGCCGCGGGGTTGTCGAGCGGGCGCTGCCAGACCGGATCACCATGCTGGCCACCGGCCGGCAGGATGGGCGGCGCGTAGAATGCATCACCAGGCGGGGCATTGTCCGGTGGGTCTGCGGCAGGTGATGAATCGGCCACGACATGTCCTTACCTGATACGGGAAGCTGGTCTTCCAGATCGAGTGCTCCTGTACGTTGATCTGAACACGGGCCACGGGGCAGTGCAAGGAGCCCCGGCGTCACGGCCTGGCGCCGCCGGTTATTGCCGGCACCCCCGCTACCGGACTCATGCCGGGCCATTTCGCGATTCTCCCGCCGAGAGGCTAAATCCCCGGGTTCGGGGCGGCCGGCACATTCGTCAACGGCAGCCCTATTCCTGGGATCTCTGCATGGCGGTCCCGCACGCAGGGAATCCCTGCCGTGTCCTGCTTGCCTCAGGATTGTCACCTCTGCCCACGATGTCCGCGGAGGTTTTCGGTATGCCCAAGCACCTGTGTGGGCATTGTCTGTCGACCAGAACTACTGGGGCGCCAGCGCGCCCCTGCCCGCCTGGCAACGTCGCGATCACCGGCATGCGGCGACAGACGGTCACGGTGGGTGGATCGTCTCAATGTCTGCCCGCCGACCTGTTCGTGACGGGCCCCTGTAGACCTGCGACATACCTCGCACGGCCTGCTATGCGCCGGGGATGGAACCTGGCGGATCGTAGCCTCTGGCGATGCCGGGCTTTGTGTTTCTCCGCAGATTCTTGCTGTCAGGGGGCCTCGGAGGTGGTCACCGTGAGGGTGTGGTCCGCGAAGTCGCGATGAGGTCAAGGCGCCCGCCGAGTGCCTGGACGTAGCGGGCGATGGCCTCGATGGTAGACAGTTCGCCGCGCTCGATCTGGGAGACCCTGCCTGGGGTTACGCCCATCGCCTCGGCGAGCTGGGCCTGGATGAGGCCGCGCTGCTTGCGCTCCTCGGCGAGCCTCAGGCCGCTTTGCCGGGCCATCAGGGCCTTGCGGCGCCGTTCGGCCTCCTCGGGACCGCGGACGCGCTCCATGTAGGCGTCGCGATCCCATTTGGTATAACTGTTCATTGGCTGCCTTCCTCCGCTGTCCGTTCCTTCAGGTAGATCTCGTAGAGCTGTTCGGCGCGAGGGATCATCCGCGCGTACCATGTAGCGTGACGTGCTCAGGAGTGTGTGATGACGGGAGGCGGCCTCGTCCCCCCCGCCACCGGATCCGGCTTTGAGGTCTCCAGCAGCAACTTCCCGCGCTACGATGCCAACGCCAACGCCGGGGGCGTCATCTCTGAGGTAGTCCCGGCCATCAACGGCATCCCGCACGGCCTCGACTACCCCAGTCACCTGACTCTCCCCATAATCCGCCGGTAACTTGGCCGTACGGAAGCGCTCCAGCAAGCGCCGTCCGATGATCATCTTCTGGATCTCCGCCGTGCCCTCGCCGATGAGGAGCATGGGGGCGTCCCGGTACAGGCGCTCGATCTCGTACTCCTTGGAGTAGCCGTAGCCGCCGTGGATGCGAAGCGCGTCCTCGACCACTTCCTTGCAGTACTCGCTGGCCAGGTACTTTGCCATGCCGGCTTCGAGGTCGGACTGCTCGCCGGCGTCCTTGCGGCGCGCGGCCATCACCATCATCTGATGCGCCGCCACCGTCTTGGTGCCCATCTCGGCCAGCTTGAACTCGATGGCCTGGTGCTCGGCGATCGGCTTGCCGAAGGCCCGGCGCTGCTGGGCGTACTCGATGGCCAGTTCGAAGGCGCGGGTCGCCACCCCGCAGCCGCGGGCGGCCACGTTGACCCGGCCCACCTCGATGCCGTCCATCATCTGGTAGAAACCCCGGCCGGGCCGCTCGCCCAGCACTCGGTTGGCGGCTACCCGGCAGTCGTCCAGGACCAGCTCGGTGGTGTCGACGCCCTTGTAGCCCATCTTGTCGATCTTGCCCGGAACGGTCAGGCCGGGCCGTGTCTGGCCCAACCCGGGTTCCTTCTCGATCAGGAAGGCGGTGAGGTTCTGGTGCGGCCGCGCCCCGTCCTCGTCGGTCCGGGCCAGCAGCGCGACCAGGTTGGACGACGACCCGTTTGTCAGCCACATCTTCTGGCCGGAGATGACATAGTCGTCGCCGTCACGCCGCCCCGTCGTCTTGATGGCCGCGACGTCGGAGCCCAGCTCTGGTTCGGACATGGAGAACGCCGCCCGGATGTCCCCGGCCGCCATGCCCGGAAGGAAAGCGGCTTTCTGCTCCTCGGTGCCGTGCTTGCCGATCATGTAGGACACGATGAAGTGGGTGTTGATGATACCCGAGATGCTCATCCAGCCCCGGGCGATCTCCTCGGCCACCAGGGCGTAGGTCAGCAGCGGCTCGCCCAGGCCGCCGTATTCCTCCGCGATGGTGAGGCCGAAGACGCCCAGCTCCCTCAGCCCGGCCACGATTTCTACGGGGTAGGTGTCGGAGTGGTCGAGTTCGGTGGCGGTCGGCAAGATCTCGGTGTCCACGAACTTGCGGACCGCGGCGAGGATGTCGCGCTGCAGCTCGGTCAGGCCGTCGGTGCTGGTCAGTGAAGGCATAGCTGGTTCCTTCCGGTGGCCGTCATGAGGGGGTGCCGACGATCCCGCGCTCGGCCAGCGCCCGGACCTCGGCTTCGGCCAGCCCGAGCAGGCCGGTCAGCACCGGCGCCGTATCCGCGCCCAGGGCCGGGGCGGGCCGGACGTCGGCGGCTCCCTCGACCACGAGCGGCGAGGCCGGCGCGAGCAGCGTCCCGACCCCGGGCTGGTTGATCTGCGCCAGCAGCGGGTTCCCGGTCAGGTCGATCTCGGTGAACTTCCGGTACCGCGACCACAACACGGACGTACCCGCGAACTCCCGCTCGATGTCGGCCAGCGGGCGCGCGGCGATCCACGGTTCCAGCAGGGCCGCGATCACCTCGCGGTGCCGGAACCGGTCGCCATCGGTGCTGAAGTCCGCCCCGAGTAGCCGTTCCAGCTCGGCGAAGGTACCGGTCAAGCCGGTGATCTTGGCCAGGTCAGCGAAGTGCCGCCGGGTCAGCGCAACCAGCATGACTCGCTGGCCGTCCGCGGTGCGGAAATCACGGGCTAGCCCGCCGAACAGGTGGTTCCCGATCCGCGGCCGGTCCTGGCCGAGCTGAGCCTCGGCCAGGAAGCCCAGGTTCCCGGCCATGGCCATGGCCACGTCGGCCAGCGCCAGCGTGATCTGGCTGCCGTCGCCGCTGTTCGCCCGGCGCCGTTCGGCGGCCAGCAGCCCGACCGCGGCGTACAGCCCGCAGGCCACATCCCAGGCCGGCAACACGTGGTTTACCGGCCCCTGTAGCGCGTCCGGTCCCGTGACCAGCGGGAACCCGATCTCGGCGTTGACCGTGTAGTCGACCGCCGCGCGTCCGTCCCGGTAGCCCAGGATCTGCAGGTGGATCAGGTCCGGGCGGACCCGGGTCAGCTCGGGGTAGCTCAGCCAGGCCTGGCCGACCGCGTTGGTCAGCACAATGCCGCCGCCGGGTCCGGTCGCGCGGAGCAGGTCCGCGACGATCTGCTGCCCTTCGGGCTGGCGGAAGCTGACCGTGACCGATCGCTTGCCCTTGTTCAGGCCGGTCCAGAACAGGCTGGTGCCGGACGGCGCCAGCGGCCAGCGGCCCTGGTCCGCGGTCCCGCCGACCGGGTCGACCCGGATCACCTCGGCGCCGAGCTGGGCCAAGGTCAGCCCGCCGAGCGGGGCGGCCACGAAACTGGACACCTCCAGAACGGTCAGCCCATCTAGCGGTCCCGCGCTCACCGGAGCACGTACCCGGTCGTGCCGTCGCTGACGGTGGCCCGCAGCCGGTCCTGCATGACCAGGACATCCAGGTGCGCTGCGGTCTCCAGGACCGCGAGCATCTGGTTGAACACGTCCAGGTCGGCCAGTTTTCGCTCGCGCCGGGTCCAGGTCAGCTGCCTGGCCACCTCGTAGGCGGTGGCCGCGCCCTGGTCGATGGCTCGCTCGGAGGCTTCCAGCCGGATGGCGTGGTGGGCCAGCAGCTCGTCCACCCGGGCGTGCACGCTGGCCGCGGGCGGTCCGTGGGCCGGCAGCATCGCGGCGTCCGGCTGTTCCCGGATCAGCCGCAGCGACTGTATGTAGTCGCCGAGCGGCAGGATCGCCAGCGCGGGCTCGAACCCGATCGACGGGGTGATATGCGGCAGCACATGGTCACCGGAAAACAGCAGGCCGGCCGCCAGGTCCCGGTAGCACAGGTGACCTCGGGTGTGGCCGGGGGTCGCGATGGCCTGCAGCGTCCGGCTGGCCAGGGCGATGTCCCCGGGTGCCAGCCATTCGTCCGGCAGTTCCCAGGAGGTCTCGGCGGCACGACGGGATGCGTTGGCCTCCACCTGGCCGGCGATTTCCCTGGCCCCGCACCGGCGTAGCCGGCGCAGCTGCGGGACCAGCCGTAGTTCGTCCCCGCTGACCCACAGGTCCAGGCTGGGGCGCTCGCCGATGCCGAGGGCCAGCCGGGTCCCGAATTCGCGGCGCAGCATTATGGCCTGGGTGTAATGGTCCCGGTGCACATGGGTCATCAGGAACCGGGTGATGTCCTGCAGAGTGTGTCCCAGGCTGGCCAGCGCGCTCTCTAGCCGTTCCCGCGCCAGCGCCAGCGCCCAGCCCGAGTCGATCAGGACCAGCCCGTCCGGATCCGCGATGGCGTACACGTTGACGGCCCGGAGCGCGTCGTTGGGCAGCGGCAGCGGGATCCGGTGCACCCCCGGGGCGACCTCGAACGCACCGGGCACGGTCCAGTCGGCCGGGCCGGCCGACCCCGCCGCGCCGTTCACTGTTTGGTCCATGAGGCCTCCCGGCGGTCGAGGAACGCGCGCGCCCCTTCGACCGCGTCACTGGTTTCGCGTACCCGGCGTGCTATCTCCGCACACAAAGTCCACATTTCGGCGGAAGGCTCCCGCCCGGCCGCCCTGGCTAGGTACAGGCTCTCCCGCACGGCCGCCGGGGGATGGGCCGCGATGGTGGCGGCCAGGGCCAGGGCCTGCTCTGCGGCACAGCCATCGCCGACGATCCGGGTCACCAAGCCCAGCCGGGCCGCCTCGGCGGCCTCCAGGCGGCGGCCGGTCAGCACCAGGTCCAGGGCCTGGGCCCGGGGGAGCATGCTGGCCAGCCGGAGCACGCCCCCGCCGTTGGCGATCAGCCCGCGGGTGACCTCGGGCAGGCCGAACTGGGCCGTGTCCTCGGACACGATCAGGTCGCAGGCGAGCACGATCTCGAACCCCCCGGCCAGCGCGTACCCGTGCACCGCGGCGATCAGCGGCTTGCGCCGCGGGTACCGGACGAAGCCGGCGAACCCGCCCCGCTCGGTGGACAGCTGCTCGCCCTCGCCGCGGGCCACGTAGCCCAGGTCGGCTCCGGCGCTGAACACCGGCCCGGCTCCGGACACCACGCCGACCCGCAAGTCCGGGTCGTCCTCCAGCCGGCCGAGGGCGGCCTCCAGGCCAGCCGCCATAGCTGGGGATATCGCGTTGCGCTTGGCTGGGCGGTTGAGGATTATCCGGGCGATAGCCCCGTCGGTGACGAACTCGACCGCAGTGGACACGTCGTCTGGCATCACTGGGTCAGTACTCCGTCCAGAACGAGGACGGCCATAGCGTCGGCGATCTTCTCCGCGTCGTACGCGCCGTCCGCCTTGTACCAGCGGGAGACGCTCTGGCCGATGGCCAGGATGCCGTACATGGTCAGCCGAGGGTCGGCGTCGTTGAACACTCCGGCTCGGATGCCGTCTCGCAGGATGGTGATCCAGCGCCGCTCGTACTCCCGCCGCTGGGCCAAGATCTCCTCCAGGTAATCCCCGGTCAGGGAGCGCACCTCCACATGGCCGACCCAGGCCCGGAACTGGCGGTGCGCATGGTGCAGGACATGTGACCGGACCGCGGCCCGCAGTTTGTCTCGTGGTTCGGTCAGTCCGTCAATGGCCGCATCCAGGCTCGCGACGATGTCGATCATGCCGTCCCGCATGATCAGGTACAGCAATTCCTCTTTGCCTGAGATGTAGTTGTAAAGCGTCGAGACTTGCAATCCGACGCGGTCGGCAATGGTTCGCACGTCGGTCGCGGCATAACCCTGGACATAAAAACAATTAGCCGCCTCTTTCTTTATCTCCGCAAGCTTATCCAGGTGCGCCGGCGTTTTTTTCCCGCGTATTCGGCGCGGCTTACCCACGCTCGGTTCGGACACGTTCTGTCACCAGCCTAGTAGCCCGCATGGGACCGGGCAGGTACGGAACGGCCCGGCGCGGCGCGTCGGCGGTCTCGCCTGCAAACCCCTGCTTCGGCTGATTCTCACCGTAGTCTCCTCCTCCGGACCGACACATCCCAGGTCAGTAGCGGTCCAGCGTTCTATTGACGAACGATCGTTCGTATGATTCGATGTTACCTAACCAGCCGCTTCCCGGGAAGAGCTAGCCGGATCGGGAGCGGCGATCATATCGGGATCTGGCCGCGATGCCTCCACCCCCGAGGCACAAGGCCATTACTCGCCGTGAGCTCGCCCCGACTGCTTACCCGTAGCCGAGACGGCACATCTAATCAACGAAGTAAGGATGAGCCGGTTGACGCCCAAAACGCTTGCCATCATTGGTGCCGGAATAATGGGCCGCGGAATAGCGCATATCGCGCTACGACATGGTTACGGTGTGGCACTATTTGACGTCGCCGCCCACGCTGCGCGACGGGTGGCCGAGACCGCCGCCGCCGAAGGCTCGTCGCTGGTCGTGGCGGCCTCGATCGCCGCCGCCGTGGACGGCGCCGACGCCGTCATCGAGGCGGTGGTGGAGTCCAGGCCGGCCAAGGTGGCGGTCCTGCGCGAGATGGCCGCCGCCGCCGGACCGGACACCCTGCTGGCCACCAACACCTCGACGTTCTCCATCGGTCAGCTGGCCGCGGACGCCGGCTGTGCCGGGCGCCTGGTCGGCATGCACTTCTTCAACCCAGCCGAGAAGATGCGGCTGGTCGAAGTGGTCGCGGCCGACGGCGTGCCCGCTCCCTACCTTCAGCGAGCCGTCGCCCTGGCCGAGGCCCTGGGCAAGACGCCGGTCGTGGTGCAGGACTCGCCCGGCTTCATCACCAGCCGGCTTGGCCTGCTTCTTGGCAACGAGGCGATGCGGCTGGTCTCATCCGGGGTGGCACCCCCCGACGCCATCGACGTGGCCATGCGGCTGGGCTACAACCACCCGATGGGCCCGCTGGAGCTGGCCGACCTGGTCGGCCTGGACGCCCGGCTGAACAACCTCAATGCCATCTACCCGGCGCTGAACGACGACCGTTACCGCCCGCCGCGGATCCTGGTCGACCTGGTGGGTGCGGGTCATCTCGGCCGCAAGAGCGGCCGCGGCTTCTACCTGTACGACGCCGGCGGCCGCAAGGCCGGGGTGGCGCCGCGGACGGAAGGATCACAGTGAAGCTCAGCATGGTTTTCGCCGGCGGCGGTCCGATCTCGGTCCAGCGCGAGCTGGCCGTGGCCGCCGAGCAGGCCGGCCTCTACCGGCTGTGGACCACCGAGAGCCTCGGCTCCGACGGCCTGCTCCGGGCCATGGCCGTGGGCCTGGCTACTTCCCGGATTAAGATCGGCACCGGGATCGCGTATACCTTCCCCCGATTGCCGCTGCACACGGCCGGGGCCGTGTCCGAGGTGGCTGACGCCCTCGGCGGCCGGTTCACCCTGGGCCTTGGCGCCGGGACCAAGGGCATCCGCCGCCGCTACGGCATCGAGGAAGACCACCCCGCTCCCCGGTTCGCCGAGTACGTGCGACTGGTGCGCGGCGCCCTGAACAGCTCCGGCGGCTACGAGTTCGAGGGACGCTTTTACCAGGCCAAGGCGCCGTCGCTGCACTTCCACGCCAGCGAGGAGGTTCGGCGGGGCACCGAGATCTACGGCTCGGGCGTCAACCGGATCATCCTGGAGACCACGGCTCAGCACTGCGACGGCGTGGCCCTGCACCCCTTGGCCGGCATCCGCCCCTACTTCGACGAGGTCACCCTGCCGGCGCTGCAGCGCGGGTCGGAACGGGCGCAGCGGACGGACCGGCTGCCCGCGGCCCTGTGGTACATCTGCTCGGTCCACGACGATGCCGAGCTGGCGCGTCAGCGGGCCGCCACCATCCTGGCGTTCTACTTTGCCACGCCCAGCTACGCGACCCCGCTGCAGGGCACGCGCTGGGAAGACACCGGGGCCAAGCTGCGCGAGGCGTTCCGCGCGGCCGGGTACCCGACCCCTTGGGGCGAGCTGGCCCGGCTTGTGCCCGAGGCCATGAGCGAGGAGATCTGCCTGGTCGGCACGGCCAAGGAGGTCGCCCAGAAGATCGGCGCCCTGGAGCAGCGGCTCCCGGGCATGGGCATCGACGAATTGGTCCTGGAGCCCACGGCGCACGGCGGCGTGCCCGAATTCACCGAGAGCTGCCAGGGCATCATCGCGGCTGCGGCCGCAGCCAATGACGGCATGGGAGGTACAGCATGACTGGCTCAATTAGACGGTCCCGGCGCAGCTGGCGGCGGGTCCTGCCGTTCACGGCGCTGCTCGCGGTCACGGTGTTGCTAGCGGCCTGCGGCAGCTCCGGCGGGGGAACCTCCGGCGGCGGCTCCGGCGGCGGAAGCTCCGGCGGCGTGGTCAAGCTCGGCTTCATCAGCACCATGTCCGGGCCGCTGGCCCAGATCGGCGACGACATGCTAGACGGCGCCAAGGTCGCCGTGGCGCAGGTCAACGCGGCCGGCGGTGTCGACGGCGGTAAGAAGCTTCAGCTGGTGACCAAAGACGACCAGCTGACCCCCGCCACCGGCGCCACCGGCGCGCGGGACCTGGTCAACTCGGGCGTCAAGCTCGTCTTCGGCATGCTGGACAGCGCCATCTGCCTGGCCGTGGCGCCCGTGGTGCAGAGCCTGGGCGGGGACACGATCGGCTCGGTCTGCTCCTCCGACCCGCTGGTCGGCCCGAACCGGGCGGCCAAGAACTACTGGAGCCTGGCCATCACCAATACGGTCTCCTGCGCCGCACTGGCCAAGGTCATGGCGACCCAGTACCCCGACCTGAAGACCGTCGACCTGTTCGGTTACGACTACATCACCGGTCACGAGATCGCCACCGAGTGTGTCAACGACCTGAAGTCGGACGGGCTGAACGTGACGGTCCGCAAGAGCTACTTCGTCCCGCTGACCTCGGAGACCTACACCTCGCAGATCGGCGCGCTGAGCCAGCGCCTGAGCGGGTCCAGCCAGGGCCGCGCCCTGTTCCTGGTTACCTACGGCGCGGGCACCACCGCCTTCCTGAAGCAGGCCGCCCCGTTCCACCTGACCAGCAAGTACGAGGTCGTGTTCACCAACGGCGGCTACGTCTCCAGCGGCGGGGCCCTGAACGGCGCCGCCCCGCAGGTCTGGGACGCCTACGAGTACTACCCGACGGTGAACAACAGCACGCTCAACACTCAGTTCGTCCAGCAGTACGACGCGCTCAAGCCCGCCGACGGCTTCCCGAACGACTGGTCCTACGACACCTACATGAGCGTGCTGGCTTACGCGCAGGCCATCGACAAGGCCAAATCCGCTGACCCGGCCGCGGTCGCGACGGCCATGGACCAGGTTACCTTCGACGGTCCGCTGGGACAGGTGAAGTTCGACCCGCAGACACATGAGTCGACCACGCCGGTGCTCGTCTTCCAGACCATCGGGGACGCGTCCTCGGACACCAAGCTGAAGTTGCTCAAGTGGGATCTGGTCAACCCGCAGTCCGGGCAGATCTCCAAGTCCGGATCCGGGTCCTAGGCCCGGCGGGAGACCTCGGTGAATGACATCGTGCCGGTCATCCTGGCTACCCTGGCCACCGGGTTGCCACTGTTCCTGATCGCGAGCGGGCTCACGCTGATCTTCAGCGTGATGCGGGTGCTGAACTTCGCGCACGGCGCGCTGTTCATGATCGGGGCCTTCCTGGTCGCGTCGCTGTTGTCCGGGCGCTCGGTGACGGTGCCCGTCTTCGCAGGCGCCGTGCTGGTGGTGGGGCTGGCCGTCGCGGTGTTGTCGGTCATCACCGAACGGGTCGTATTCCGCCGCCTGTACGGCTCCCCGGAGGTCGTTGGGCTCCTGGCGTCGTTCGCCCTGCTGCTGATCCTGAACGGGCTGGTCCAGCTGGTCTGGGGTTCGAACCCGCGCACCCTGGCCCAGGCGCACGGCCTGGGCGGGGTGGTCGGGGTCTTCGGCAACCAGGTGGCCAGCTACAACCTGGTGCTCATCGTGGTGGCGGCGGTCATCGGCCTGGCCCTGGCCGCCGCCCTGCGGTGGACCCGGGCCGGGGCGGCCATCAAGGCCACCGCGGATGACCGGGTCATGGCCGAGGCCATGGGCGTTAACGTCAGCCGCGTCGCTCTCGGCGTGTTCGCCGTCGGTGGCCTGCTGGCTGGGCTGGCCGGCAGCATGCTGGCCCCGACCGTCTCCATCGACCCCAGCCTGGCGCTGACGTTCATCATCCAGAGCTTCGGCGCCATCATCATCGGCGGGCTGGGTTCCGTCGAGGGCGCCGTGCTGGGCGCGCTGCTCATCAGCCTAGTCGACGCCATCCTCGTCTACGCCGCTCCGGGCCTGCTCGACTACGGCGTATACATCGCGATCGGCGCTGTCATGCTGGTGCGGCCATACGGCATCTTCGGGGCCGCCGGCCGGCGCGCGGCCCTGGCCTGACGGGCCTAGCCGATGACAGAAAGAAAAAGCATGCAGGTGGTACGAGCGTCCCTGTTCACCCGGCCCGCGCCGGCTGCGCCCGGCGGGACAGGCGCCGAGCCGCGCGGGCTGGCCGCGGAACGGCTGAACCGGACCTCGCTGTGGCGGGCGCTGATCCTGATCGTGGTGATCGGCGTGGCCGGCACCCTGCTGCTCAGCGGGGTGAACCTGTTCACCTGGTCGCTCATCTGGATCTACGGCCTGTTTGCGCTGAGCACCAACGTGCTGTTCGGCTGGACCGGCCGCGCCTCGTTCGGCCAGGCCGCGTTCTTCGGGATCGGCGCTTATTTCGTCAGCTTCAGCCCGGAGAAGTCGTGGCCCGCGCCGCTGTCCGTGCTGGCCGCCGGCCTGCTGGCCGCGGTGGCGGCGCTGGCCGTGAGCATGATCACCCGGCGCAGCAGCGGTTTGTCCTTCGCCATCCTCACCCTGGTCATCGGCCAGGTGCTGTACGAGGTGGTCAACCTGACCACCTCCCTCGGCGGGGAGACCGGCCTGTACGGGGTCAGCCCCGGCCGGATCGGCTCGGTCAATGTCGCCGCCGACTACCGCACGTTCGCCTGCTACACCGTGGTCATGGTCGGCCTGTGCGTGCTCGCGCTGAGCTGGCTACGGTCCTCCTACCTCGGCCTGAGCATGGCCGGGGTGCGGGATAACGGCCGTCGGTCCGGGTCCCTGGGCGTGCCGGTGGCCGGCATCCACGCCGTCGCCTTCAGCGTGGCCGGCTGCTTCGCCGGCATTGCCGGCGCCCTGTTCGCCCAGCAGCAGACCACCGTGTCCAGCTCGCTGCTGAACTGGTCCTTCTCCGGCGACGTAGTGGTGATGTGCCTGGTCGGCGGGATGTACAGTTTCTGGGGCCCAGCGCTCGGGGCGGCCCTGTACACCTGGCTGACCACGGCCGGATTCGCCGGGTCAGCCAGCGCCAACCTGTACCTCGGCATCGTCCTGCTGCTGGTCGTGCTGATCTTCCCGGGCGGTATCGCCGGGGTGGCCAGCCTGGTCGGCGACTCTTCCTGGACGCGGGCCTGGCTGGAGAAAACGCGGCTGCGCGACCTCCGGCGGCGAAGGCCCCTGTCCGGCGGCGGTGATCCGTCGTGACCGCGGACACCGCGCAGGTCAGGCCGCGGCTGGAGGTCCGCGGCGTCCACAAATCCTACGGCGGCGTGAAGGCGGTCGACGACGTCGAGCTGACCTGCCGGGCCGGTGAGATCCTGGCCGTGATCGGGCCCAACGGCGCGGGCAAGACCACGCTGTTCGGCCTTATCTCGGGAGACCTGCGCCAGGACGGCGGCCGGATCGAGTTGGACGGGCGGAACATCGGGGCCCTGGCGGTGGCCCGCCGGGCCCGGGCCGGGGTGAGCCGCACCTTCCAAGTCGCGCAGGTGATGGAGCGGCTGACCGTGCGCGAGAACCTCATCCTGGCCGCGGCCGCGGCCGCGGGACTGGCGTTGCGCTGGACCAAGCGAGTCCGGGACGGCGACCGGCCCGCGCTCCGGGTGGCGTCAGTGGCGGACCGGCTCGGCCTGGCCCCGCTGGCAGGGCAGCTGGCCGGCGGTCTGTCCCAGGGCGAGCGCAAGCGCCTAGACATCGGCATGGCCCTGGTCCAGCGGCCCACCCTGCTGCTACTGGACGAGCCCACGGCCGGGATGGGACCAGAAGACGTGGTGGCCGCGGTCAGGACCTTGGCCGAGATCCATCGCGAGGAACCCGAGCTGAGCATCGTGTTCACCGCGCACGACATGAGCGTCGTCTTTGGCCTGGCCGACACGGTGGCCCTGATGGTCGAGGGCCGCCTGGTCCTGACCGGGACGCCTGCGCATATCCGGGAAAGCCCGCAGGCCCAGGCCGCCTACCTCGGGCAGCGGTACGCCTCGCAGGCGTCGGTGGAGGACTGGTGAGCGATGCGGTTTGAAGCCCACGACCTGTCCGCTTGGTACGGGACCGCGCAGGCCCTGTTCGGCGCCGGATTCGAGGTCGACGATCACGAGATCATCGCCCTGCTTGGCCGCAACGGGGCCGGCAAGACGACCGCGCTGCGGTCCTGCGCGGGGGTGATCTGCCGGGCCCGCGGATCGGTCCGCCTGGACGGTCAGGACCTGGGCGCTCAGGCCGCCTACCAGCGGTTCCGGCGCGGCGTGGCCTGGGTACCCGATGACCGGAGGATCTTCGCGAACCTGTCGGTAGAGGAGAACATCCGGCTCGGCATCCGCGCGCCGCGGCGGGAGGTGACCGGGCGGGTGGGGGAGATCTTCGAAGCCTTCCCCATGCTGGCCGACCTGCGCCGGCGGTACGGCAAGGAGCTGAGCGGCGGCCAGCAGCAGGTGGTGGCCATTGGCCGTGGCCTGGCCTCCCGGCCCCGGGTGTTGCTGCTGGACGAACCCACCGAAGGGCTGGCCCCGGTGATCATGGACAACCTCAGTGAGCAGATCAGCCAGCTGCCGGCCAGGTTCGGGGTCTCGGTCGTCATGGCCGAATCAAACCTGGCCTTCGCTCTGGACATCTCCAGCCGCGCCATCGTCTTCGAGAACGGCCGGGTGGTGGCCCAGCAGCCGGCTAGCGAGCTGCGGGACTCTCCAGAAACCCTGCGCCGTTTCCTCGGGCTCGGCGTGAACGACGACCGGCCTGCCGCGTCGGCGGGCCACGACCAAGAAGGCGGAGAACCTAATGGCGGAAAACGACAGTGAGGTACTCGTCGAGCGGGATGGCGGCCTCGCCTGGATCACGCTCAACCGCCCGGAGCGGCTGAACGCGATGAACACTGCCCTGCTGCACCGGTTCGGGGAGGTAATCGACGAACTCGGCGCCGATCCCGGCGTCCGCGTCATGATCATCCGCGGCGCCGGCCGGGCCTTCTCGGCCGGATACGACCTGAAGCGGGACGAGTCGGAGATCGCCGAAGAGCGCACCCCGGTGCAGGACTACGACCGGATCCTCGGCCACATCAAGCTGTTCGAGCGGCTGTGGGACCTGCCCAAGCCGGTCATTGCCGCGGTGCACGGGTACTGCCTGGCCGGGGCGACCCAGCTGTGCATCTACTGCGACATCACCGTGGTCGCCGAGAACGCGAAGATCGGCTGGCCGTCGATCCCGGTCGGCGGCGGCCTCATCTCACCCATGTGGTCGTTCCTGGTCGGACCCAAGCGGGCTAAGCAGATGTCGTTCGTCGCGGGCAGCCAGATGTCCGGCACCACCTCCGCCGACTGGGGCTGGGCCAACTACGCGGTGCCCGAAGAGGAGCTGTGGGACAACGTCACCAGCCTGGCCCGGGAGATCTCCAAGGTCCCGCTGGAAATCCTGCGGATGAAGAAGCACGCGATCAACCGGGTGGCCGAGATCCAGGGCTTTCGCAGCGCCATGTCGATGGGCGCCGAGACCGACGCGCTGCTCCACTACAGCCCGGCCGTCACCGAGCTGAGCGATCTCATCAAGACCAAGGGCCTCAAGGGCGCGATCCAGGAGTTCCAGGAAAGGGAGAGCTGAGTACCGGATGGGGACACCCTCAGTAAACGGGACCGACAGCGCAATCACGGTGGCCGATGCCGGGCCCGGTATCGTCACCGTCACGCTCGGCAGGCCGCCGGTCAACGCTCTTAGCACCGTGGCCTACCAGCAGATCAGGGACGCGTTCAGGGACCTCGCCGGGCGTGGCGAGGTCCGGGTCGTGGTGCTGCGTTCCGGGCTGGAGCGGATCTTCTGCGCCGGGGCCGACCTGAACGAGGTCACAGCCATCGCCGAAGGCCGTTCTGAGCTGTCGGATATTACCCGGCAGCGGATCGCGCGGCAGATGCTGGATTCCATCCACGGGCTGCCACAGGTGACCATCGCCGCAGTCAATGGCCCGGCCATCGGGGCCGGGGCCGCGCTCATCTCGGTCTGCGACATCAGGCTCGGTACCCCGCGCGCGTCGATCTCCCTGCCCGAGATCAACGTCGGCCGCTGCGGCGGCGCCCGGCACTGGATGCGACTGCTGCCGCAGGGGATCATCCGCGAGATGTACTTCACCGGACAGCCCCTGCCCGCGCAGGACGCGCTCCGGCTCGGCGTTTACAACCGGCTTGTCCCGCCGGAAGAGCTACCCCAGGCCGCCATGGACCTGGCCGGGGTCATCGCGGCCAAGGGCCCGCAGGCACTGCGGCTGGCCAAGGAGGCGATAAACGGGTGTGAGGAGCTGCCGCTCAGCGCCGGCTACGCCTACGAGCAGATGTTCACGCTGCGGCTGGGCGAGACCCAGGAGGCCCGGGACACGCTGCACGCCGCCCTAGCCCGCATGAAGGGCCGGTGAACGCGCCGTGAACGGAACCGGGGTAGCGATCGTCGGAGCCAGGCCCGGCAGCCTGTGGACCAACCTGCTCACGGCTAACATCGGCGGCTGGGGCTACCCCGGCGCGATCTGGCCGGTCAGCCGGACACGCCAGGAGGTCGTGGGCATCCCGGCCTTCCCGTCCCTGGATGAGCTGCCGGACCGGCCCGACGCCGTGGTGCTGGCCACCGGCACCCGGGAGACCATCGAGCTGGCCCGCACCTCGGTGGCCATGGGGATCGAGCACATCGTGACCATCGCCGACGGGTTCGCCGAGCGCGGCACGGCCGAGGGCCAGGCGCTTCAGGAGGAATTGGCGAGTGTGGTGGCGGGCACCTCGATCCGCCTCTACGGACCGAACGGCCTAGGTTTCGCCGACTTCAGGTCCGGCCTGTGCCCGCTCTCGGTGCCGTTGCCGCTGGACCTGGCGGTGGGAAACGTCTCGATCATCTCCCAGAGCGGCTCCTTGCTCTCCTCGATCACCGGGGGCCTAATCTGTGACGGCGTCGGCGCCGACTGGGGCGTGTCGATCGGCAACGGGGCCGCCTTCCATGTCACCGACGCACTGGAGTACCTGGTGACCCGGGAGACCACCACGATCATCTGCGGGTACGTGGAGAGTTTCGGCCCAGCCAGCCGCGAGCGGGTGGAGGCGGCGCTGACCGCGGCCCGGGACGCGGGCAAGCGGATCGTGCTGCTCAAGGCGGGCAGCTCCGAGCGCAGCGCCCGGATCGCGCTGTCCCACACCGCCTCGGTGGCGGGCACGGACCGGGTCATGGACGAGCTGCTGCGGGCACACGGGGTCATCCGCGTGCACGACGCCGAGGAGCTAGTGCGCACCGTCACCGTCTTGGACCACCTGCAGTCCTATCAGGCCAAGGCGGGCGGCCTGGGAGTACTGGAGGGGTCCGGCGGCACCGCGGCGGTGGTCTCGGACAACCTCCAGGCGGGCGGAGCCCGGCTGGCCGAGTTCTCGGCCGAGACGCTCACTCTGCTGCGGGACACCGCGCCGGCCGGGGCCTACGTGGAGAACCCGGTCGACCTGACCGCCGCGCCCAAACCGCCAGGCGCCATTGACCAGGCCTACGAGCAGGTCTACCGCGATCCAGACGTCGCCGTCGTACTGGTCCCGTGGTCGCTGACCTTCCCAGCCGGTGACGACGGCCGGGAGCTGCACGAGGTGACCCTGGACCGGTATTGCGCGCTCACCCGGCTGACTGGCACGCCCACCCTGCTGTGCACGGCCAACCTCCAGCGCTGGACTCCGTGGATGCGCGAGTACCAGCGCAAGCACCCCGAGATGCTGGTTGTCCTCGGCCTGCACTCCACCATCGCGGCCCTGGCCCATCTGTACCCGGCCGGTAGCGGGCCCGCGGCCGAAGCCGCCCCGGCCAGCAGCGCCGCTACGTCCGCCGCCGCCGGACCGGCGGGGGTGCTCGTGGGCGAGGCCGAGGGCCGCGAGATCCTGGGTCGGCTCGACGTACCAATAGTGGGCGGGACCCTGTGGACACCCGCGTTCGAGGCTCCGCCGGACGTCAGCTATCCGTGCGTGGTCAAGGCGGTGGTGCCCGGCCTGGCCCACCGGGCCCGGCTGGGCGCGGTTGTGGTCGGCTGCCGCGACGCCGCCGAGGTAATCGCGGCCCGGGACATCATCCTGGCCAACCTGGCCCAGGCCGGATTCCCGGCCGAGGTCGTGGAGGGCTTGCTTATCGAGGAGATGGCCTTCGGTCCTGAGCTGCTGGTGGGCTTCAGCCGCGACGCCTGGTACGGGTCGTACGTGGCGCTGGCCCGTGGCGGGGTGAACGTCGAGGAGCAGCGGCCGGTCCTGCTCGACCTGCCGCCCGAGCGGGCCGAGGCGGCCCTGGCCGGGCTAGGCCTGTACGGGCTATCCCCGGCCACCGCGACCGCGACCGCGCAGCTGATCGGGCAGCTGGCCACCGAGTTCACCGGCGGAAGCCTGGCGGACTACGCCACCGTCGAGCTGAACCCGGTCATCCTCACCGACGCCGGCCCTCGAGTCGCCGACGTGCTGCTGGTTCGGAAATAGGCGAGAGGAGTTTCGCAGTGTTGATCGTGGACGCGCAGATTCACCTGTTCGGACCAAACGCGCAGGAGCATGCCCAGCGGGTCGGCCAGATGATCATCGACGTCGAGCGGGTGGTCGCGGCGATGGATCAGGCCGGTGTGAGCCGGGCCTACCTGGTGCCGGCCGGGTCGGCGGGTAACCAGGAGTGCCTGGACGCCGCGCGCCGCTGGCCGGGCAAGTTCAAGGTCATGGGTATCCCCGGGCTGACCAAGCCCGAGTCCCGCGAGACCGCCCGGCAGTGGAAGTCGCTCGGCTACACCGGGGCCCGGCTCAGCTTCCCGCCGTTCCGGGACCCGTCCTGGCTCCGGGACGGGACGGCCGACTGGTACTGGCCCGTAGCCCAGGAACTGCAGATCCCGGTGATGATCTGGGCGCCTGAGCAGCTCACCGAGGTCGGCCAGGTAGCCGATCGCTACCCGGACCTGAAGATCACCATCGATCACCTCGGCCTGTTCGTCGAGGACAAGGATGAGGCGGTCATCAGCGGGGTGGTCAAGCAGCTGCTGCCGCTGGCCAGCCGGCCCAACGTCGCGGTCAAGGCCAGCGCCTTGCAGAACCACTCGGCCGAGGCCTATCCGCACCGGGACCTGTACCAGCCGCTGCATGAGGTCTTCGACGCCTTCGGCCCCGACCGGATGTTCTGGGGCAGCGACATGACCCGGCAGCCCGACCGTTACGGCGAGGCCATCACCATGTTTACCGAGCATCTGGACTTCCTGTCCGGTTCCGACCTGGAGAAGGTCATGGGCCAAGGCATCCTGAACTGGATCGGGTGGTGAGCCCAATGGCCGGCCACACCGCGGCGGCTCAGCCCGCGACCAGCTTCGGCGACCCGTCCGTGACCGCGTTCCGGGCGGAGCTGCGGGAGTGGCTGGCCCAGGTCGCACCCAAGTACGCCGAGCAGTTCAGCTTCGGCCTGCAGGCCGACATATCCCTGCGCCGGGCCTGGGAGGACGAGATCGTCCGGGGCGGCTACAACTGCCTGTCCTGGCCGGTGGCCTATGGCGGCCGGGGGCTGGGCGTGATCGAGGAATTCGTGCTCGCCGAGGAGTGTGCGGCGGCCGGGGCCCCGGAAGGCCTGGGCCGGGTCGGCCGGCTGCTGGCCGCGCCCGCTTTCATGGGGCACGGCACCGACGAGCAGAAGGCCCGCTTCCTGCCGCGGATCCTGAACCAGGAGGACATCTGGTGCCAGGGCTTTTCCGAGCCGAACGCCGGTTCGGATCTGGCTGGGGTGCAGACCAGCGCGCGCCGCGACGGTGACATCTACCGGATCAACGGGCAGAAGACCTGGACCAGCTTCGGCCACTACGCCGACTGGTGCCTGCTCATCGCCCGTACCGCCAGCCAGGAGAACCGGCACCGCGGGCTGACCATGTTCGCGATGCCGATGCACCAGCCCGGGGTCAAGCCGCGGCGGATCCGGCAGATCAGCGGCGACAGCGAGTTCAACGAGGTGTTCTACGACGACGCCGATGTCCCGGTGGACTGCCGGATCGGTGCGGAGGGCGAGGGCTGGCGGGTGGCCATGACCATCCTGACCGCCGAACGCGGCGGCGGATTCGCGGCCCTGACCCTCAACGAGCTGTCCGAGATGCTCAAGCTGCTCGACCACTGCGCTCGCGGGCGGCCATGGGCCCAGGCCGAAGCCGACCAGCTGCGTGACCGGGTGGAGGTCATCCGCTGGCACGTCATGCGGGCTATGGAGAGCACCGCGGCGGACCGCAACTCGCTGCCCTCCCGGATGATCATGCGCCTGGTCACCAGCGAGCTGACCCAGGACACAGTCCGGACCGGGTTCGAGCTGGCCTGCCCGGAGCACTTGGAGCAGTGGCGGTACCTGGAGCTGGACGCCCGGTCCAACACGATCGCCTCCGGGTCGGCCGAGATCCAGCGCAACATCATCAGCGAGCGAGTCCTCGGACTGCCGAGGTAAGGGACGGACGATGCCAGCACGGACCATGACAGCCCAGTTGATCACCACCGGCCTGTGCGCCGAGGCCGTGGTCGGGTTCGCCGACCTGCTCCAGGGCCGGGCCTCGGGCACCCTGGGCGACGACTACTTCGCGCGGGACTGGAACCCGCTATGGCACGAGCTGGTCCGCGACGGCTGGACGGTGATCGCCGACCCGCCGGACAGCGAGTTCTCGCTCTACGACCTGACCGCGTTCGCGCAGGTCTGGGGGCGGTACCTGGTCCCGCTGCCGTTCATCACCACGCTCGCGGTCCGGCGGTCCGCAGACACCGAGCCGGAGCCCGAAATCCGGCTCAGCTACCTGGTGGCCGAGATGGGCGCGGGGCTGGTGCCCTTTGGCGCCCAGGCCAGCCAGGTGCTGACCGCGGACGGGCTGGTCCCGGCACCGACCCCGGCCGGATCGGACGACTGGGCCGCCTCGGCCCCCATCGCGCTGGTCGACGCCCGCCCGGGCCCGGCTCCGGCCGCGGTCCGGGCCGACGGAGCCATCCTGGCCGCCGCTGAGGCTGTGGGCGCCGCCACGACCACGCTGGAACATGCCGTCGCCTACGCCAAGGTGCGCGAGCAGTTCGGCCAGCCCATCGGGGCCTTCCAGGCCGTCAAGCACCGGCTGGCCAACATGCACTGCAGCGCCGAGCTGGCGGCCAGCGCGCTGGCCTGGGCCTGCTCCGAGCCCGAGCACGCGGACCGTGCCCTGCGCGCGGCGCTGGAGCACTGCCTGCTCGTGGCCGAGCAGAGCGTGCAGGTCCACGGCGGCATCGGCTACACCTGGGAGGCCGACCCGCACCGGTTCTACCGGCACATCATGAGCATGCGTCGGATCGTCCTGGCCGCGGTAGGGGAGCGGGCATGAACGAAGAGCCCGCTGTCGCCTTCGAGCTGGCCGACGGGACCGCCGTCATCAGCTTGACGCGGCCGGAAAAGCGCAACGCCCTCCGCCCGGCCGACTGCCAGCGCCTCGGCGACCTGATCCGCCAGTGCGGCCAGGACCCGGCCGTGCGCGCCGTCATCCTGACCGGGGCCGGCGGCTATTTCTCGGCCGGAGCGGACCTGCGCTGGAACGCGGGTCGCACCGAGGGCACGCTGCTGCCCATCATGCACCGGACGGTCATCGACACCTATCGCTGTACCAAGCCCGTGCTGGCCGCCGTCGAGGGCTGCTGCGTCGGCGCCGCCTGGGCCGTGGTCCTGGCCTGCGACCTGATCGTGGCCGGGGCCGGGGCCTACTTCGAGCCCCCGTTCGTCTCCCGGGGGCTGGTCCCGGACGCGGGCGTGGCCTGGTTCCTGGAGCAGCGCCTCGGCCGCTACGAGACGGCCCGGTTGCTGTGGTTCGACGGCCGCCTGGACGCTGGCCAGGCCGCGGCCCGTGGCCTGGTCACCGACGTCACCGAGAACGGTGGCGCGCTGGCCCGGGCCCGGGAGCTTGTCTCCCGGCTGGCCGCCAGCCCGGCCCGTACCGTGACCGTATCCAAGGCCATCGTGCGCAACGGGGCAGGCGCCAGCCTGGAATCGGTGCTGGAAGCCGAGTTCGGCCACCTCGCCTACAACAAAGCCGACAAGGAGGTCAGCCAGCGCCGCGACGACTTCGTCGCCCGGCTCGGCCGGTGACAAGGTAGGGCATGAGCCGAGAGTGCGTAGAACCTTGCTGCGGCTGCTGGCCAAAGATGCCCCGCGCCGCCAGGATCCCGCCGTTAAGCTCGCGGTCTGCTGCCAGGTGCTCACGCCAATGAATCCTGACGTACAGGAAGGTGGTGTACGAGCACGGGAAGGAAGCAGCGAGCTGCTGTTGCGGGCCGAGGGCACACTAGGGTCAGGAGAGACTGGTCGGCGCCCGTTGCCGTCGAGATCGCGGCGGATGCGCGGAAGCGGCTGTCGATCGCGTAGGGTCCATCCACGGCCGGAGTCCGGATCACTTCTACGTAGCGGCGGAGATGGCGGACGAAACCAAAGCGGATCAAGCCCAGAGCTTGAAGATCGTGTTACTAAGAAGTTCAAAAGTAGCCCGACTCTGATGGCGTGATCTGGCAGGATTGAGCCGTGCGGGATAACGACGGCCGGAAGCTCGATCACAAGACTCTTGAGGCGCTGCGGATCCGGGCCGTGGGCCAGGTCGAGCAAGGCGCGCACCCGGAGGATGTGGCCGCCGCGCTCGGGCTGCACCGCAAGACGGTCTATGACTGGCTGGCGAAGTACCGCGAAGGCGGCAAGGACGCCCTGAAAGCCAGGGCGGTGCCCGGCCGCCCGCCGAAGCTGGGCGGCCCGCAGCTGTCCCGGCTCTGCGCGCTGATAGCCGGGCAGGATCCCCGGCAGATGCAATTCGAGTTCGCGCTGTGGACCCGGGAGATGATCCGCGAGGTGATCCGCCGTGAATTCAGGGTCTCCCTGCCGGCGGTCAGCGTCGGCCGGCTGCTGCGCAAGCTCGGCATGTCGCCGCAGCGGCCCCTGCATCGCGCCTATCAGCAGGACCCGCAGGCCGTGGAACGGTGGAAGACGGAGACCTACCCGGCAATCCGGGCCGAGGCCGAGGCTGCGGGCGCGGTCATCTACTTCGCTGATGAGGCCGGGATCCGCTCGGACTACCACGCGGGGACCACCTGGTCCCCGGCCGGGCAGACGCCGGAGGTGAAGAACACCGGGGCCCGGTATCCGGTGAACATGATCTCCGCGGTGTCCGCGAAAGGCGCGCTGCGGTTCGCGGTCTATGAGGGCAGTACGAACGCCGCCACGTTCACCGATTTCTGCAAGCGGCTGCTGCATGACGCGCCGGGCCCGGTTTATCTCGTCGTGGACGGGCATCCCGCGCATCGCGCGATCGCCACGAAGGAGTTCGCTGCCTCTACCGGGGGCCGGCTCCGGCTGATTTTCCTGCCCGGCTACTCACCTGAGCTCAATCCTGACGAGTGGGTCTGGAAGAACGTCAAGCACGACCGCATCGGCAAGACCGGTGTCACCAGCAAAGCCGATCTCAAATCCAAGGCCATCGGCGCCTTGCGGCGGCTGCAGAAGCGCCCGGGACTGGTCTGCGCATTCTTCGCTGACCCGCATCTGCGCTATATCACTGCATAACCAGGATCAGTCGGACTACTTACGTCCGCCTCAGTAAGAGGGGGCCGCCAGTCATCACGGCCTGAGCTGATGCCGGTAGACGGTCTAGGTGACGATCGTTGTCTCGTTATTGCTCGTGGTCGAGGCGAAGGTCTGGCTCCCCGCTTGGCTCTCGTAAGCCATGCCTGCCAGAGTCTCCTCAACCAAAATGCCAGTTCAAGACGTACAGCGTACTGGATTTGAACCAGCGATCTCTTCCGTTTTGGCTCCCGCCAAGGGAAGAGATCATGCCTGTCAGGGCCTTGAGAATCAAAAGGCCAGGTCAGTACTAGTGGGCCGTACAAGATTTGAACTTGTGACCTCTTCCGTGTCAGGGAATTCCAGGACGGTTCCTGGTGTCTGTCACCGTCGGACTGAGTCGAACGGCGAGCCCGTGACCTGCTCGAGCATTCTGAGTGCGTCGCACTGGGTCTGAGGGCGGCTGACTACGTTGACTCCCATTCCTGGCTCCCCGGCGGTCGGTAAAACGAGCGGCGGCTGCTGTAGAGCCGCCGCCCGATGGCGGTCGTGTCGCCCTGCGCTCCTATCACGACCGGACGGCACCTGCCCTGCCGCCCATGACGCGTTGCGTTAATAACGCGATGCGTTATCATGAGTCTGTGCTGCGCTCATTCCGGGACAAGGAAACCGAAGCCATCTGGCACCGGCAGCGATCACGCAGGCTCGACGGGCCGGTGCAGCGGACCGCCTGGCGCAAGCTCGCAATGCTCGACGCTGCGGAAACCTTAACCGACCTGCTCATCCCGCCGGGCAACCGGCTGGAGAAGCTCACCGGAGACCGTGCCGGTCAGCACAGCATCCGGATCAACCAGCAGTGGCGGATCTGCTTCCTCTGGTCAGATGCGGGACCAGAGGACGTCGAGATCGTCGACTATCACTAGGGAGGAACCGTGGCAGAAGATACCGTCATGCCTCCGGTGCACCCAGGAGAAATCCTGCTCGAGGAGTTCCTCACGCCGCTGGCCGTAACCCAGTACCAGCTGGCGAAGGCGGTGGATGTCCCGGCCCGGCGGATCAACGAGATCGTGCACGGCCAGCGACGCATCACCGCGGATACCGCGCTGCGGCTGTCCCGCTATTTCGGCACCTCCGAGCGGTTCTGGCTGAACCTGCAGGCCCGCTACGACCTGGAGATCGAGAAGGACCGGCTGGGCGGCGCACTCGACGGCATCCGCCCGCTCAGCGCAGCAAGCTAACCAGAGTCAGCATTGACGCCGTGTCCCCGCACGAACAAAGCCCTCGCGGTCATGAAACCGCTCGAACCTTGCATTCGGAATGACCACCATTAAGCAGTAGCAAAGCATCACTGACCGTCGGAACGTGCGCGCGCAGTCCCGCCGTTCTGTGTAATCGGGGATGACCGGTGCGCCATTCGATTGTGTCGTCCACAAGTGTCCATTCACGGGGTCGATAAGTTGGCGTCAGGCTGTGGCGGGGAGTGGCGGTAGCCAGGGTTTTCCTGCGATGGCGCCGCGGATCGCGTCGAGTGCAGCGACGCCGTGGGCGGCGGCGGAGTCGAGGTAGCTCCTGATGCGGCACCAGCGGCCCAGGGTGGCGAGGGTGTGCCAGTATCCCGAGACGGCCTGGTGTCGCTTGGCGGCTTTCGCGCCGCGTTCGCTGACGTTATTCGATCCCGCTGCCGACTACGCGTGATGCGGATGCTGAGCATCCGGATCGGATTCGGGTGACGCACCGGTTCCACCCGCT
>JALYVS010000599.1 GCA_030853115.1 Actinomycetota bacterium
GGGTACCGGCCCGCGATGACGCGCCTAGGGGTAGCTGACCACGTCGCTCGGGCCCGGTGCGGCGGACGTGACGGCCGCGCCGGTGCCGTTGATGACCGAATTGATACCGCCTGCCCCATTCAGGAAACGAGTGAAGATGTTCTGAAATTGGACGCCGGGTGTATCGGGAGCCTGGAAGGCCATGGCGGCGTAGATAGCCACTCCGGTGTTAAAGAAGGAATAGCTGCCCATGCCGTAGCCCTTAAACGACGTGACCCAGGGACTGACGACGAAGGCGGGATAACCATCCTGGTTCGGAGTTGCCATCCAGGCCGACTGGCTGGGCGGATCGTAGGGCATTTCGTTCTGGAAGAAGACTTCGGTGCCGCCCTGGCCGCTCCAGATCACCTCGTTCTTCTGGTAGTGCTCGACGGCCAGGCCGTAGGCGGTCACGTCGGCTGCGGTGACGATGACCCCGGTGCTGGCGGTGTTCTGGGTCCAGCCCACCGCGTTGCCGTGGTCGGCGCGCCAGGCCCATACGTTATCAATGATCGAGTGCCCGGCATTGTCGAGCAGGCTCACGCTCGCCCCGACCGGTGTGGTCTCGGCGCCGCCGATGCGGAAGAACACATCCTGGATCAGGTCCGGGTCGCTGGCCGAGCTGCTGCCGGGAAGCCCGACCGAGAGCAGGACCGGTGAGTTGACCGGGCCCGCGTCGATGATCAGGCCGGACAACTTCACCCCGCGGTTGGGCAGCACGATCATGGCGGCCTGGCCATGCTGGGGCACCAGGGTGGCCAGGCCCAGGCCCAGGACCACGGTGCCGGGACGGCTGACCACGATGGGCTGGCTGAGGTCGTACACGCCCGGGGTGAGGATGAGGTCCTTGCCCAGGGCCAGCGCGAGGGTGATCGCCAGGGTGGGGGTAGCCGGGTTGGCCACGAAGAACTTCGACAGCGGAATCGAGCTGCCGGCTTCCTGCCCGCTAGCCCAGGAAGGGCCCGACGAGTTGGCCTGCACCGCAGGGACGAAGACGTTGTAGTTGCCGCCCGAGTCGGTCGACAAGAATGGCTCTTCTTCGGTCACCGGGCTGGTCGGCAGGACCGTATTCTGCTCGCACTGGCCGGTGAAGACCGGTGAAGGCGCGCCCTGAACCCCGGAGTAGACCATGTTCCACAGCCCCTGCGGGCAGCCGTTCGCTCCGCCGATGGCGCTGTTGCGGACCATGTACTGCTGGTTGCCGTAGAAGTCGAGGGCACCGCTGACCTTGCTGTCGGCGATGAAGCCGCCGCTGGCGTAGTTGTTCGACGCGCAGTAGTCCTGGAACACGACGTTGCCGTTGACGATGGCGCGCCTGATCGGAGCAGCTTGAGATGCCGACCAGATCTCCGCGCTGTTGGCGCAGCCGGCGCCGGAGGGATCTAGCACCGGCGGTGCGTAGGCCGGCGGCGAGCTCGGCAGGTCCACGTTGAGGTCCAGGTTCGACAGCGACCGCCAGAAGTTGTCGTCGGAGTTGCAATCACTGGTCCCGGCCGTGCACAGGTTGTTAAACACGTCGATGGCCCCGTTGATGACCGTGTCCTGGGGCATCGAGCCCAGGCCAGCCACCTCGGTGTAGTAACCGACCTGGAACACCAGCGGATCGGCGGCCGACCCGTAGGTCCCGGGCTGGAAGAAGATGGCATAGCGCTGGCTGCTGAACTGGCTGGCCACCGGGACCTGCTGCGTGGCGATACTGTCCAGATCGGCCTGGATGGTGGCCTGGCTCATGGTGTCGTTGAAGACGCAGACGTTGGAACCGAAGGCGGCCACGTTGGCGCCCGGGCACATGGAGGAGGCGGGCTGAGCGGTTGACGCGCTCGCCGCTCCCGCGGCGGCCGCGGGCACCGCGGCCAGGCCTGCCCCGGCGACCAGGGCCGCCGCCAGAGCCAGGACCGGGCGCTGCCGCCGGCCGGTCAAGGCTCTGTACCTCGTGCCGCCCGGCCGGGCTGCTAGCTGCGGAAGTCTCATTGCGTTACCTTCGTCCCTTCAGCTTTCAATATCGCCCCCCGGCGCGGCCCATCCGCACGCCATTTCCCGCGCATTAATCGCCTTTCTTGGATATCCGGGAAATAGCATCGGCCTTAACCTAGCCGTAACCTTGTTAACACGACATAAACATCATTGCCGGGTCATAAAAAAATCGTTAACGCACACGCTGGCAAAAACCGGTAACCGGGCTGGGACGGTCGTCATGGTCCTCACGTAACCAGCTGACCGGCCGTGCGCGGGCCCGGATCAGGCCGCGGCGTTGGGAGTGGCCTGCGCGGTTACGAACCCGGCGCCGATGCCGCCCGGCTCACCGGCCTGGACCCGGGACGGCATGACCGCCCGGCCGATCCAGCCGCCGATGCGATCGACGAGATCCTGGCTGCTGGCGGCCTCGGCGTGCCCCATGCCTGGCAGCAGCCACAGGTCTTTCGGCTCCCGGGCCGCCCCGTACAGTTCGCGCGCGTGCTCGGGCGGAAGGTAGCGGTCCTCGTCACCGTGCACGATCAGCAGCGGGATCGGCGAGATCCGCGCCGCCGCCTCGGCCGGCGGAACGGGGACCATCTTCCAGCCTTCCGGGCTGATCCGGGTCTTGAGCCACCGGCTGGCGACATACCGGCCGAGCCGGTGCTCGGCCGCGAAGTGCACCCGGCGCATGGCTTCTGTGCCGCGGTAGTACCACCGGCCCGGGCCGCTGACCGAGACCACCGCGTCAAGACCGCCGATCAGGCCGGCGTGCCGGAGAACGACCGACGCGCCCATCGAGAAGCCGACCGTGGCGATCCGCCGGTAGCCGAGCTGGCGCGCGTAGGCCACGACCACGTCGAGGTCCTTGATCTCGCGGTCACCCAGCGTGGAGAGGCCGCCGGAGCGTCCGTGACCACGGAAATCGAAGGTCAGCACGCCCGCTACCTGGTTGAACCGGTTGGCGATGCGCCAGACATGGGGCCGCTGCCACGACTGCGTGAACCCGTGTGCGACCACGATCGCGAGATCGCCCGCACGTCCGAGATGAATGGCCTCGATCGGGACCCCATCGTCGGTGACCAGGGTCGTTGCCGTGACAACAGGCTTGGTCATAGTTTCACTCCGGTAGACAGGTTACCGGCATGACCCGGCGGCTCTGCCTAGGGTAACGACGCCGGGAACGGTATCCATGCCTGTGCGCAGCAGGTTGCCAAAATACCGATCGCGCGTCCGGGGCATCCCTTCGAGGTGCCCCGGA
>JALYVS010000159.1 GCA_030853115.1 Actinomycetota bacterium
GCATCTGCCGCGTTGCGTAGTGACACCGTGAGGTAGTGGTGGTTCGCCGTTTCTCCGTTGAGACTCCCGCGTTCGCTCCCGGTTCCGGGGCCGCCTGGATCTCACGCGTCGGATTCGTTCATACGGCTAAGTAAGTAGTCGTAGCTCGGTCAGAATGCGCTCACATTCCGCCGTCAGTCCCCAACCGCACCCGAGCGAATGAACGCCAGGACGCGCGGGAAGATGGGGCAGAACTCGCCCCCGCCCAAGAATCGACGAACCCCCGGCTCGCTCCACCGCGTCCCACAGAGGTTCCGCCGATCGAACCAAGTCCCCTGCAGTCGCTGCTTCAACATCAAGTGCGGCGCACACTTCCGCGACGATCTCGCGGCGCGTGCCAGCTGGCAGATCAGCAAGCGAGTCCCGCCGCAGAGGTTGATGCGGTTCAGCGAAGAGCCGGTTCAGCAGCTTGCGCCGAGACTAGCCAGGCCGCGCCGGGCATGATCACGCCTGCTGGCGATGCGTACGCGCCAGGCGGTCCCGGACCTGTCCGGTTAGCTCAGCGGCTTGTGCCGGGCTGAGCCCGGTCAAGATCCCGGTAGCGGCCGGGGAGGCGTGCTCGTACTCGAGCACGTCGTCGACGTCGCGGCCGATGAGCATCGGCTCGTCCGCCTGCGCGAACTCGATGCCGCCGAATCCCGCACCGCTCAGCAACGCGCCCACCGGGCCGGTGCCGGCGAGGGAGAAAGCAGCACCCGGCCCGGGCATCTCGCGCAGGCCGAGTACGGCCGCGGTCCCGGCGAACCCGGTAGTAAAAACGGGGTTCTCCTCGCGGGTGCGCCAGCAAAGGAACGCCAGCCGGCCGCCGCGCCGCAGCGCCTTCCTCAGGTTGGCGAACGCCGCCGCGGGGTCATCGAAGAACATCACGCCGAGCCTGCTCAGCAGCACGTCGAAGATACCGGCCCCGAACGGGTGCACCTGGGCGTCCGCGACCTCGAACCTGACGTTAGCGACGCCAGCAGCAGCGGCGAGCCGGCGCGCCTCGGCTACCTGGATCCGGGAAAAGTCCGCGCCGAGAGCCCGCCCGCTGCCGGCGGCGCGTGCCGCCAGGATAGTCGTAGCACCGCAGCCGCACCCGACGTCGAGAACGTACTCCCCGTCCTGGATTCGCGCAGCGGCCAGCAACCGCGCCGTCAGCCGGCCCAGCATCCGCTCATGCCGCTCACGCTGCTCGGTGAACTCCCGCCCGCTGGCTCCGTTCCAGTCCTCGGATTGCTCCGCATTCACCGCCACGAAGGTCACGCTACATCGCTCCAGTCCGGCCGAACCGGCGCATGATGCGACGTTCGGTACGTCCTCGCCGGAGTTCTGTGTCCAGCCGCTCGTCTGATCAACGCAGTGACCGACCACACCGAGGCCAGGTGGATCGCGTGGCCGCAGGCCATCCAGGGGACGCGAAGCGCTCTTGACGGGTTCTATTCGCTCGGACCATCCAACGGCGGGTAGGAGGAGGTCACCCGCCAGGTTCGACGTTCGCCGGTCAAGCCGCGGCTCGGCCTCGCCGCCCGGAACGGTTCATCTTCCTGCTTGGCGGCAGCGACGACGAACAGGTATTCGGCCCATCACCGGCGTTTCCCGGCCAGCGGAGCCTACGACGGACTGGGCTGGTTTCTTTGCCGGGCACACAGCGCGTCAAGCTGCTCCAGTGTCATGGCCATGCTCTCCACCCAGATGTTGCCGTAGTCGATATCTACGCGCTCATCCTCGGGCACCTGGGAGCAGTCGAAGATCTCGGTCACGAGGGTCGCATCCGGGCCCTCCGGTGTCAGCTCAAACGACCACCGCTGACCCCACCGGGCCGGGTGCTCAGCTCCTGGCTCGGCGTTCGGGTGCCCTGGCCCCGCCTCTGGCTCCCAGCCGATGCACCGTCCCGGCTCAAACTCGACGACATGGTTGATCATGTGGTAATCGCCCAGCTCGGTGAAGTACATCCTCATCACGAAGACATCCCCAACCCCGCGGATCACCGTGCCGGATGCCACTTCCCGCAACATCCCCGAGCCGTCCAGAGCGAGATGGTTGCGCGGGTCCGCCAGGATCTGGAAGATCTCATTCGCCGGTGCGCTCATCCGCCGCGACACGGTGATCGGCTGGTACTCGCTATCTGTCATGAGGCCTGGTCCCTTCCCTGGCGCCGCCGCAGGCGTCCGTACCGACGCCTGACGACAGGTAAGACGAATCATCGCTCAGCCATTCATCGTCCGGGGACCTGCCCGCCGAGCCTACGCCGGGCCTGGCAGGCCTCAACGTCGTCGTCCTAGGGCGTTCCTGAGGGCGCCGTGTCGCCGGCCGTAGCCTGTGCAGCCCCGATCTATCTACAATCCTGAGAATGAAGTCCCTCGTTGCGGCGGCGGGATGGCTGATCCTGCGACGCGCGCCGCTCACGGCGTCGCAGTGGTGATTGCTGGCCGGGAGGATTACGGTGATCGGTCCTGCGGCCGGTATGAGCGCACCCTGGAGCGGCTTGGTCGCAGGGTTCTGCGAGGTTATCGCAACTGCGCGGCCGCGCGCTGACGCCGAGTTGATCAAGCGGGCCTGCGAGGTCGCAGCCCGGTGCCATCAGGGCCAGCTGCGCTACAGCGGCGATCCCTACATCACCCATCCGGTAGCGGTCGCGATGATCCTTGCCCGTCTCAGCTCTACCGTTGAGGTCGATGATCAGACGTTGTGCGCGGCGATCTTGCACGACACAGTCGAGGACACCCCGTACACCCTGGCCGCGCTGAACCACGACTTCGGCACCGAAATCGCGGCGATGGTGGCCGGGCACATGACACTCGATCGCCTCGGCAGGCGCCCGGGACGCCAGGTCACCCAGGTGATGACGACGATCATGTCCGCCGACGCCCGGGTCGTCGTCACTAAGCTGGCCGACCGGCTGCATAACATGCAGACCCTTGAGTTCCTGCCGCAGGCCAAGCAAATGCGGAAGGCCAGGGAAGTCCTCGATACCTTCCTGCCCGTAGCCGAGCAGCTCAGCATGCCCGCCCTCAGGTCAGAGCTGCAAGCGCTCGCGCTCGCGGCGCTGATCCGTAACCAGCCGCTGCGCCCATCCCGCCGCCGGGTCATCACCGCGCTGGACATTGAGGGCTCCACCAGCCGGCCCGATCCGGTCAAGGCTGAGCTCCGCACCATGCTCTACGAACTGTTCGACGCCGCGCTGCGCTCAGCAGGAGTCAGCGCGCGCCGCCGCGACCAGTTCACCGACCGCGGCGATGGCCTGCTCGCCCTAATCGACCCGGCAGACCAGGCCCTGCTGGCCAACCTCGTCATCCCTGTGTTCAGGCAGCTTGTGGCCGGCTACAACGCGAGCCTCCCGGATCCGGGCGGCCGGGACCGCCGGCTCCGGGTTCGCATCGTCATGCATACAGGGAACGTCCACGACGACGACAACGGATGCTTCGGCGAAGCCCTGGACATTGCCTTCCGGCTGCTCGACGCCCCCCGCGTCAAGGCGGCCCTCAAAACGGCACAGGGCCCTGTCCTGCTCGTTGTCTCCGACGACGTCCACAACCTGGTCACGTCTTGCTTGTGCGGCCCAGCCGGCCACATAGCCTGCCACCTCGTCACCGTTCAGGTCGCCGGCCACGAGCACCTGGGCTGGATCCACGTCCCTGCAGAAGCCGCCTGGCAGCACTCAGTTATCGCGCCCTGCAGCTGACCCGCCGACAGCCAAACCGCCGCGGCGAAATAACTGCCGCTGTACCCGGCAAGGACGGGTCTACCATGAACCGTGCGGCGGCGCTCGCGCTGGGCTGCCAGCCAGAGACACCGCGGGGGGCGACGATGAGGATCGGGCCGGATGCGCTGGAGTGCCCGCTGAGCGGGGAACATGTCAAGATCCTGCGCCGGCCGGATGAGCACGGGGAGCACGCCGAGTACCTGATCACCCTGGCCGCCGTCGGCAGCGGCCCGGGGCCGCACCTGCACCCGGAGCAAGTCGAGCAGTTCCGTGTGGTGCGGGGCCGTGTTCAGGTCCTGGCCGGGGCGGACACCATCACGGCGGACATCGGCCAGGACGTGACCGTCCCGCCCGGAACCGCGCACTCCTTCCGGGCGCTGGAGGCGGAAACGCAGCTGCGGCTGCGGGTCACGCCGGGGCACGGATTCGAGGCGGCGCTCGAGGATGTCTTCGAGCTGCTCGACCAGGGGCAGCTGGGACCGGATGGGCCGGTCGATCCGGCCGCGTGGAACGCCTGTTTTGAGCAGCACAAGCAGGTAATGATCAGCGCGCGGAGCCGACCGGGCAATCCTGGCCCGGGCCCGGCCTGACTGAAGAGCGCCATAGCGGCCGCGCCGCCTGGTACAGCGGCAGCGGCAGTGGCTGAGGATGCCGATGGCACCGTCTTCGCGCGCGAGCTGGCCGGTGATCTGCTGGGTGTTCCGCCGGTAGTCCTGGGTGTTCACGCTGCGGCGATGGCGGCGGTGAGCCGGCGGGTGGTCATCCGGGATCGGGGGATGGGGACTGGCCCGGTACCTAGTGCTGATAGCCGGGCGGCCCGGCCTGCGGTGCCGCCGCGCCGGCCCGGTCGGCGAGCGCCCGCACCTCGTCAGCTATCTGCGGGTACACCTCAACGGGCAGCCAATGCCCGACCCCGGGCAAGATGACGAGCCGGGCGCCGTTGATCGCCACTGCGGTGCGGCGGCCGGCGGCGGGCCGCAGCAGCGGATCCGCCGCGCCGTGCAGCACCAGGGCTGGCACGTGAAGCCGGGACAGCCGGCCGCCGTGCCATTTAGCCCCGGCCTGGCGGCTTTGTGCGGCCGTGTCCCGGACGCCGCTGACCTGGTCCCGTCCGGCCATCCGGCGCACCGCCTCCTCATCGAAGGGATAGTCGGCTGACGCGATCACGCGGATGGCCGCGACGGCCAGCGCGATGTCTCCCTCCCGGCCTTCGGGAAATTTCATCCGGGCCAGCTTGGCCACCGTTCCCAGGCGCACGTACCGTCCGGCGCCCAGACGGCCGGCGTCGCTGGGCAGTGCGGCGGAGGAGGTGATGCTGCGGACCCGCTCCCGATGACGCAAGGCCGTACGCTGGGCCACCTGCCCGCCCATCGAGTGGCCGAACAGGTGCGCCGAGTCCCAGCCGAGAGCATCCAGGACCGCGACCGCATCATCGGTCATATCCTCGGCGGTGTAAGCCGGCGAGGACCGGTGCAGCACCGCGGCGAGCGGGCTGGCCGTCCCGGCGTCCGGGAAATGGGTGGACTGCCCGGCGTCACGCTGATCGTAGGCGGCGACGTGAAAACCACGGCCTACGAAGTCCGCGACCAGGCTGTCCGGCCACCAGAACCGGGACACCGCCAGCCCCATGATCAGCAGCAGCGGATCACCGCCCGCGCCGCCCAGGTCCTCGAAGGTGATCTGCACGTCGCCATTGCGCGCGTAGCGGACCTGCCCAGAAACAGGAATCACCATGAGCCCTCCAGCCAATTCGCAAACACCGTTCGCAAAGTAGGCTAATGGTTCGGGTACGGTGTTCGCAAGCGAGGCTGGTGGAGGCTGGTATGGCACGGGAGGGCACTAGCGACGTCATCTGGATGCGCCCGGAGCACGCGGCTGCCGGCCGCCCGGCGAAGCGTTCCCGCGAGGAGATCACTGCCGTCGCCGTCGCTATCGCGGACCAGGACGGGCTGGACGCCGTGTCCATGCGGCGGATCGCCGCCACGCTCGGGACCGGCGCGGCGTCCCTGTACCGCTACGTCGATACCCGGGAGGACCTGCTCGACCTGATGATCGACTCCACGGGTGCTGAGTACGTCTTCACCGCCCCGGCCGGTGACTGGCTGGCTGACCTGCTCAGCATCGGCGAGCAGGCGCGCGTGATCATGCGGCGCCACCCGTGGCTGCCATCCCTGCTCATCACCCGGTCCACGCTCGGGCCGAACGGCCTCGTCCTGCTCGAGCACGTCCTGGAAGCCCTCGCCCCGCACCCCGCTGGCCTGGCAGTCAAGCTGGAAGCCTTCGCTATCTTCAACGCCGCCACCGCCCTGTTCGTCTACCACGAACTCACCGGCGGATCAGCCCGGCAGCAGCGCAACGCCACCTACCTCCGCCATGCCCTGGCCACCGGGCGCCATCCGCGCCTCGCCGAATTGCTCACACCGCCATCATCAGAGCAGGCCAGTATGTCCGGAGCCGCCCCCGACCCAGCGGAACGCTACCGCGACATCCTCGCGCGGATCCTCAACGGCCTCCTCGCCCCGGAACGGCCGCCTGAAAACGGGCAGCTGGCGCCGCCGCCGATCTGATGGGCTGGTGTCGTGACTGATCGCGATCTGCGCGGAGCCGAGCTGGCTCGCAGGTTTTTCACCGGTGTCGTGGAGCCGCTGCTGAGCCGGGCCCTGCCAGGGCTGGGGTATGCGGCAGCGCGGCTGGGCTCAGGATCGGATGTGCTCGGCCTCGATGACCAGATAAGCCGCGACCGCGACTGGGGTGCCGGCTGACGCTGCTGGTCGACCAGGACGCCCGTGACCAGGTGCCGCGGATCCGCCAGATGCTGGAAGAAGGTTTAACGCGGGCCGGCGAGCGGCCTTGCAGGCGGTCTACCGGGCCTGGGCTGACGCATGTCCGCCTGATAACTCCTGATTCCCCGCCGGAAATTGGACGAAATGCTCAGCTTGTCATTTAAGCCCTACGGTCGACAGGGTCATAGCCGTTCCCTGGACGCAGGCAATAGGAAGATAGAGATACATAAGTGCACTTGACTATGGGAGGAATTCGTAGTCCTTGGTGACTATGAAGGCCGGGGAAGACCATTCCAAGGGGTGACGACGGCGCAGCGTCTGGTTTCTAGCGTTATCTAGTCGGCGGTTCGCAGTCGGTGCGCGCGGCGGCAAGAGAGCGCAGGAGAATGTCATGACCCCTATTGCGGGTTCATCATCGCTGTAATCGCTGGTCTGGTGGTAGGTCGTGGACGCCGGGCAGTTTTGGTCATGGCTGTTCCGTGGTTGATCGTCTTGGTCTATCAGTCGTGGTACATCGCGTCGGGGCGGGCGGTCAGCCCGCCCAGTACCGTCACTGACTTTCCCTCAGCGATCGGGTACTGGCTGGTTCAGGTAGTCATCGTGGCGCCTGCGCTGGGCATCGCGGCTCAGCTCGGCGCACTCGGGGCACGCCGTCGCGGCGTCGATCCCGGCGGCCTGGCCCGCCGGTCGTGGATCGCCGCCGGGCTGGCGGTCGCGGTCGCGGTGATCGTGATCCTCTGCGGGTTCGTGTGGTTCCGCGAGCAGGGCGGCACGGTGTATGCGGGCCATCACAGCTCGGCGGGAAGCCCCCCGCTGATCGGAAACCCTGGGGATTCTGCTCTCCTACCTGACGTGCGCCGGCTTCGGGATCGTGACGATCAGGGCACGGCACGCGGCCAAGCGCGCCGCGGCCGGCCAGCCGGCCCAGCAGTATGAGACCTTGTGAACGCCGGGCGGCACGCGCGCGATGGGACGTGCGGCAGGGTGCGGCATTGCGGTGATTCGCGGGCTGCGGCAGACTTCCTATGACGCCAGACGGGAGCGCCGGATGACTCGCCTACCGCGCAAATGGCTGGTCGACCCGCTATCCGGGGTGGACGAGATGGGTGTGGCCGACGTCGAGCTCGGTGTGCTGCTGAGCGGCTACGCCGTGTATCTAGTCACCGGGAACGGCTCCAGGCATCTCGACGGCGGGTGGACGGCGGCGCTGGCGGTGCTGATGGTGACGGGTCCGGTGATATTCGCCCGCCGGGCGCCGCTGCTGGCAGCTGCCGCTCTCGCGGCCGGCGCCGCGTTGAACTGGTGGCTCATCGGACACTTGGTCCGCTGCGGCGCGGCCCTTCCCGCGGTCTTCTATGTGGCGTTCGTGATCGGCAGCCGCTGCGAGCGGCGGCGGGCCGCGTTCGCAATGGCCGCGCTCGCCGGGGGCATTATCTGTCAAGGCGCCTCGGACCCGCAGCTGGGCAGTCCGTCGGTCGCCGTGATCATGGTGCCGCTGGCGCTCGTGTTCTTCGGGCTCGGGCGGCTGCTTCGGTCCCGTAACGCCACGGTGCGCGAGTTGCGTGCGCGCACCGCCGAGCTGCACGAGCAGCGGGAGCGAACCGCACAGGTGGCCGTCGAGGCCGACCGCACCCGCATCGTCGGCGACCTCGACATGTTCCTGCGAGAGCGGGTCGGAGAGATAGCGGCCAGCGCGGCGGCCGGACACGCCGTTCTCGAGTCGAGGCCCGACCAGGCCCAGCAGGCGTTCGTGACGATACAGGACACCGGCCGGAACGCGCTGACTCACATGCGCCACGTCGTGCGGGGCTTGCGGGATACTGTGCCGATTCAGCCCGCCCCGGCGCTGGCTCAGCTTGAGCAGCTGCTCAGTGAGGCCGACCGTTCCGATATCTCGTTGCGGATCAGCGGTGATCCTCGTAGCTTGCCGCCCGGCCTGGAACTGTCCAGCTACCGGATCATCGAGCACCTTCTCGACACCCTGGACCGCGATGCCAGCGCACGCGCCACCGTGGAGGTGTGCTTCGGACCAGGGTCATTGGAGCTGACCGTGACCGGTCCGGGCGTGCGCCCGGGCGACGCGCGGCGGGCCCTGGCCGCAGCGGGGGAGCGGGCTGCTGTCCAGGGCGGCTCGTTGCGCTCGGTAGTGCGCAGTGGCTGCCGGGAGACGGTCGTACTCCTCCCGTTGGGCGCCGGACCGACGTGACCGTCGTGCAGGCGCCCCGGCGCTTTCCGCGGGCCTGGCCGGATCTGCTCGCAGCGGTCGCGCTGACCGGCTGGGCGGCCGGGAGCCTGGCCGCGGCGAGGCAGCTCGGTTCCGGGTTCGCTGTGCGTCCTTGCGTTCTGTGCGCTGGTGGCCCTCCGAGGCTGGAAACCGCTTCCGGTCGTGCTGCTGGCCAGCGTCCTGATCGCGCTGCCCGCCTATACGCATGATCTGGCGACGGTCAACGCTGACGCCGTGTTCGTCTCGCTGTGGCTCACCACGATCCTCTATTCGTTCACCCTCGGGACGCGATGCTCGTGGGCCGCGGCGGTCGCCGGGATGGCCGGCCTGATCGCCGGCCTCAATCTCAGCACCTCCCCCTTCAATCCCGTCCCGGAAATGCTGATCGCCGGGCCCTGGCTCGCTGGCCAGCTGGTCGCCTCCCGACGCCGCGCCGCACACCAACTCACCCGGCGAGCCCGCGAACTCGACGACGAGCGCGAGGCGTACGCCGCCGAGTCGGTCCGCTACGAACGCGCTCGTATCGCCCGCGAGCTGCACGACATCATCGCCCACTGCATGAGCCTGATGGTGGTACAGGCCAGCGCCGGTGAGAAGCTGACCGCGACGGACCCCCACCGCGCCGGCGAGTCGTTCGCCTCGATCAGTGAGGCTGCCCGCCAGGCCAGTGACGAGATCACCCTGCTCGTCCAGCTCCTGGCCGAGTCCCCGCCCGCCGCTCGTTCGGCTGACTTGCGGGTCGTCGAAGAACTCGTCACCCGGGCCCAGTCCTCGGGTCTGTCGATCACCTGTGAGCTCAGCGGCGATCTCGGCGATCTCGGCGGTCTCACCGAGGCCAGCGCCGACACCGCCTACCGGCTGGTGCAGGAAGCGCTCACCAACGCCCTGAAACACGCACCTGGCGCCCCGATACACGTCACCCTGTCCGGGCCGGCCGAACGCGTGCAGGTCCAGATCGCCAACGACCCGCCCCGAGCCGGCACCTCCGGACTCGAACGCACTGGCGGCGGTCACGGCCTGGCCGGCATGCGCGAACGCATCTCGGATTGCGGCGGCACTCTCACTACCTCAACCACGCCGGCCGGCGGATGGAACGTCACCGCCGCCTTTCCCTACGGCGGCGGCCGCACCCCGCAGCGACCACTCACATCGCCCACGTCGCCGACAGGCAGGCAGGCGTGACCGCGCCGGCTACGAACATCTCGGTGCTCGTCGTCGACGACCAGCGGCTCGTGCGGGCTGGATTCCACGTCATCCTCGACCTTGAGCCCGACATCACCGTCGTCGGCGAAGCCGGCGACGGACACGAGGCGATCACGTTGGCCGCCCGGCTCCGCCCGACAGTCGTTCTGATGGATGTCCGCATGCCGGGCATGGACGGACTAACCGCCGCCCGGGCGATCGTTGCCGACACCCCCAGCCGCGTGCTCATGCTCACCACCTTCGACTCCGACGAGTACGTTTACACCGCCCTACGCGCCGGCGCCAGCGGATTCCTGCTAAAAGACACACCCAGCCAGCACCTAGTGACCGCCGTCCGCAGCGTGGCTGCTGGTGACGCCCTCATCGACCCCGTCATTACCCGCCGGCTCATCCAGCAGTTCGTGCGCGCCGTCCGTCCCAGCACCACCGCCCCCGAGCAGCTTGCGGCCCTGACCCCACGCGAACGAGAGGTCCTGCGTCTCATAGCGCAAGGGCTTTCCAACGCCGAAATCGCGCAGGAGCTGACCGTCGAGGAAAACACCGTCAAGACCCATGTCGGTCGCATCCTCACCAAACTCGGCCTTCGCGACCGCGTCCAAGCCGTCGTTCTCGCCTACGAGACCGGATTCATCGTCCCTGACCTGCCGCCATACTGACTGGCGTGGGGACGACCGGTGGAATCCGGCGACTGTCCAAGGGATGCGGCCTGTCTAGGCGGTGCAGAGTCGTTGACCGGCTGTGCCGTATTTGTCTCGATGTGTTTGCTCGTCCATGGCATGATCTAAACCATCGACGTTCAAGGAGGCGGCATGACCGGACCGGGCCGACCGGAGAGCCAGATGTCGGCAGACATACGCACCGATGTCGCCCATCCGGCGCGGGTGTACGACTACTGGCTGGGCGGCAAGGACAACTTCGCCGCCGACCGGGCCGCCGCCGAGCAGGTGATGCAGGCGATGCCGGAGATCCTGGACACGGTGCGGGGAAACCGCCAGTTCATGGTGCGCGCGGTCCGGTTCCTGCGCGACGCCGGGATCCGCCAGTTCCTCGACATCGGCAGCGGGCTGCCGAGCCGCCCTAACGTGCACGAGATCGCCCAGGCGGAAGACGCCGGCGCGCGCGTGGTGTACGTGGACCACGACCCTGTGGTGTACTCCCACGCGGGCGCCATGACCGCCAAGAGCGACGGCACCAGCGTGGTCTGGGCCGACCTGCGCGACACCGAGAAGGTAATGTCCGGCGCCGCCGGGCTGCTCGACTTCACCCAGCCGGTCGGCTTGCTGTTCGTCGGCTGCCTGCATCACATCCCCGATTCCGACGACCCGGCCGGTGTCGTGGCGCAGTACCTGGCGGCACTGGCCCCCGGCAGCTACCTGGTCATCTCGCATGCCACCGATGAATTCTCGCCTGAAAAGATGCAGGCCAACGCCGACGTCGCCGACAGCAGCGGCACCATGCTCATCCCCCGCAGCAAGGACGCGATCTTGCGCATGTTCAACGGCCGCGAGCTGGTCGACCCCGGGCTGGTCCTGGTCTCACGCTGGCGGCCCGACGGGGACCGCCCGGACCCGAACGCCGACCGGGCCTGGGTCTACGGCGGCGTGGCCACGCTCGCCTGACGCGGATGCCGGGTGCCACCAGCGGACGCAGGCGGAGGTGTGACGGTGACATCAGGTAGCGCGGGAGCTCTGGACGAGGCCTACGAGCGGCTGCACGTGACGGGACCCGAGTTCGATGGTTTTCTGTCCAACCACGGGCCGATGGCAGCGGAGGCGATGGTCCGTCACGGCCATAGCGACCTGGTGGGTTCCTGGCTCGATGGGTACATGCGCCGGCTGGAGGAGTTCCCGCGCGGGCTGGGCCCGATCGGGTCTGACTGGCAGGAGGCGCTTGGCGACCTGCGGCGGGTAGCCGACTGGACCGCGTTCTTCCGCGCGGAGCTCGGCCAGCGGCCGTGGCGGGAGGTGCTCAATGCCTGGTGGCCGCGGCTGCTGCCGGGAGTGGTGGCCGCCGCCACGCACGGGGTCATCCGGGTCGGCCATGCCGTCCGTGCCCTGCTGGCGGACGGCGATGACCCGAGCCACCTGGCCGAGCTGGCGCACGGGCTTGCCTACTGGGCTGCCCGCTGGCAGACCCTGCCGGGCGGCCATGCCGGCG
>JALYVS010000600.1 GCA_030853115.1 Actinomycetota bacterium
CACCACGGCGGGCCCGCCGCAGGCCGCGGCATCGCGGCGACCGCCGCGCTCGGGCCCGCGGCCGACACGCCGACCATCACCAGGATGGCCACGCCGATGGCGACCACGGCTGACCAGGCCAGGACCCGCGTAACCAGGTCCGGGGCGATCTTTTCCTCGCGCGCCAGGCCCCGGGGGACGGTAACGGCCGCGAGACGGTCACCCGGACCCGGCGCTGAATCCTCCGAAGAGGTCAGTCCTGCCATCCAGTCCTCTTCCGGATTGCGCACGAGCCCCGCGGCCACCACATCATATTTTTCCTCATGAACTTATCGACAGCAGCAGCTGATCTGCAGAGCGCACTTGATCCCGAACAAAGATGGCGAACCTGGCGAATCAGGTTTGCACTGGTCATGATAACGCTCGCGGCGGCGGCGGGCAGCTGAGGTGGGTGCGCCGCCACGCTGCTCACATGCCGGCGATCAGCTTCTCGACTCGCTCGTCCACCGAGCGGAACGGGTCCTTGCACAGGACGGTCCGCTGGGCCTGGTCGTTCAGCTTCAGGTGCACCCAGTCGACGGTGAAGTCACGGCGCTTCTCCTGGGCCCGGCGGATGAACTCACCGCGCAGCTTCGCCCGGGTGGTCTGCGGCGGAACGGACTTGGCCTCGAAGATGTCGATGTCGCGAGCGGCCCGCTCCACCGCGCCGGCGCGCTGGAGCAGGTAGTACAGGCCCCGGCCGCGGTGCACATCGTGATAGGCCAGGTCGAGCTGGGCGACGCGGGGCGCGGACAGCGGCAGGTCATGCTTGGCCCGGTAGCGCTCGATCAGCTGGTACTTGGTGACCCAGTCGATCTCGCGCGCGATCCGGTCGAGATTGCCGGTCTCGATCGAGCTGAGGGTCCGCTCCCACATCTCCAGGACCCGCGTGCTGACCGCGTCGGCGCCGTTCTTGTCGGTGAAGTCCTTGGCCCGGTTCAGGTATTCGTACTGAATGTCCAGGGCACTGAGCTCACGCCCGTTCGCCAGCCTGACCCGGCTCCGGCCGGTCATATCGTGACTGACTTCGCGGATCGCACGGATGGCGTTGTCCAGGGTCAGGTCGCGCATGATCGCGCCGGCCTCGATCATCCTCAGCACCAGGTCGGTCGCGCCGACCTTGAGCAGCGTCGTGGTCTCACTCATGTTGGAGTCGCCCACGATCACGTGCAGCCGCCGGAACCGCTCCGCGTCGGCGTGCGGCTCGTCCCTGGTATTGATGATCGGGCGCGACCTGGTGGTGGCCGACGACACGCTCTCCCAGATGTGCTCGGCTCGCTGGCTCACGCAGTACACCGCGCCGCGCGGCGTCTGCAGCACCTTGCCCGCGCCGCAGATGACCTGGCGGGTAACCAGGAACGGGATCAAGATGTCGGCCAGCCTGCCGAACTCACCGTGCCTGCCGACCAGGTAGTTCTCGTGGCAGCCGTAGGAGTTGCCGGCCGAGTCGGTGTTGTTCTTGAACAGGTAGATATCGCCGGCGATACCCTCCTCGCGCAGCCGCCGGTCGGCGTCGACCAGCAGTCCCTCCAGGATCCGCTCGCCCGCCTTGTCGTGCGCCACGAGATCCAGGACGTTGTCGCATTCCGGCGTCGCGTATTCCGGATGGCTGCCCACGTCGAGGTAGAGGCGCGCCCCGTTCCTGAGGAAGACGTTGCTGCTTCGCCCCCATGACACCACGCGCCGGAAAAGATAGCGCGCGACCTCATCCGGCGACAGCCGCCGCTGCCCGCGGAAGGTGCACGTAACCCCGTACTCGTTCTCGATCCCGAATATTCGCCGGTCCACCCGCCAAGGCTACGTCCCGTCGCCCACTGACAACAGCATCCGGGTGGGTTAGCGGCCGGCTCGGCCGGGCCGGGTCAGCAGATCCGCGGCCCGGACCAGCACCGGGTACGGCCGGCCGCCTGGCTAGCGGGTGCAGCAGCGAGAAATTCTCAGTATGGTTCGAACCATGGTCCGGGCCAGACGAAGCGCAACGGATGAAGACCGGCCCGCTGCCCAGCGACCGGGGATTGCGCCGACCCGGGTCGAGCGCCCGGCCGGACACCGCCGGGTAAACCGCCCGCTGGCGGCGGCGGCGTGGATCGTCGGCGTCGGAGCGCTGTTCGCCTTCTACCTGCGGATCACCTTTGACGGGAACGCGACTTCGGACGGGGCGAACAGCGCGCTGCAAGCCTGGGACATGTGGCACGGTCACCTGCTGCTGCACGGGTGGATCATCGGCGACGCGACGTATTACACCTTCGACCTGCCGGTGCTCGCGCTGGCTCAGATCTTTTTCGGGCTGTCCGACCTGGCCAACCATGTTGGCGCCGCGCTCATCTACCTGGTGGTCACGGTCAGCGCTATAGCCCTGGCCCTCACCGGCAGCCGCGGCCCGGCCAGGGTGGCCCGCTGCGGTGTCGTCATCGCCGTGATGACCGCCATCTTTGGCGTCGAGCGGAACACGGCGTACGTGCTGGGGACGCCCGACCACACCGGGACCTCGGTGTTCCTTCTGGTCTCCTTTCTGCTCATCGACCGGGTGCCCGCCCGGAGGTACACCACACCGCTGCTGCTCGCGATCCTGTGCGCCGGCCAGGTCGGCGACGCCACTGTCCGTTACGTCGCCGTGCCGGCGGTCATCGTGGTGTGCGGCTACCGCGCAGTGGCCGCACGGAAGGTCCGCACCGGTGACGCTGCGAATGTCCTGGCCGCGGCGGCGTCCATACCGCTGACCTCGGCGGTCCGCGCGGTCATGCTGCATTTCGGCGGGTATCAGATGGCCGCTCCTAAGACCGCGATCTCGGGACCCCGGCAATGGCCGCATAACGCCACGCTCGCCTGGCACGCCATGTGCGTGCTGTTCGGCGCGGGGATCGGCGCAGGCTCATCCGCACTGACGCGCGACGCGGGACTGATCCTCGGGTTCGCCTGCCTGCTGGCCGCAGCGGCTGGCGTCGCGCGGGTGGCGCGGACCTGGCGCACCGCGAGCCGGGCCGAGCAGCTGCTGTGCGCCGCGATCGTCATAGACCTCTCGGCGTACATCATCTCGACCATGCCGGTCCGCTCCAACCCCTACGAGGTCGTGGCCATCTTGCCCTGCGGGGCGGCACTTGCGGCTCGCGCCTGCGTACCCGGGCACCTAGCCGGCCCGCGGCGGGCCAGCCTGGCGACAGGCCTGGCTGCCATCGCCGCACTGCTGCCGTTGGCCACCGCGGCCGCCCGGCC
>JALYVS010000601.1 GCA_030853115.1 Actinomycetota bacterium
CCTGCGGACCTGGGCCAGTGTGGTCGCGGTGAACTTGGCGCCGCGCAGCCCGCGGTGCATGCGCCCCCCTTCTTCCCAGGCCAGCAGGACCTGGGCCGCCGAGCCCGCGGTCATCGGCAGCGCGGCCCCGACCGGCACGGTGTCCCGCAGCCCGCTGGACCGCTCGGCCGCGGCTACGCAGACGCGCGAGTCGGCGTGCGACCGGTAGAGCTGGGCGCTCTCGCCGGTGACGTCCCTGAGCTGGATCAAGATCGGCTGCGCGATCACCAGCAGCCGGTCTTCGCCGGCCGCCGCGGCCAGCTCGCTGATCCGCGGGCCGAGGACGAACCGGCCCTGGGCGTCGCGGGCCAGGATGCGGTGGCTCTCCAGCGCGACCGCGATCCGGTGCGCGGTCGGCCGGGCCAGGCCGGTCGCCTGGACCAGCTGCGCCAGTGAGGCCGGGCCGCCTTCCAGCGCGGACAGGACAGAAACCGTCTTGTCGAGGACGCCGACTCCGCTAGAGTTGTTCATCTAATGAATACTGCCGTCTCGGGATGCGAGACGCAACCGAAAGGAGAGAGCGTGATGGGCCGTACGCTTGCCGAGAAAATATGGGACGCCCACGTGGTGCGTAGCGCGGCAGGCGAGCCCGACCTCCTCTACATCGACCTCCACCTGCTGCACGAGGTGACCAGCCCGCAGGCCTTCGACGGGCTGCGGGAGGCCAGCCGCAAGGTGCGCCGTCCCGACCTGACCATCGCCACCGAGGACCACAATGTGCCGACCACCGGCATCACCGGTCCCGGCGCGCCCCCGCCCGCCTCCCCGGTCCCCCTCTACGGTCCGGACAGCCCGTTCACCGACCCGGTGTCCCGCACCCAGGTCGAGGCACTGCGGAAGAACTGCGCGGAGTTCGGTGTCCGGCTGTACCCGATGGGCGACGCCGATCAGGGCATCGTGCACGTCATCGGGCCGCAGCTCGGGCTGACCCAGCCGGGCCTGACGATCGTCTGCGGCGACTCTCATACCTCGACCCACGGCGCGCTCGGCGCCCTGGCCTTCGGCATCGGGACCAGCGAGGTCGAGCACGTGCTCGCCACCCAGACGCTGCCGCAGCTGCGGCCCAAGACCATGGCCATCACGGTCAACGGCGAGCTGCCCGCGGGCGTCAGCGCCAAGGACCTGATCCTGGCCATCATCGCGAAGATCGGCACCGGCGGCGGCCAGGGCTACGTGCTGGAATACCGCGGCCCGGCCGTCCGCGCGCTGTCCATGGCGGGCCGTCTCACCTTGTGCAACATGTCCATCGAAGCCGGTGCCCGGGCCGGGCTGGTCGCGCCCGACGACGTGACCTTCGCCTATCTGCAGGGCAGGCCGCACGCACCTTCCGGCGCCGCGTGGGAGGCGGCGCTGGACTACTGGCGCACGCTGCCCGGCGATGAAGACGCGGTGTTCGACCACGAGGTCGTCCTCGATGCCGGGACGCTGACGCCCTACGTGACCTGGGGCACCAACCCGGGCCAGGCGCTGCCGCTCGCTTCGTCGGTGCCGGACCCCGCCTCCTTCGCCGACCCGGACGCCCGGGCCGCCGCGGAGCGGGCGCTGACCTACATGGACCTCAAGCCAGGCACCTCGCTGCGTGACGTCGCGGTGGACACGGTCTTCGTCGGGTCCTGCACCAACGGCCGGATCGAAGACCTGCGGGCGGCCGCCGCGGTGCTGCGGGGGCGCCAGGTGGCGCCGTCGGTGCGGATGCTGGTAGTTCCCGGGTCGATGGCGGTCCGCGCCCAGGCCCAGCAGGAGGGGCTGGACGCGATCTTCACCGCGGCCGGCGCGCAGTGGCGGCTGGCTGGCTGTTCGATGTGCCTGGGCATGAACCCGGACAAGCTCAGCGCGGGCGAACGCAGCGCGTCGACCTCCAACCGCAACTTCGAGGGCCGTCAGGGTAAGGGCGGCCGCACCCACCTGGTCTCGCCCGAGGTCGCCGCGGCCACCGCCGTGGCCGGTCACCTCGCCGCACCCGCCGATCTTTAGGCCCGCTGACCTGATCAAGGAGAGATTCACGATGGAACCGTTCACCACCCACGCCGGCCGCGCGGTGCCGCTGCGCCGCACCAACGTGGACACCGACCAGATCATCCCGGCCGAGTACCTGAAGCGGGTGAGCCGGGCCGGGTTCGGCGAGGGCCTGTTCGCCGCCTGGCGCGAGGACCCGTCCTTCGTGCTCAACCAGCCGCGGTACGACGGCGCGACGATCCTGGTCGCCGGCAACGATTTCGGCACCGGGTCGTCCCGCGAGCACGCGGTCTGGGCGCTGACCGACTATGGCTTCCGGGCGGTGATCGCGCCGCGGTTCGGCGACATCTTCCGCTCCAACGCCACCAAGGCCGGCCTGCTGCCGGTCACGTTGCCCGAGGTCACGGTGACCGCCCTGCAGGACGCCATCGAAGCCGACCCGGCCACTGAGGTGACGGTAGACCTCGACCGCCGCCTCGTCCTGGCCGGCGCGGCCGCGATCAAGGCACCCTTCGACATCGACGACTACACCCGCTGGCGGCTGATGGAGGGCCTCGACGACATTGGCCTGACCCTGCGCCACGTCGACGACATCACCGCCTTCGAGCACTCCCGCCCCGCCTGGCTCCCCGTCACCGCGTGACCCGCCCGCCCACGCGCGAGGCACGGCGCGGGCCGGGCCGGGCGGAGCGGGGCGTGCGGTCCGGGGCAGCGGATAGCCGTCATTTGCCTACATTGCGTATAGCGGTTGGGTGCTCAGCCGGGTGATATTGGCCGACACGCCGGCCAATCTGGCCAGGGTTATTGTGCAGCGGCGTTGGATCGCCTACTTTCGGGCAGGTCAGAGGTCGCGATCCCGACTATCGGAGCCCACGCGACCTGTGGGGGAAGCGCAGGAGAAAATATGAACAAGCGTGATCTGATCGACGCGATCTCGGAACGGCTGGGGGACAAGAAATCCGCGACCGAAGCCGTGAACGCGGTGCTCGAGGCAATCCAGTCGGCCGTCGCGAGCGGTGACAAGGTGGCCATCACCGGGTTCGGCGTTTTCGAGAAGAGCGAGCGTCCCGCGCGTACGGCCCGCAACCCGGCTACCGGCGCGACCATCCAGGTGCCGAAGTCCTCGGTGCCCAAGTTCCGGGCAGGCGCCGATTTCAAGGCTCTAGTCAACGGCGACAAGCCGGACAGCAAGTAGGACCCGAGCAGGAGCCAACGGCGGCGGCGGCATCCGGGGG
>JALYVS010000602.1 GCA_030853115.1 Actinomycetota bacterium
GAGCTGCCCCGGACCGGCCGGTGGCTGGTGGTAGCGTCCGCGGGCGGCGCGGCCCTGGCCGGCGCCGCCGGGGCCCTGGCCATCCGGGCGCGTTACTGAGCCCCGTCCGCCTGAGCCTGGTCCGCCTGAGCCCCGTCCGCTTGAGCCCCGTCCGCCTGAGCCTCGGCCGGCGGGACCTCGGTGGCTACTACGTCGGCCACGATGCAGGTGATGTTGTCCGGACCGCCGCCGTCGATGGCCAGCGCGATGAGGTCTTTGGCGGCCTGGTCAGGATCAGCGACGGTAAGCAGCACCCGGGTGATGGACTCGGCGTCCGCGACCTGATGCAGGCCGTCGGAGCTGAGCAGGTAGCGGTCGCCGAGACGGGCCTCGCGCAGCTGCAGGTCCGGCTCGAAGCTGCCCGCCCCCAGCGCCTGCAGCAGCAGTGACCGCTGCGGGTGCGAGGCCACCTCGCCGGCCGTGATCTTGCCCTCGTCCAGCAGGGACTGAACGAGGGTGTGGTCATGGGTGATCTGGAACACCTCACCGTCGCGGACCAGGTACGCCCGGGAATCGCCGATGTGAACCAGCCCCAGCTGCGAACCTGACCACAGCAGCGCCGTCAGCGTCGTTCCCATGCCGAGCAGGGACGGGTCGTTCTTGACCATGTCGCGCAGCGCGGTTCCGGCCCGGCGGACCGCATGGTCCAGGGCATTGAGCAGCTCGCCGGCCGGCACCTCGGTATCAAGCGGCCGCAGCGCCTCGATCACGGCTGCGCTGGCCACTTCACCGCCGGCATGGCCGCCCATCCCGTCGGCGACGGCGAGTAGCCGGGCCCCGGCGTAGGCGGCGTCTTCGTTACCCGCGCGGCGCAGGCCGATGTCGGACTGCACCCCGCAACGGACGGCCAGCGTCCCCTCAGCATCACGCACGGCAATGTCCTTTCCAGACAGGTAGCCGATGAGGAACGTCGCAAGTTCACGCCCGGCCTTGGTCTCGGCCTCGACCCGATCCCAGTACGCCGCAAGCTCGGCCGCAGCCTGCACCCGCGGCAGCGTGCTCACCGCGCGGATACCGGCCAGTGGCATACCCAGACGGCGAAGCCACGCTACCAGCCGGGCCTGCTCCAGCTGAGCCGGGTCGTACCCGCGGTACTGCGACACCGGGTCGACCTCGGCCGGCCGCAGCAGGCCAAGCTCGTCGTACAGGCGCAGCGCCTTGCGAGACAGCCCGGACGCGCGGGCAAACGCCCCGCTGGTCATCAGCTCCACGCGTCCTCCTCATCCCGGGCCCACCGCCCGGCATCATCAGCTTCGGGCCGGCCCCTGGGGCGAGGTCAAACCGCGGTCGTCAGCCGCGGCCAGGGTAGGTCACGACAGGTCCTCCCGCGGGCCGGCCACTGGTTCACCTGCGGGCCGGCCACTGGTCCACCCGCCGGCCGGCGGGTGGTCCTCCCGCGGGTCAGCCGCCGGTCCGCGTCGCCGATACCGTACGCGCCGAACCGCTGCGTCGCACCCCGCGGCGCCGGGGCGGGGAATGGGCCTGGCCTCGGGTGGTTGTTAAAGGGACGACAACAACGACAGAACGGAAAGGCATGTCATGCCTATGAAGACCTGGTTCATTACCGGTACGTCGCGTGGTTTCGGGCGGGAATGGGCGATCGCGGCCCTGGACCGCGGCGACAAGGTGGCGGCGACAGCCCGGGATATCGCTAGCCTCGACGAGCTGCGGGCCAAGTACGGGGACGCGATCTTGCCGATCCAGCTGGACGTCACGGACCGCGACGCCGGCTTCGCCGCGGTCAAGGCGGCCCATGAGCACTTCGGGCGGCTCGACGTGATCGTGAACAACGCCGGCTACGGGCAGTTCGGCATGGTCGAGGAGATCAGTGAGGCCGAAATCCGGGCGCAGCTGGAAACGAACGTGCTCGGCGCGCTGTGGATTACCCAGGCGGCGCTGCCGTACCTGCGCGAGCAGGGCAGCGGGCACATCCTGCAGGTGTCGTCGATCGGCGGAATCTCGGCGTTCATGAGCACCGGCGCGTACCACGCGTCCAAGTGGGCGCTGGAAGGGATGAGCCAGAGCCTGGCTCAGGAGGTGGCCGGGTTCGGCGTCAAGGTCACCCTCATCGAGCCAGCCGGCTACTCGACCGACTGGTCCGGCTCCTCGGCCAAGCACGCCACCGAACTGCCCGCCTACGAGCCGGTCCGCCAGCAGGCGGCGCAATCACGCGGCAAGCGCTTCACCCCCGGCGATCCGGGCGCGACCCGCGACGCCGTGCTGAAGCTCGTGGACAGCCAGGACCCGCCGCTGCGGTTGTTCCTCGGCGAGGCGCCGCTCGGCATCGCCACCGCGGATTACGAGTCCCGGCTGGCGACCTGGCGTGAATGGCAGCCGGTGGCCGCCGCCGCTCAGGGGCACGGTAGCTGAGATAAATGAGCGACCCGTATGATCTTGCGCGCTTCGTGGCGGCGCAGGACGCTCACGGTACCTATCACCAGGCCACCGCCGAGCTGCGCGCGGGCAGCAAGGTCAGCCACTGGATGTGGTTCGTGTTTCCGCAGATCACCGGGCTGGGACAGAGCTCGGTATCCAGGAGGTACGCGATCTCGTCGTTGCCGGAGGCCCGTGCGTACCTGGCCCATCCGGTGCTCGGGCCGCGGCTGACCGAATGCGCCACCATCGTGGCGGGCCTGGCCGGCCGCACGGCGGAGCAGATCTTCGGCGGGATCGACGCGCAGAAGCTTCGCTCGTCGATGACGCTTTTCCTGCGCGCCGACCCGGAAGAGCCGGTCTTCGGCCGGGTGCTCGACCTGTACTTTGACGCGAAGCCGGACCCCGCGACCGAGCAGCGCATCTGAGCAGCGCATCTGACCAGCGCAGCCGGTTCACTTCTCCGGCGGCAGGTGGCGGGCCAGCAGCTGGGCTAGATGCAGGCTGGAGACCCGGCCCAGCTGCTCGAGCTGGGTGCGGCAGGAGAATCCGTCGGCCAGCACCACCGCGCCTGGCGGGGCGTCGCGCACGGCGGGCAGCAGGGCGGTCTGCGCCACGGCCGCCGACACGTCGTAGTGGCCGCGTTCGACGCCGAAGTTGCCGGCCAGCCCGCAGCATCCGCCGACCGCGCGGACTTCCGCGCCCGCTCGGGCCAGCAGCGCGGAGTCGGCGTGCCAGCCCATGACGGCGTGCTGATGGCAGTGCGGCTGGGCGACCGCGCGGGTGCCGGTGAGGTCGGGCG
>JALYVS010000160.1 GCA_030853115.1 Actinomycetota bacterium
TCGCCGGGCCCGGGCACGGCGGCCCGGCACTGGTCGGCAACACCTACCTCGAGGGCACCTGGAGCGAGGTCTACCCGGACGTCAGCCAGGACGAGGCCGGGCTGAAGAAGCTGTTCAAGCAGTTCTCCTTTCCGGGCGGGATCTCCAGCCACGTCGCACCGACGACGCCCGGATCGATCCACGAGGGCGGCGAGCTCGGCTACTCGCTCAGCCACGCCTTCGGGGCCGCGTTCGACAACCCGGGCCTGGTCGTGGCCTGCGTCATCGGGGACGGCGAGGCGGAGACGGGCCCGCTGGCGACCTCCTGGCAGTCCACCAAGTTCCTCAACCCGGTGAGCGACGGGGCCGTGCTGCCGATCCTGCACCTGAACGGCTACAAGATCAGCAACCCCACCGTGCTGGCCCGCATCGGGGATGAGGAACTAGGCCAGTTCCTGCGCGGCTGCGGGTGGGAGCCCCTGTTCGTGGAGGGCGAGGACCCGGAGGAGATGCACCAGCTGATGGCCGCCACGCTGGAGGAGGTCCTCGGCGGCATCGCGAAGATCCAGGGTGATGCGCGCGCCACCGGCGACACCACCCGGCGGCCCTGGCCGATGATCGTGCTGAAATCGCCCAAGGGCTGGACCGGGCCGAAGTTCGTCGACGGCCTGCAAATCGAGGGCACGTTCCGCGCGCACCAGGTGCCACTGCTGGTCGATCCCGCTCATCCCGGGCACGTCGCGCAGCTGGAAAGCTGGATGCGCAGCTACAAGCCGGAAGAGCTGTTCGATGCCGACGGCGCTCTCATCCCGGAGCTGGCCGCCCTCGCGCCCGAGGGGGACCGGCGGATGGGCGCCAACCCGCACGCCAACGGCGGCCTGCTGCTGCGCGACCTGCGGATGCCCGACTTCCGGGCCCGCGCAGTGGCCGTCCCGTCGCCGGGTGCGGCAGAAGCCGAGGACACCCGCGTGCTGGGGGAGTTCCTCCGCGACGTGACCGAGCTGAACCAGGCGCAGCGGAATTTCCGGGTCTTCGGCCCCGACGAGACCCTGTCGAACATGCTCGGCGCGGTCTTCGAGGTCACCAGCCGCCAGTGGGACGCCCGGACCCAGGACAACGACGAGTTCCTCGCCCCGGACGGGCGGGTGCTGGACTCCATGCTGTCCGAGCACCAGTCCGAAGGCTGGCTGGAAGGCTACCTGCTGACCGGCCGGCACGGCCTGTTCAACTGCTACGAGGCGTTCATCCACATCGTCGACTCGATGTTCAACCAGCACGCCAAGTGGCTCAAGGTCACCGCCCAGCTGCCCTGGCGGCGTCCCATCGCCTCGCTGAACTACCTGCTCGCCTCGCATGTCTGGCAGCAGGACCACAACGGCTTCACCCACCAGGATCCCGGCTTCATCGACCACGTGGTCAACAAGAAAGCCGACGTCGTCCGGGTCTACCTGCCGCCGGACGCGAACACCCTGCTGTCGGTCTTCGACCACTGCCTGCGCAGCCGCCACTACGTCAACGTCGTCGTCGCGGGCAAGCGCGCCATGCCGCAGTGGCTGACCATGGAAGCCGCCGTCGTGCACTGCACCGAGGGGATCGGCATCTGGGACTGGGCCAGCAACGACCAGGGCGGCGAGCCCGACGTCGTGATGGGCTGCTGCGGGGACACCCCGACCCTGGAAGTCCTGGGCGCTGTCTCGATCCTCCGCGAGTACCTGCCGGAGCTGAAGATCAGGGTGGTCAACGTCGTGGACCTGATGAAGCTCCAGTCCGCCAGCGAGCACCCGCACGGGCTGTCCGACACCGACTACGACTCGCTGTTCACCCGGGACAAGCACATCATCTTCGCCTTCCACGGCTACCCGCAGCTGATCCACCGGCTCACCTACCGGCGGACCAACCGCAACCTGCACGTCCGCGGCTACAACGAGGAAGGCACCATCACCACGCCGTTCGACATGAGGGTGCAGAACCGCCTGGACCGCTACCACCTGGTCCAGGACGTGATCGACCGGCTCCCGCAACTCGGCGCCACCGGCGACTACCTGCGGCAGATGATGCGCGACAAGCTCGTCGAGCACAGCCAGTACATCGACATCCACGGCCAGGACACGCCCGAAATCCGCAACTGGACCTGGGGCGGCGGCCCGGCGTGACCGCCGGGGAGGTCCTGGCCACCGCGGGCGCTGGTGACCGGTGACCAGGGACTGCTGGCGATGAATGAGAGCAATCCGGCCCGCGACAAGCGCTTCGCCCGGGCGGGGATCGCGCCGACTGCGGAGGCGCGGCGCGTCTTGCGGGCCCTGATCGTGACCACGGCTGATGACTCCAGCCGCTTCCCCGCCTCGGGCAACGGAAGAATCGTCAGATCGTCCTTCGCATCGGGTTCCGGGCCCGGCGTAGGCCCCGGGCCGCCTAGCTTCACGCCCCTAATGATTCTTTCGCCCCGTCACCTCAGCGTTCGCTGTTCACCCTCCGGATCCCTCCCCGCGAGGGCGAAGGGCGGGGCCGGCCTCGGCTCCGGACCGCTGCTTCCCGTAAGGAGACTCGATGTCGCTGCCTGTTGACCGGCTGGTGCCCCGGCAGCCCGTGCCGCCCGGCCCGCCGCCCGGTCCGCCGATGTCGGCGCGGAATAAGGACAAAGCCCATGCCATGGGGCTGACCTCGGCCACAGGGCTGGTCATCGGCAGCATCGTCGGGACCGGCGTGTTCACGATGCCGGCCGTGCTGGCCGGGGCCGGCACCATGGGGATCGCGGTGCTCGGGGTCATCGCTGTCGGTGCGATGCTGCTCGCCGTGCTGTTCGGCCAGCTCTCCAGGCGGGTTCCCAACAGCGACGGCGGGCTCTACGCGTACTCCCGGCATGAGTTCGGCGACTTCGCCGGCTATCTCGTCGGATGGTGCTACTGGATCCAGGCCTGGGCCGGGAACGCGGCCATCGTCTCGTCGTGGGTGTTCTATGTCGACGCGCTGTTCAAGTTCTCCCATCCGAGCGGCATGGAGAACTGGGGCATTGCCCTGGTGGGCTTGTGGGTGCCCGCGGTCGTGAACCTGGCCGGGGTCCGCCAGGTGGCATGGTTCCAGAACGTCACCGTGGTGCTGAAGTTCCTCCCGCTGCTGTTCGTCGGCGTCGTCGGATGGTTCTTCGTGCACAGCGCGGACTTCGGGCCCTTCAACGCCTCGGGCGGGAGCCTGTACAGCGGCATCGGGATCGCGGCGGGGGTGGCGCTGTTCTCGTTCATCGGCGTCGAGGCAGCCGCGGTCACGGCCAAGCGGGTGAAGAACCCCCGCCGCAACGTCGGCCGCGCCTCGGTTCTCGGCACCGCGGCCAGCGCGATGCTGTACGTGCTGGTGACCGCGGCGGTGATGGGGCTCGTCGCGCATCACACGCTCACCAAGACCGGGGCGCCGTTCGTCAACGCCTTCGACTCCATCTTCCCCCACAGCGCGTGGGCCGGGCAGTTCATCGCGGCCGTGGCCGTCATCTCCGGCATCGGGGCCCTGAACGGCTGGACGCTGATCATTACCGAGACGTCGCGGGCCATCGCCCAGGACGACCTGTTCCCCCGGCCGTTCGCGTGGACCGACCGCAACGGGACAGCCTGGTTCGGCATCGTGGTCGGGACGGTGCTGCCGTCGCTGCTCATGTTGTGGCGCTACAACACGAGCTCGGGGCTGACGGTCTTCACCTACCTGGTCGACCTCACCGTGGTCACCGTGGCCATCCCGTATTTCATGTCGGCCATCGCCCAGCTCACTTATCTCGTCTCCCGTCGCCGACGGGTGCAGGGCTGGGCCCTGGCCCGCGACCTGCTGGTCGCCGGGACGAGCGTGCTGTTCTCGATGTGGGTGACGTTCGCCTCGGGCTACCAGGTCGTCTACCAGGCCCTCGTCGTGATCCTCGCCGGGATCATCTTGTACGCCTTCCTGAACGCCCGCCGGCAGCGTCTCGGTGAAGCCAGCGAGCCGGCGGACATCCCCCCCGGCGAACTGTCCGAGCCGGCCTGAACCGGCAGATAGCCAACGGCAACAAAACACCAAGCAGAAGGAAACCGCTATGACGTTCCGCGTCGACTCCGAGATGGGCCAGCTGCGCCAGGCCATCATCCACCGGCCGGGCCTGGAACTATCCAGGCTCACTCCCGGCAACATCGGTGCCCTGCTGTTCGACGACGTGATGTGGGCGCCTAAGGCCAAGGAGGAACACGACGCCTTCGCCGAGGCACTGCGGGACAAGGGGGTGCTCGTGCATTACTACGGGCAGCTGCTGGCCGAGACGCTCGAGGTGCCGGAGGGACGGGCCTTTGTCCTGGACCGGCTGTGCACGCCGGAGATCCTCGGTCCCTCGCTGGCCGGGCCGGTGCGTCACCTGTTCGAGGACCTGGACGGGGTGAAGCTGGCCGAGTCCCTGGTCGGCGGCGTCCTGAAGGCTGACCTGCATCCGCACCGGTCGCACAGCCTGAAGTGGGAGATGCTGCGGGCCGACGACTTCATCCTCCCCCCGCTGCCTAACACCCTGTTCACCCGGGACAACTCGTGCTGGATGTACGGCGGGCTGACCGTCAACCCGATGGCCATGCCGGCGCGTCAGCGGGAAACCCTGCACAGCCGGGCTATCTACCGCTTCCACCCGCTGTTCGCCGGCGGCGACTTCGTCACCTACTACGGGGGCGAGGACCGCGACTACCAGCCGGCCCACCTGGAAGGCGGCGACGTCCATGTCATCGGCCACGGCGCCGTCCTGATCGGCATGGGAGAACGGTCCACCCCGATGGCGGTCGAGACGGTCGCCCACGCCTTGTTCGACGCTGGGCAGGCGACGACAGTGGTCGCCATCGAGCTGCCCCACAGCCATGCCTTCATGCACCTGGACACCGTGATGTCCATGGTCGACACCGCCACCTTCGTGCTCTACCCCTACTTCGACCGCCATCTGCGCAGCTGGACCATCTCCGCGGGCGACCAGCCGGACCAGCTCACGATCTCGCGTAACCACAGCCTGTGGGACACCCTGGCCGAGATCCTGGAGGTCGACGAGATCACGGTGCTCGCCACCGACGAGGACATCCGGGCCGCCGAGCGCGAGCAATGGGACGACGGGACCAACTACCTGGCGGTCGCACCCGGGGTGGTCTTCGGCTACGAACGCAACGTCCCCACTAACACCATGCTGCGCAAGCACGGCATCGAGGTCGTCGGCATCGGGGGCAGCGAACTGGGCCGGGGCCGGGGCGGACCCCGGTGCATGACCTGCCCGATACAGCGCGACCCGGCCTGACCGCGGAACGACAGGAGATGACAGTCATGGACCTGCACGGAAGAAACCTGCTGAAAGAGGCCGACTTCACCAAGGACGAGTTCCTCTCGATCGTCGGCTTGGCCGAGGCCCTGCGCCAGGAGAAGCGCGCGGGCACCGAGCGCCAGCGGATGACCGGGCTCAACATCGCCCTCATCTTCGAGAAGCCCTCCACCCGTACCCTGTCGGCGTTCGAGGTCGGGGCGCACGACCAGGGGGCGCACGTGACTTATCTCGGGCCCGGGGAGACCCACCTGGGCGAGGCGGAATCAGCCAAGGACACGGCCCGGGTACTCGGGCGGATGTTTGACGGCATCGAATACCGCGGGTTCGCCCAGGAAACCGTGGAAATCCTGGGCCGCTACGCCGGCGTCCCGGTATGGAACGGGCTGACCGATCAGTGGCATCCCACCCAGATGCTGGCCGATCTCCTGACCATGCGCGACCATTCGGCCAAGCCGCTGGAAGAGATGGTCCTTTGCTATTGCGGGGACGCCGGCAACAACACGGCGAACTCGCTGCTGGTGACCGGCGCGCTGCTCGGCCTCGACGTCCGCATCGCCGCCCCCGCCTCGCTGCTCCCGGTCGCCGAGGTCCGCGCCACCGCCGACGGGCTGGCCCGCCGTTCGGGCGCCCGCATCCGGGTAGGCGACGACCTCACGTCCGCGGTCGAGGGGGCCGACTTCCTCTACACCGACGTCTGGGTGTCGATGGGCGAGCCCGCCGCAGCGTGGGGCGAGCGGATCAAGCTGCTGCTGCCCTACCAGGTCAACGCCGAGCTCATGAAGGCGACCGGCAACCCAGAGGTGAAGTTCATGCACTGCCTCCCCGCCCTGCACAACACCGAGACCGAGGTAGGCCGGCAGATGCACGACAAATGGGGCCTGTCCGCCCTCGAAGTGACCGACGAGGTCTTCGAGTCTCCCGCTTCGATCGTGTTCGACCAGGCGGAGAACCGGCTCCACACGATCAAGGCGGCCATGGTCGCCACAGCCGGTAACTGAGATGCTCGTCGTCGTGGCAGTGGGCGGCAACGCCCTGCTGGAGCGCGGAGAGGTCCCGCTGGCGGAGACCCAGGAGAAGCACGTCGCCGTGGCGGTCGGGGCCCTGGCCCCGCTGGCCGCCGACCATGACCTGGTGATCACCTACGGTGACGGGCCGCAGGTGGGCCTGCTGGCCAACGAGAGCGCCGCCGACCCCGCCCTGCCCTTTCCCTACCCGCTCGATGTGCTGGTCGCCCAGACGCAGGGGATGATCGGCTACTTCCTGCTGCAGGGATTCGGGAACGCCCTGCCCGGACGGCAGGTAGCCAGCCTGATCTGCCAGACGAAGGTGGCCGCTGACGACCCCGCCTTCGACCGGCCGGCCAAGTTCATCGGGCCGGACTACCCGGAGGCTGAGGCCCGCAGGCTGGCCGGGCTGCGGGGCTGGCAGATCGGGCAGGACGGCTCCGACTGGCGGCGGGTCGTGGCCTCCCCCGAGCCCCTGGCGATCGTGGAGCTCCCGGTGATCGCCACGCTTGTCGGTGACGGCGCGATCGTGATCTGCGCCGGCGGTGGGGGCGCCCCGGTACTCCAGGACGGCGACGGCCACCTCCGCGGCGCTGAGGCGGTCGTCGACAAGGACCTGAGCACCGCGCTGCTGGCACGCGACCTCGGCGCCGACGCCCTGGTGATCCTCACCGACGTGGCCAGCGTGCAGACCGGCTTCGGCACGGACGCAGCCCGGCCCATCGGCCGCACCACGCCCGCCGCCCTGCGGGCTCTGAAGTTCCCCGCCGGGTCAATGGGACCCAAGGTCGAAGCGGCCTGCCGTTTCGTGGAGGCGACGGGCAAGCCCGCGATGATCGGCCAGCTCGATGACGCCGCTGACCTGGTCCGGGGAACCCGGGGCACCGTGGTGCAGCCGGCCGGCCACACGGCAGCGGGCCGGGGACCGGCGTGAACGCCCGGGGTGTCGTGGCCACCGCGCGGGCGCTGGTGGCCGGGGACAAGGGACTGCTGGCGATGGATGAGAGCAACCCGACCTGCAACAAGCGCTTCGCGGCGGCGGGGATCGCGCAGACCGAGGAGGCCCGGCGCGCCTACCGGGAGCTGATCGTGACCACGGCCGGCCTCAGTGAGTCCATCAGCGGCGCGATCCTCTACGACGAGACGATCCGGCAGCGCACCAGGGACGGCACCCCGTTCGCCCGGGCGCTCACTATCGCGGGGATCATCCCGGGCATCAAAGTCGACACCGGCGCGAAGGACATGGCCGGGCACCCGGGCGAGAAGATCACCGAGGGCCTGGACGGGCTGCGCGGGCGGCTGGCCGGATATCAGCAGATGGGCGCCCGGTTCGCTAAGTGGCGTGCGGTCATCGCCGTCGGCGACGGCATTCCCAGCCGGGGCTGCATCCAGGCCAACGCGCACACGCTGGCACGCTATGCCGCGCTGTGCCAGGAAGCCGGGCTGGTACCCATCGTCGAGCCGGAAGTGCTCATGGACGGCGCGCACACCCTGCAGCGGTGCGCCGAGGTCACCGAGGAGCTGCTGCGGGCGGTGTTCACCCAGCTTCAGGTGCAGCGGGTCACGCTGGAGGGGGTGATCCTCAAGCCCGCCATGGTGCTGCCGGGATCAGCGTGTCCCGGGCAAGACGGCGTGGACGAGGTGGCGCGCGCCACGGTGACGTGCCTGCTGCGGGCTGTGCCCGCTGCCGTTCCCGGGATCGCGTTCTTGTCCGGCGGGCAGCCCGGCGAGCTGGCTTCCGCCCACCTGAACGCGGTGAACCTGGTCTTCCCGGCCGGGGCGCCCTGGGCGCTGGCGTTCTCGTTTGCCCGCGCGATCCAGCAGCCCGCCCTGCAGATCTGGCAGGGCCAGGACGCCAACGTGAAGGCGGCGCAGGAAGCCCTGTACCACCGGGCCAGTTGCAACCGGGCGGCACGCCGCGGCGAATACAGCGCGGCGATGGAAAAAACATGACCACGGCCCACCTGGACAGGGCACGTCCTGGTCCCGCCGCAAAGACGGCCAGCATGACCCCCTCGCCACAGCACCGTTCCGGGCAGGCAGCGGCCCGCTCGGCCATCCATAACAGCCAGTGCTGGCGCCGCAAGCGCGCGGACAGCCCGTACGCGGCACCTCCCGTCAACGCCGATCGCCAGCCCAGTACGGCCAGCTTCAGCGGGCACACGGTCGATCTCAGCCGCGCGTTATAGGGCTGGGACGACGACAAAATTGTCCTGAACATGATGGAGAGCGAATACGGCTATTCGCTCCAGAAAACGCCGCCGCCGGGCTGCTAGCCGCCGATGTTCCCGTGCGTATCACGCCGCTGAGACGGGATCGCGCGCATGCCCGGCCGTCTAACACCGGTGCTGTCGGGCCTGGCCCAGCTCATCATAACCAGCCTGGCCTCGTCGGCGGGCCGCAGGCCGACGTCGACGTGACGCTGGATGCGCCGGGCGGAGCGGGGCTTTGGCCAGCGATTATGACGTCGTCGTTCTCGAGCGTGACCTGCTGGCATGCCAGGCCGACGACCTATGCGGCAGGCTCGCCGCCGCTGGGCGCCGCAGTTGGGGCGCGCATGCGCGCCGCCGCCGCCCCGGCGGACGATTTGGTCGTCGGACTCGCCCTGGGCGCGGAAGATTACCTTCCCGCGGCTCGTTCGGCTTCCCCGTACTGGCGGAGGCCGGCAGCTCTAGGGCCCGACCTGCCGGTCCGGCGGCGATCTCGTCCAGGTCGCTGAACGGGCGGCGACCAGGACCGGTCCGAAGATCTCCTCGCAGACGACCTTCATGTCCGGCCGGGCATTGGAGAGGACGGTGGGCTCGATGAAGGAGGCGTCATCGAAGACGATGCTGGGGCTCTTGCCGCCGGCCTCCAGGATCAGCTTCTTGAGGTTGCTGGACCCGGCGGCGCGGCGGCGATGAGCTTGCCGACCTCGGTCGAGCCGGTGACAGCGGCCTTGTCGACGTCTCCATGGGCGGTCAGGGCTGCGCCCGCTATCTCGCCGTAGCCGGGAACAGATTCACTACGCCGCCCGGCAAGCCGGCCTCGGCGATCAGCCCGGCCCAGCGCCCAGCCGCAGCAGGTCCGTTAGCGTCATCCACGTGCGGAACGACCTGGTCGCCCCGGATCAGGCCCTGGACGGCCTGGCGGCGTTCAATCCGCGCGGTGACATGATCCGTTGCGGACGAATACCTCCTCGCCCGCGCACATGAACTTGCGGTCGCGGATCAGGAACATGCACGAAGTCGCATGACAGGATCCCGGACGCCTGCGAGGCGAGGAACTGCCGCCAGGTGGGTGATGCCCACCGCGGGACGGGATCGAGTCCGGCAGCGGCCAGGATCCGGTAGATCGGTCCCTCGCCGATGCGGTGGCCGCGGCCGAGGAGTTGGCCTGGAATGCACCGGTGCCCCTCAGCGCGGGACGCCGCATCACGATCCGGTGCAGGCCATTGATGAGGCGAAGGAGGGCGAGCGCCAAGGGTAGGAGCTGGGCTCAGATGCTCTGCGCGAGTTCCGGCACTCCACAGCCCAGGCGGCGGCCGGGTTGCCCGCATTCTGTTCGCTGCCGGGGCTCAGGCCGCTACGGTGCGGGCGGCGGGGTGGTCAGCTGAGCCCGGGCGATCAGGTCGGTGACCAGGTCGGCGGACGCGTCCCACAGCCCGATGCAGCGCTCACCGTGGTAATCCCTGACCACGGCGACTGAGGCGGTAGCGCTGGCGAACAGGTGACCGGCCTCGGCGGCAAGGCCAAGCGCCCTTGCCGCGAGGATCCGGGAGAAATGGGCGTGTGAGACCACTACGACCGGGGCGGGCGTATTCTCTGCGCGCTCTCGCAGGAATTTGCCAGCCCGTGATCCGACGTCGTTGGGGGATTCTCCGCCAGGGCATCCGTCCCGCCAGATATCCCAGCCAGGTCTCAGCACGGAGATCTGATCAGGGGTCAGGCTCTCATACGTTCCGTAGTCGTATTCTGAGATAAGCGGCTCGATGACTGCCCGGGCGGCCGGGGAGAGCGAGTTCTGCCGTCTCGGCCGCTCGCTCGCGCGGGCTTGAGTAAACGACAGGTGTCCGGCCCGACAAGACGCAGTCAAGAAGGGGCCGCAGTGAAACGGCCTGACGGCGGCCGTTTGGCGTCAGGGGGATGTCGGTAACGCCGGTGTACTGGCCCGATATCGTCCATTCGGTCTCGCCATGGCGGACAATAATCAGCTCCATGACAGTTCCTCACGTACCTGAATTGCGCCGTCGGCAGGTCACTGGAAAGTTAGCCCTGACGTGATTGCCTAGACCTAGTGCCCGGGCCGCCCGAGCCCTAGCCGTGGGTACTGGCAGGTTTTCCTGCGTGGCTGCGATCATGGCATCCGGCTCAGGCCATCGGCGTCCTGCGGGCGGCGCCGGATCATGATCCCGGGCCGCGGGACGGTCCGGGAGGGCTGCGTTCGGGGAGCTTCCGGACTTGGCGGATGTGCTCCTCGCTGGCCGCTGTCGGCGGGTCGCAGGCCGGCGGTGGTGGGGCCAGCTGTCCGCCCGGAAGGCTGCGGGTTTTTTGTGCGGGGGTCCGCCGGGCCGGTTCGCGTCCCGGTGGCTGCGCTGCCGGCGCCGGCGGCGCAGCCAGGACGGGGATCGGGCAGGTGACCGGGTCGCTGGCGGGCAGCGTGATCTGCTGCCCGTGGTGGGTGATGCACATCGGCTGGCCGTCGAGCAGGGTGTAGGTCACTGTGGCTGGGGTTATGTCCACGGCCAGCGTCCGGTGCCGCCGTACGATCTTGAACGCGAGCCGGGTCAGCTCGCCGGGGAGGCGGGGGGCGAAGCTCAGGACCGGTCCGGAGTCCCGCAGGCCGGCCAGGCCGTCGATCAGGGCGATCCAGGTGCCGGCCAGGGCGGCGATGTGCAGGCCGGAGCGGGTGTTGTGCTCCAGGTTATCGAGGTCCATCAGGGCCGCCTCGGCGAGGTAGTCATAGGCCAGCTGCAGGTGGCCGGTCTCGGCGGCGAGCACCGCCTGGGTGCAGGCGGACAGCGAGGAGTCCCGGACGGTGAGCGGCTCGTAGTAGGCGAAGTTGCGGGCTTTCTGCGCCGGGGTGAATGCGTCGCCGCGTCGGTGCATCGCGAGCACCAGGTCGGCTTGCTTGGTGACCTGCTTGCGGTAGAGGTCGAAGTAGGGGAAATGCAAGAGCAAGGGGTACTGATCTGCGGTGGTGGCGGCGAAATCCCACCCCTGGTGGCTGGTGAAGCCTTCTGCCTGGGGGTGGACGCCGAGCGTGTCGTCGTAGGGGATGCACATCGCGCTGGCGGCGTCCCGCCAGCGGGCCGTCTCCTTCTCGGTGATCCCGAGCTCGCCGGCGCGGCCGGGGTGGCGGCCCGCGGCGTCGGCGGCGGCGCGCAGGTTCTGCTGGGCCATCAGGTTGGTGTAGACGTTGTTGTCGGCGACGGCGCTGTACTCGTCCGGGCCGGTGACCCCGTCGATCCGGAACATGCCGTGGGCGTCGTGGTGGCCCAGGGAGCACCACAGCCGCGCGGTCTGGGCCAGGAGTTCCAGGCCGGTGCTGCGCTCGAAGGCCTCGTCGCCGGTGGCGCCGGCGTAGCGGATGACGGCGTCGGCGATGTCGGCGTTTATGTGGAACGCGGCCGCGCCCGCGGGCCAGTAGCCCGAGCATTCCTCGCCGTTGATGGTCCGCCACGGGAACGCCGCGCCGGCCAGCCCGAGCTGGGCGGCCCGCGCGGTCGCGGCCGGCAGGGTGG
>JALYVS010000161.1 GCA_030853115.1 Actinomycetota bacterium
GACTGGGCCCGCTACGCCGCAGAACTAGCCCGCGACCGTAATCACCAACCAGGGGAATAACCCTCAAGATGCCCGCTCCGGCTGAGGCATTCAGCGTGGTTAGAACATTGCTCTCTACCAGTTTCCCGCCAAGGCCACGACATCGTCCTCGTCGCCGAACTCATGGGCCACAAGCGACTGGACCAAACACGCCGGTACAGCCTGCCCACCCAGGCCGACCGCGAACGCGCGATCGGCAGCCTGCCCACCGACCGCTGACCAGCACACTTCAAGATCTACGGCGGGTTTCCGGCGTATTCCGGTCGTACCCCTAGCGGAGGATCCTGTACCGCTCTTCCTCAGACCCGGCCTTCGGCCTCATCGACGTCGACGAGCTCGAACGCCGAGCGCCGGCTGTCGTCCCTCTCCCCTCTCAAGAACGTCCATCGAACCAGTAGCCGTAGTCCGTGCGGAATCGCTACCGATCCCGGGCACTAAGGTCGTCGGCATGGTCGATTCGTTCAGCCCTGACGCGTTCTATGTGAGCGCACGAGAGTTCGCACTTAGCGCGCTCGAAGCCCATCACGCCGGCAATCGCCGCGTGTCCCTCTGGATGCTGGAACAGCCCTGGAGCACCTGGCAAAGGCATGCCTGGCCCTGCGGTCACCCGCGCTGCTGGCCGAGATGAAAGGCGACTCCGGCGTTACCTCGCTGATCGCGCTCCTTGGCATTGAAGGCGCCGGGGTTCCCGCAAAAATCCGGACTGTCGGCCTGACCGAAGCCCTTAGCCGGGTGGGGCGGTTCGTTCAATCGAAAGCAGTCAAGGACGACTTGCAGACCCTGGTTGAGATGCGCAATGGGATCGTTCACGCTGCCGAGGACGCTGAGGTCGAGGAACGGCTCCTTGCCGCATCGGCCCGGCAATCGAGACACCGCCCCCTCCGCATGACCATGTCAGCCCGTCAAGATCCACACAGGCCAGAAGAGACGCGAGATCACGCGAACACGGGGTCTGCAGACAAAAGAGCGGCAAGCTGCCGTAGCTGTGCTTGCCAAGCGATGGACCTCAAAACGACGGGTCAGAGCCTGCCGTATCAATGCACGACAGCAGTTCTTTGATGGACACTGGCTTGTGCAGGTAGGCGCGGGCGCCAAGCGCCAGGCACCGGCGTTCGGCAGTGCGGTCCGCGGTTGCCGACCACACGAGGACTGCTTGACGGGGGCGCTCCTGCTGGAGGCGGCGGAGCACGTCTTCGCCGCTGAGGCCGGGAAGCGCCAGGTCTAGCAGCACGAGATCGGGGTGATCGCTCAGCGCGGCCGTGAGCCCTTCGGGGCCGGTAGCCGCCTCGGTGACGGCGAATCCGGCTGAGCTGAGCGCCCGTGCGGTGAAGCTGCGGATGCGTTGTTCATCGTCGATCACCAAGACCCGGCGAATAGATGACGCCGTGGCGGTGGCCTGGCCCCGCACCATGGCGTCACCTTGCATGCTGGGTCCGGGAAGGCTGCTGGTCAGGCAGCGCGCTTACCGGACCCGACGATCTCGCGGGCAGGCTCCGCAGCGCGGTTCAGTTCCGCCTTGGCGCGGCAATACGCCCGCGCGTCGGAGTAGTCAGGCCGCCTGTCGGGTCGTTTGAGGACCATCCACAGCGGGATGCCGGCCCAGGCCAGGATGAACAGCACTGCAATCGGAAAGTTGGCTATCACCAGCGGGGTCATGAGAACTCGAACCTCCTCCACGTGGTTGGCTAGTTACTGTCGACGCTACGAGCCGCACGTTAGGGAACGGTTAGGGCAAGGCGAGGGGCTGGCCAGGGCGTGCGATGATGTGCGCCATGAACGCGGCGCGGATCCTGGTCGTGGACGACGAGCTGCCTCTGCGCCGTCTGCTGCGCCTGTATCTGACGAAGGCCGGGTTCACGGTGGAAGAGGCCAGCACCGGAACCGAAGCCCTGGCGGTGCTGCGGCGCGGCGGTATCGATCTGGCCATCCTGGATGTGATGCTGCCGGAGGTTGACGGGTTCGAAGTGGTCAGGCAGGCCAGGCCGAACAACTCAATCCCGATCATTTTGCTGACCGCGCGGGGGGAAGAGGCCAGCCGCGTGGCGGGGCTGGAGCTAGGCGCCGATGACTATGTGGTCAAACCGTTCCTGGCGCATGAGGTGGTCGCCAGGGTCCGGGCGCAGCTGCGGCGCGCCCGCGGGTTTGAGGCGGACACAGGCACGCTGCGGGCCGGAGTGATCGAGCTGGACCGGCGTGCCCGGCGGTGCACCGTCCGGGGCCAGGACGTGGAACTGACGCGGCGGGAGTTCGACCTGCTGGAGGCGCTGCTGGCCAACCCGGGGCATGTCTGCACCCGGGACCAGCTGCTCGACGCGGCGTGGGGGTCGCGCTACGTCAGCGAGAAGACCGTTGATGTCCACGTCGCCGGGCTGCGCCGCAAACTCGGGGATGCCTTGCGTATCTCGACGTTGCGGGGTGTGGGCTACCGGTTGGAATCCGATGATTGAACGGCTGACATCACTGCGCGTGTGGCTGCTGCTGGCGATGCTGGCAACAGCACTGGTGGCGATCCTGGCAGGGAACTTCATCACTGACCGGCTGAACGCCGGGTCGGAGGTTGCCGCCGACCGCGCCAAAGCCCTCCTGATCGCGCGGTCCATCGCCGCCCAGGTCCAGCGAGGTAACGGCGCGCCGCAGCTGCGGGCCGTGCAGGAAGCCCTGCCCGACGATCAGCTGGTGGTCATCCAGGGCGGTCGTACGGTGTTCGCCGGGCCATCGATGGCCCGGCTGCCCCTGGAGCTCACGGTCAGCGCACCGATCCCGGGAGGGCGGGTCATCCTGCACGACCACAGCGCGCCAGCCGCGGGCGGGCTCGCGCAAAGCACACTGGTGGCGGGTGTCATCGCCGCGCTGATCATCGCCGAGGCCTGGCTGGCCGCAACGCTGCTCGTGCGCACCGTCCGCAAGCCCCTCGGGAGGGCGATCGAGGCCGCCGACCGGCTAGCCGCCGGGGACTTCGCCGCCCGGATGGGGGTATCCGGCCCCGAGGAGTTCGCCCGCCTGGGCCGGGCCTTTGACAGCATGGCCACCCAGCTCCAGCACACCGACACCGAACAGAAACGCTTCCTCGCCGACCTGGCCCACGAAGTCGCCACCCCGGTCAGCGCCCTGTCGGGGTTTGCCGTCGCCCTGGTCGACGGGAGCGTCCGGACCGCCGCCGACCGCGCCGAGGCCGCCAGCATCGTGGTGCACGAGTCCGGCCGGCTCCAGCGGCTTTTCGACGACGTGCGAAGCCTCAACCAGCTCGACCTCACCCAAAGCGCACGACGGGAGCAGATCGATGTCAACGAACTTTGCGCCCAGACAGCACAGCGGTTCCAGCTCGCAGCGGACAAGGCGGGGGTAGCTCTCCGCGTCCGGGCCGGCCACGTCTCCGTGACCACCGACCCCCGCCTGGTAGAGACCGTCGTGAACAACTTCGTATCCAACGCGATCCGGTACACCCCCCCAGGCGGCACGGTCGAAATCCGTGCCCGCAGGCGCCGGACAGCAGCCCTAATCGCCGTCCGCGACACCGGAACCGGCATCGCTGCCGAGCACCTGGAGAAAATCTTCGACCGGCTCTACCGGGCGGACCAGGCCAGGGACCGGACGACCGGCGGCTCAGGACTAGGCCTGGCCATCGCACGCAGGGCAGCACAGTCAATCGGCGCCCGCATCGAAGTCGACAGCACACCCCAGGCCGGAAGCGAGTTCCGCCTCATCCTCCCCCCCCGCAGGGCAACGAGCACAGGCAAAGAACGCCTGGCGAACGCACACCCGAAGTCACGCTCGAACCATGACTACAACAAATTACAGCTGCCGTATCTGACACGGCTTACACGAGTCGGGCGAGTGCGCAAGTCAACTGGCGTGGCTGACCGTTTCGGCCAAGACCTCCCAGGACGGGCCTAACCTCCACGAACGCCCCGACACGCTCGAAGCTCAGGCCCGTTAAAGAGCCTGAGCGGTAGACTGCGAGCATCGGCTGGCAACAACGAGCACGTTCTACAGGCCAGCCGCGCGTTCTGACGGTCAGCGAGGGTGGCGGCAACCATCATTGCGGCAAGTCAGCCGGGTTCGAACCCGCGAAGGTCGGTCCTCGAACTCACAAGAAGTGTCCACGAACGCGCGGCAGGCGTTAGAAGGATGCGCTCGTGTCACCCATGATTCTCGTCTGTATCGCCGTCCTCGCCGTCGTCGGTCTCGCGTTCTACGCGATCCACCGCGAGGCAGGCCTAAAGTCAGCGCTCGGGCGCTGAGGGGTGTCGCGGTAAGCATTGAAGTAGCGGCCCAAAGCGGACCGCACCACAATCGGTTGCCGATCGAACCGGGTGACGACCTCCGCGGCCTCGGCCAGCCAGACAATCGGACCCGGGCTGACGGGCGAGTGCGGAGAAATCAGCCTGGAGCCACCGCCACGGGCGTCCGCAGTTCGTGGGCGACGTCCGCCACCAGGTCACGGCGGATCTGCTCCTGGCGGTCCAGGGTGCTGGCCATCTGGTCGAAGGGGGCGCCCAGTTCGCGCAGTTCGGCGGGGCCGCGGATCTCACCGGCGCGGGCGGTGCGGTCCCCCCTGGCCATGGCCTGGGTCACCCCCGATCAGCCGGGAGATCGGGCGGCTGATCCGGCGGGTCACGGCCAGCCCGGTCAGCAGGGCGGCCAGGCCGGCCGCCCCGGCGATGGCCCGGGGCAGGACGGTCCGGAGCACGCCGTCGGCCGCGCCGAATCCCGAGCCGGTGGACCGGGCCAGAACTTCGCCGATCCGGTGGCCCCTGACACGGTGACGCGCTGGCCTGCGGCCCCTTCTGCGCGCCGAAGCCTGGTGTGGCGGCCACGGTGTGGCCGGCCTGATCTCCTATCCGCACGGCCGCACCGGTGCGGGCGGCCAGGTCCAGGACCGGTGAGAGGTCGGCCTAGGCCCAGCTATTGTTGCGGTCCCAGGTCGCGCCCGCCGCGACCGCGATGGCATTGGCCGGCTCCGTTTGCTGTCGGTTGGCCAGGTCTGGGACCTCCGCGGCGGCGAACGCCGCCGTGAGCCCGGTGAGGAGCGCCACCGCGAGGAAGGCCAGCGTGAGCCGTAGCCCGAGCGTCTCGCCGCGGCTTCCGGCACCCGCCGGCTCCGGAGCTTTCGGCGGCCCGGGTGGCCTCTCCCGGTCCGGCCTCGTCAGTCAGCGCAGGCCACGCCCAGCCGGTAACCGCCTCCCAGGACGGTCTGGATGATCTGGGGATTGGCCGGGTCGTCCTCGGTCTTGCGGCGCAGGTTCTTCACGTGCGAGTCGACAGTACGCTCGTAGCCTTCGAACTCATAGCCGCGCACCCGGTTGATCAGCTCAACCTGGAGTACACCCGGCCCGGGACCGTGGCCAGCGCTACCAGGACGCCCACTCGGTCGGGGTGAGGCCCGCCTCAGCGCCGCGCACGGTCACCAGCCGCTGCGGCTCGTCGATCACCAGCGCGCCCCCGCCGTAACTGGTGTCACCCGCAGCCGAAAGTGCTCTGGCGCCGCGGCGCAGGATCGCCTGGACCCGCAGGACCAGTTCCCGCGGGCTGAAGGCTTGGTCACGTAGTCGTCCGCGCCCAGTTCGAGGCCCCGGGATCCGGTCTTCCTCGGAGCTCTTGGCCGTGAGCATCAGGATCGGGGTGGGGCCGATGGCCCCGGAGTTCGCGGGCCACGGTCTCACCGGGCACGTCCGGCAGCCATAGATCGAGCACGACCAGATCCGGCGACGCGCCGGCGGCCATGGTGATCGCCTCCGCGCCGGAACCCGTCGACAGCACGGTAATCCCAGCCCGCTCCAGGTAGAGCGGACGAAGTCCCGGAGCTTGCGCTCGTCCTCGACCACCAGTACCGTCGCCGGCATCGCCGTTCACTCGCCTTCACCGTCCGCCCGGCGTGCCCAGGCAAGTCCCATCATCCCCGCACCGGTCACCGCCTGACCACGCGCACCGCCTTCTCCACACCGTCACCACGTCGGCTCCACCAGACGGGCACGGCCGCCGGGTGTCCTGTACAGGACACCACCCGTAGTAGGGACGGCGGATGACCGGAAGTGACCTGATCATGATGGCGCCGTGGATCATCTTCGGCGCCGGGCTGGCCGTCGTCTGCATCCGGCTGCTCCAGTCGCGCCGTCCGTCCAGGACGCACCCGGGGCGGCCGGCCTCATCCCATCCGGGTCCGGCAGGCCCCGGCAATTCCCCGCCCGAGGCGCGGTGCGGCCGGGACATTACTATCCCGGCCGCGCCGCGGCCCGCGGCGGGTGGCCGGAGAGCCACCAGCCACTCTGACCGAAAGGAAGCACGATGCCCCGACAAGAACACGTAAGCCCGGCGGCCCTAGCAGGAGCGCCGCCAGCCGCAACCCGCGGCCCGCACTGGCGGGCGGTCCTCGAGGCCCGGTGGCGGGTCCGGCTGGCGGAGGTCACCGAACTGTCGCTGGCCTACTACACCGTCACCGCCGTTTCCGGCGACCGCAGCGGCAAGGCCGGCCCAGAGGCAGGCCCCCCGGCACAACGACTGCTGCACCGTACGGTCACGGCCCGGCGCAAGCTGGCCGACGTCGAAGACGCCCTGACCCGGCTGGCCGCGGGCCGCTTCGGCTCCTGCGAACAGTGCGGGTCGGCCATCCCGGCCACGCTGCTCACCATCGTCCCCGAGACCCGGTACTGCCTGCGATGCGACGAGCCCGTTCCCGCCAGGACCCGACGACCCGCCATAGCCGGGCAGGCTCCTCGATGACGGTCCCGATCTGGGCCTGGATCGCGACGATCGCCGTCTTCGCCCTGCTCATCGGGGCGGATCTGATTCTCACCCGGGGCAGGGACCCGGGCCTGCGGGCGACCGCGCTGCTGAGCACGATGTGGGTCGCCGCCGGGCTGGCGTTCGGCGGTGCGCTCTGGCTGTGGCAGGGCGCGGCCGTCGCCGGCCAGTATTTCGGCGGCTACCTGCTGGAAAAGGCCCTCAGCGTGGATAACATCTTCGTGTTCGTCCTGCTGTTCGGCGCGCTGGCGGTCCCCCTCCCGCTCCAGCGGCGGGTCCTGCACTTCGGGGTACTGGGCGCGCTCGTCCTCCGGGCCGGCTTCATCGCGGCGGGTGGGGCGCTCGTCGGCCACATCGGCTGGGTCTTCTACGTCTTCGGCGCCCTGGTCCTGCTGGCCGGCACCCGGATGCTGCGGCCGGGCGCCCCCGCCGACCCGGGGAAGAACGTCACGGTGCGCGCGCTGCGCCGGCTGCTGCCCGTCACCAGCGATTACGACGGCGGCAGGTTTTTCACCCGGGCCCGGGGGAAGGTCATAGCCACGCCCCTGTTCGTAGCCCTGGTCGCCATCGAGACCACCGACCTGGTGTTCGCGCTGGACTCGATCCCGGCGGTCTTCGGCATTACCCGGAACCTGTTCGTGGTGTTCACCTCCAACGCCTTCGCCGTCCTCGGCCTGCGGGCCCTCTACTTCCTGCTGGCCGGCTCGGTGAACCGGTTCGCCTACCTCAAGCAGGGGCTCGCCGTCCTGCTGATGTTCATCGGGGTGAAGATGCTCATCTCACCGTTCGTGCATATACCAGTTACAATGAGTCTCACCGTGATCGTCATCATCGTGGGATGCGCGGTAGCCGCCAGCCTGTGGCGCGACCGGTCTGGCCGCCGCCCGGCGGATGAGCAGCGCCCAGCCGGGCCGCACCGCCGTCCGGCCAAAGAGCAGCACCGGCCGGTGCCCCGGTGAACGCGCTGACCAGCCTTCATGCCGGCTCCCCGGTTTCCTACCTCATCGCGTTGCTCATCCCGGCGCTGGACGCGATCCTGCCGATCCTGCCCAGCGAAACCGCGATCATCGCGCTCGGCGTGGCCACGGCGGGCAGCGCCGACCCCCGGATCGCCCTGCTGGTCGGCTGCGCCGCAGTCGGGGCGTTCATGGGCGACAACCTCTGCTACCTGCTGGGCCGCCGCTTCGGCCCGCGGGTGGAACGCAGGTTCTTCGCCAGGGAGAAGGGAGCGCGGCGGCGGGAATGGGCCGAGCGCTCGCTGGAGCGGTTCGGGACGCAGCTCATCGTGGTCTGCCGCTTCATCCCCGGCGGCCGGACCGCCGTCACCCTGAGCTGCGGGCTCATCGGCTACCCGCGCCGCCGGTTCGTGACCGCAACCGCGGTCGCTGCCGTCATCTGGGCCCTCTACGCATTCTTCATCGGCCGCCTCGGCGGCAAGGCCTTCGAGGACAAGCCGTGGGCCGGGCTGCTGATCGCGTTCGGCGCCACGATGGCCGTCACCGGGCTGGTCGAGGGGATCCGCCGGCTCAGGTCCCGCCGTCAGCGCACGGCCGTAATTCAGGAAGATCAGAAAGATACAGAGCTAGGGCGAGCCACGACCCGGCCTCCACGGGAAGCGCCGGCCACCGCTCGTTCGGCTAATGGATAACACTGGCTCGCTGCGGCAAGCGCCCGAGCCGTCCCGGGACAGGGCCGTAGCCTGGGGGTAGCTGCGACGGGTGAGGACCAGCAGGTCGCCGAGATCGATGGTACCCGCGCATCGGCAAGCGGCGAGCCGGCAAGAGCGACCCGATCGACGCGGTCCGCGCGGCCCGGGAGCTGCTGGCCCGCCCACGGCCGGGCCAGCTGCGCGCTGATGGGAACCGGGGGGCACTTCGCCTGCTGATGACCGACCGGGACAACGCCGTCCAGTCCGCCGCGACTGCCCGCACGGTGCTGACCTCGGTCATCGTGGCGGCGCCCGCGCAGCTGCGCGAAGAACTCCGCCACCTGCTCGTGAGCGCCCGGGCACGGGCCTGCGCCGAACTGCCCTGCCCGGCCGGCGCAGACCGGCTGACCCGGGTTGCCTACCAGACCCTGATCCGCCTTAGGCAGCGGATCGCCCGCCACTTCTGTCCTTAATCAGGCTTGACAAACTGTGAGCGTCAGCAGTCCGGGGCCGGGCTCAAAGGAGGCGGCTGCGGACCGCCGGATTCCGGTTGCCAATGTCCCCCGCGGATCAGACAGGTAATGCCGCATCATGGCGGAACTGGCGGTGCTTCACCTGCTGGCGCTGTCGCGCCGGTCCGATCAGGTGCGTGCCTGCCTGCGGCAAGGGTTGCTGGGTGAGCCGGTCAGCCGGGGGCTCGCCGCCAGACGGCCACCGTCATGGGCTGGACCCTATCGGCCGGGAGGTTCTCATCCGGCTACAGCCGTTTGGCGGCGGCTGGCCGGCATGGGCCGCCGCTCGCGTTCTGAGATGGACGCCGCGGTCGTGGCGTTGCTGGATGAGTACCGGCCGCTGAGCGAGTTGCATTCGACCCTGGCAGCAACCGGCCTGCTGGTGGTCTGCTTGCCGCTGACCGCAGGAACGAGAGCATCATCGGCGCCGCCGAGTTTCAGGCGCTGCGGCCCGGCGCGATCCTGGTGAATGTAGGGCGCAGGCCACTGGCGGACACGACGCGCTGCTCGCGGCGCTTCGCTCGGGCCACCTGTACGGAGTAGGCCTGGATGTCTTCTGGCAGGAACCCATCGATCCCGCCGATCGGTCCTGGCTGAGAACGTGTCCGCGACGCCGTATGCCGGCGGCGTCACTACGCAGGCCTACCGTGCTACCGCGCAGCGCTTTGCGGCCAATGCGGAGCGACTGCGCCCAGGCGAGCCGCTGGAGCACAGTCGCCTGACATGGCGGGTGGCCAGCGCCATGTCACGTAACGTTCGTTCGCCCGGTGATGGTTTGGCGGGCGTTCAGGGGCGGCCGGACGGCCCTCAGGGAGTTACGCCGGACAGGTTGAGGCCGACGACCCCCGCGAGAATCAGGCCGATGGAGACGAGCTTGAGGGCCGACGCCGCGTCGCCGAGCAACAGCATGCCCACCGATGTCGCTCCTGCGGCGCCGATCCCGGTCCAGACCGCGTAGGCCGGTCCCACCTCGAGTTCCCGGAGCGCGAGGGTCAGCAGCCCGAAACTGATCAGCGCGCAGACTGCGAACCCGATCGTCGGCCACACCTGCGTCAGCCCGTGGCTGAGCTTCAGGAAGACCGCGAATCCCGTTTCGAACAGGCCGGCGGCGATAAGGAGTACCCAGGCCATGACGTCACTTCACCTTCGTTCGGCTCAGATAGCCGATTAGTACCGCAGAGGCGAGGAATATGCGTGTGCCGGTCATGGAGCCGGGATGGAGGCCTGGGCGGACCGATCTCCATCGCGTCTCCATGGATTGCGCGCGTCCTCTGCATAAGCGCCAGCGACCCTGATGACGTCGCCGGTGAACGCCGGCGCGCTCCAGGAAGGGACGCTTTGATGCTTACGAACAAGCCGCTGATGCTGAACCCGGTTAGTGCGGCCTGGAACACCGTGGCGCGGTTCGATGACTACGAGGCCGCCCAGCGCGCGGTCGACCGGCTTTCCGATGACGGCTTCCCCGTCGAGGTGCTCGACATCATCGGCAGCGAACTCCGGCTGGTCGAGCGGGTGACCGGACGCCTGACCGAGGCGCGGGCCGCGGGCGCCGGAGCCGTTAGCGGGATATGGGCAGGGCTGCTGATCGGTGTCCTGCTCGGGTTGTTCACCAGCGGGCACACTTGGCTGGGCGTGGTTGCGGCCGGCGCGGGGTTCGGCGCGCTGTGGGGCGCGGTGTTCGGCTACGCCGCGCACGCCGCCACCCGGGGCCAGCGCGACTTCAGCTCCGTGCGCGGTCTGGCGGCCGCCCACTATGACCTGATCGCACGCGAAGGAACCATAGAGCGGGCCCGGACCATGCTGGGCCAGGCCGGCCTGCTGCCCGCAGCACCCTGACCGGCCGGGCTTTCCTACCGGGCCGCCCGCGCTAATCGCTCGTGCCCAGCCAGCCGGGCATTTTCCACGGGGCGGCCCGCTCGGTCGGCGGGCTGTGGCGTTCCCGCTGGCGTGCTCGGGCTCCAGACGGGCGGCCTGGGACAGCCGCAACGGTCAGGTATCCCGGCTGGGGTGACACCCAGGTGTAGTACCTGTGCAGGCCGCGGAACGCGCGGCCTTTTCCCCACCGCACGGAGCTGAGCAGGGACCACAGCAGCAGCGCCTGGAACTCCTGCTGACCTGGTTACGTGTGCCGGTCACCCGGCGGCTGCCCTTGCGGGCGGAGCGCTCGAGCCCCGCCGGCCCGCCCCGCGAACGAGCGGATTCTGCCTGGGCGCGGACATCGTTGACGTGCGGCACAGTTTCCCCGTTCCGGCCGTCATACCCGGGAAGAAATAGTCTGCGACGGCCGCGAAGTTAGCTTCTGTTCATGGAGTGTTCTGACGCCGGCTGATGACGCGCATGCGCCTTCGCGAACCGGTGCCGCGGTATCGTCTGCACAGCAGATCATCGTGGTGATAGACCATGAGCGTGGTTGCGGTGTGAGCCAGCGTGGAAAGCCAGATGGAGGCGCCGGGCAGCGGGCCGGCGTCCAAGCTAAGGTAAAGGCCTGTCGCTTCCCGTATCGCGGGCGAGGCTCACCGCGGTTGCGGTGGTAAGCGGCGAGGACCGCCGGATGCCGGTCAATTATCACGTTGAATACCGAACGGGGCTGGCCGTGACGATCGTCACCCGGGTCGGTCAGGTCCCCGAATGCCGCTTGCCGCGCTGATGCGTCATGGCCATCTCGGTCTCCCTGCGGCGGGGCCTGCGTTCAGGCCTTGCTGCTGCCAGTCCGCTGATGTGAACAGGAGCTTTCATGTCGGCGGAATCGCGTTCCTGGGCCGCGGTGCCATGCGGGCCAGCCGCGGCGCCAGGTATGTCCTCCGCTCGCGGTACCAGCCAGCGCAGGTGTTCCCGCCCGTCCAGCCGGTCGAGGCGCAGGATTAGCTGGGGCAGGGCCGGTGACTGGCTTTCGTGCGCGGCCGCAGCGGCTTTCTGGATGGCGCGGGCGGTGGCAGCATCGGCGCCCAGATCGATCATCCAGGCGCCGCGGCCACCCGGCCAGGTGCGCGCCGCCACCGGCACGCC
>JALYVS010000603.1 GCA_030853115.1 Actinomycetota bacterium
GCGTTTGGGACACCAAGCCCGCACTACCGCACCAGGAGGACGTCCCCCTCCACAAGCGGAACCTGCAGATCAGCCGCCTCCCAGGGCCACGTCCTATTACTACGGGCCTTATCTGGAGACCAAAGAGCACCTGCTCGGGTTCTACCTGGTTGACGTCGACGAACTGGACGCGGCACTCGACTGGGCGCGGCAGATGCCGGTGCACCCCGGGCAGACGGTCGAGGTGCGGGCCGTGCTGTCGGGAATGCCATGGCAGCGGGCCCTGACCGAGTAACCGGGATCGAGCACGCGTTCCGCGAGGAATGGGGCGCGGTCGTCGCGACGCTCGCGCGGCGGCTCGGCGACCTGCAGGCCGCCGAGGACGCGACGGCGGAGGCGTTCGCCACAGCCTCGGTCGCCTGGGCACGGGATGGCGTGCCACCCAATCCAGGCGGCTGGCTGACCGTGACCGCGTGGCGGAAGGCGGTCGACACCTACCGCGCCAGCGGACGGTCGACTGCGGTCGATCCCACGATACTGAACGAGGTCACGGAAAAGCCGGAGGAGACCGTCATGCCAGAACCGCTGGGCGACGACCGGCTCGGGCTTGCCTTCGCCTGCTGTCATCCGGCGCTCGCGGTCGAGGCACGGGTGGCGCTCACCCTGCGGTTCGTCGCGGGGCTGGCGACCAGGGATATCGCGGCGGCCTTCGTCGTGCCCGAAGCGACGCTGGCGCAGCGGCTCGTCCGGGCTAAGCGGAAGATCCGCGAGACCGGGATCCGGTTCACCGTCCCGTCCTCCCCCGCCCACCTGGCCGAGCGGCTCAGCTCGGTGCGCATGGTCGTCTACCTGGTATTCAACGAGGGGTTCGCCGCGTCGGCCGGAGCCGCGCTCGTCAGGGACGACCTGTGCGACGAGGCGATCTGGCTGGGGCGGCTGCTGCGTTCGCTGCTACCCGCCGACCCGGAGACGGCCGGGCTGCTCGCGCTCATGCTGCTGCATTCCTCGCGCCGGGCCGCCCGGCTGGCCCCCGACGGGCGCCCGGTGCCGCTGGCCGAGCAGGACCGCGCGCTGTGGAACCGCACGCTGATCGAGGAAGCCTCGCGCGTCCTTGACGACGCGCTTGAGCTGCATTCCCCTGGGCCCTACCAGCTGCAGGCGGCGATCGCGGCGCTGCACGCGTCCGCCGGTTCCTACGAGTCCACCGACTGGCCGCAGATCGCGCTGCTCTACCGCGCGCTTGCCCGCCTCGACCCGTCGCCGGTCGTCGAGGTCAACCGCGCGGTCGCGGTCGGGATGGCGGACGGACCGCTGGCCGGACTCGCCGTGCTCGCGCCCGTGCTGGCATCCGGGGCGCTGTCTGAGTACGCCCCGCTGCACGCCGCCCACGGGTTTCTCCTGGACGAAGCCGGTGATCCCGGACGGGCGCGTGGTGCCTGGGGGCGGGCAGCCGAGACGTCGGGAAACACGGCGGTGCGTGATGAGCTGCTGCGCCGTCATGAGATTGACTGATTCATTTATTCCGCGATTTTCTGCCGGGGTGTCGATTCTGATCCCGCAGTCCCGTAGGTCTGTCATGGAACACATGTCCTCGGTATCTCCGGCCCCGGTCATCGTTACCGGATCACGGTCGACGGCGGGCGCACGAGTCGCGTCGCCCGGCCTAGTTCTGCTACTCACTTCGGTCGCGTTCTTCATGGTGTCGCTCGATGCCCTGGTCGTCGTGACCGCGCTGCCCGCTATCCATCGCTCCATCGGCGGTGCCATCGGCACCCTGGAATGGTCCATCAACGCTTACGGGCTCACCTTCGCAGCCGGGATCATCACCGCCGCGGCGCTCGGCGAACGGCTCGGGCGACGCCGGGTGTTCATAGCCGGCCTCGCGGTGTTCACGCTCGCCTCGGCGGCGTGCGGGGTGGCACCGAACGCCGGCCTGCTCATCGCAGCCCGCGCAGTCCAGGGGCTCGGCGCGGCTGCGGTGACGCCGCTAGCACTGACGCTGCTCGCCGCGGCGTTCCCAGCGGAGCGGCGCGGAGCCGTGGTCGGGATCTTCGGCGGGATCAGCGGACTCGCCGTCGCCGGCGGCCCGCTCGTCGGCGGCGCAGTCACCCAGGGACTCAACTGGCACTGGATCTTCTGGATCAACGTGCCGATCGGCGTGTTCGCCGTGCTCGGGTCGGCGCTGTTCCTGCCCTCAGGGCATCCCCCCGGATCTGCTGATTCGGCGTCCCCGGGAGCGGCGGCTGCCTCGAAGCCTGCTTCTGCGCGGATTGACGTGCCGGGTGCCGTGCTTGTCGCGATCGGCTCGGCCCTGCTTATCTGGGGTCTCGTGCGGGTCGGCGGGTCAGGCCTTGGCGACCTTCCCGGGCTGGTCGGGCTCGCTGCCGGGCTCGCGTTGCTCACCGGGTTCGTGGCCTGGGAACGGCGCGCGGTGTCGCCCATGCTGCCACTGCGGCTCTTCCGCAGCCGGACGTTCGCGGCAGCCAACGTCGCAGGGTTCATGTCATTCGGTGCGATCATCTCAGCGGCCTTCCTCACCGCGCAGTACTTCCAGCTTGCCCTCGGTTATTCGCCGCTGGCGACCGGGCTGCGGCTGCTGCCATGGACGGCGACGCCCATGCTGGTCGCTCCCGTCGCCGGGGCACTTGCCGACCGGATCGGCACCCGGCCGCTCCTGGTCACTGGGCTTGTCCTGCAGGCAGGCGGGCTTGCCTGGGTTGCCGCGCTCGCGTCGGCCGGGTCGACTGGCTACGGGCTTTACGTGGTGCCCTTCCTCATCGCGGGAGTCGGAATCTCGATGGCGATCCCCACGGTGCCGACCGCCGCGCTCGGCGCGGTGCCACCCGCCGACGTCGGGCAGGCCTCCGGGGTGAGCAACACGATGCAGCGGTTCGGCGGTGCGTTCGCGATCGCCCTGGTGAGCGCCATATTCGCGGCCCACGGCCACCTCGGGTCCGCGGCCTCGTTCACTGCCGGGTACCGGCCCGCAATGCTGGGCTCTGCGGGGCTCTCGCTGGTCGGCGCGGTCGTGGCAATCGCAATCGCGCGGCGACGGGTCGCGTCACCGCCAGGGCCAGCCCCGGCGGAAGCCGGCGGAGTGCCGTTGTCAGCCGCTCCCGAGATGGCCAGGTAACGGAGTCAGCACCCCGCTTTGGCTGGCCCCGGTCAGGCCGATCGCGCTCGTGGCGATCGGGCCTGACC
>JALYVS010000015.1 GCA_030853115.1 Actinomycetota bacterium
GTGCAGGCGGGGCACCGCTCGATGTGCCGGTTGATCCGCTTGCGCATCAAAACGTTCAGCTGGCCGTCCCAGTCCTGGAGCAGCGCGCTCAGTGCCGCGCAATCGCCGCGGCCCGAGCGCGCGACCAGCAGCGCGCCGAGGGAAATCTCCAGCTGATCCCGGGCCCGGGACAGCAGCGCATGCGCGTGGTTCCTGGTGACGCCGAGGACTGAGGCGATTTCCGCCACGTCGAGCTCTTGCCGCAGCTGCAGGTCGATCAGGTCCTGCTCGCCGGCGCCCAGGCCGCGGACCGCGGAGCGCAGCAGCGTGCGCAGCTCCGTGCGCTCGGCAGAGCCGGCGACGTCCGCCGACTCATCGGTCACCTCGGGCACCGCGGCCATCGGCGTCGGGGCGCTGATGGCGCTCTGACGCTGCCGGCGGCGGCATTCGTTGCGGGCTACGGCGTACAGCCAGGGCCGGAGCCGTTGCGGATCGCGCAGGGCCGCCAACCTAGACGCCGCGATGACGAAGGTGTCCTGGACCGCGTCGGCGGCATCCGCCGGCTGGTGCAGCATGGAGCGGCAGTAGGTGTAGAGCACTGACGCGTATCTGTCGTAGGCCTCGGCCAGCCCGTCAGGGTCGCCTGCGACGATGGCCGCGACAACCTCGCTGTCGTGCATAGGCCAATGTAACCGTATGGGCACTCAGAGATACCGGCGAATCACGCAATGTGATCCCGGCGTGTCGCTCCAGGCGGAACGCCGGGAGCTTGTCCCCCCCTCAGCGGCAAGCTCCCGACGTTCCGAACCGGGCCCCCGTTGACCCCCCGACGGTATGAGTCAGCCGGGCCAGGTCGGCCAACACTTTTTCCGGGACTTTTTCCGCGGTCAGGACCAGCGGTCGATGAGGCCTGTCAGCTCGGACAGCCGGGTGATGACCGCGTCGGGCGCGGCGGCTTCGTACGGGGGCACGTCGGAGTTCGAGATGAGGACCGCGCGCAGGCCCGCGCTCTTGGCCCCGTGAATGTCGTCGTACGGCCGGTCGCCGACGAACACGCAGGCCGCGGGATCGGTCTCGCCGAGGGCTCTCATGGCCGCGCGGAAGGCCTCTGGATGCGGCTTGACCCAGTCGATCTCGCTGCTGTACACCGCGCCGTCGATCAGCTCGAAGATCTCGTCCCTGACGAAGATCTGCTCATGGGCGCTGCGCGGCCACATCGTGTTGGAAAGCACGCCCACCTTGATTCCCCGGCGGCGAAGTTCGCGCAGCAGCCCGGCCGCGTCCGGGTCGGTCAGCGTGTGCGGGTCCCACGCCTGGAAATAGCTGGACAGCAAGCCGGCCGAGGCGCGGACCCCGGCCCGCTCGAAGATGTGCTCAAGTGTCGCGCTTTGCCGCGACTGCTCACCCAGCAGCCACAGCTCGCTCTCGGCGGCGCGGACCGCGTTCGCCACCGCCGCCGCTTCCCCGGCCGGATAGTGCCGGGCGCACACCGAGAGCCAGAGTTCACCCAGGTCGATGCCATGCCACGGGGTGAGCGTGCCGCCCCAGTCGAAGATCACCGCCCTGACCACCATGTTCGCAATCCTACGCAGTCCCGCCTCCGGGGCGCCGCCTCAGCGTTCCGGGCGGGTTGAGCGACCCCATCCGCACCGGGATACTGAGCTCCGCGGGTAACAATGAGGTGCCGGGGTGGAAGGAGCAGGACGAGCGTGACTGCGGATGTCGTCTCGGGGCGCGTGGTCAGGGCCTACGAGCCCGGCCGCGACGCGGCCTGGGACGACTTGGTCTCCCGGTCGTGCAACGGGACGTTCCTGCACTCCCGGCGCTTCATCTCCCACCACGGTGATCGTTTCCGCGACCGCTCGCTGGTGATCGTGGACCGTCGCGCCCGGGTCGTCGGCGTCTTCGCGGCCGCGGAGGATCCCGGCGATCCCAGGACGGTGGTCAGTCATCCCGGCCTGACCTACGGCGGGGTAGTGCATGACGGCTCGGTCCGGGGAGCGTCGATGACCGGCGTTCTGGAGGATGTCGCCGCCTACTACCGGGAACTCGGCTACGGCCGGCTGCGCTACAAGGCCGTCCCGGCGATCTACCATGCGGTGCCCGCTCAAGATGACCTCTACGTGCTGTTCCGGCTGGGTGCCCGCCGGTACCGCTCTGACCTGTCGGCGGCGATTGACCTGGCCAACCGCGGTCCGGTCCAGGAGCGGCGGGCCCGCTCGCGACGGCGGGCCGAGGGGGCCGGCGTTCGCACGGAGCAGTGCTGGGAGGAGATCGACGCCTTCTGGCGGATCCTGGAGCTTAACCTGAGCCGGCGGCACGGCGCGTCTCCGGTGCACTCGCTGGCCGAGATCCGGCTGCTCCGTGAGCGGTTCCCCGACAAGATCCTGCTGATCGCCGCCAAGGTCGGGGAGGTGCCGGTCGGCGGTGTCGTCCTGTTCGCGGCCGGTCCCGTCCTGCATATGCAGTACACGGCCACCACCGACGATGGCCGCGTCGCCTGCGCCACCGACCCGGCCATGGAGCACGCGATCGCGCTCGGCAGGCAGCGCGGCTGCCGCTACTTCGACTTCGGCACGTGCACGGTGGACCAGGGGCGGACGCTGGATGTGGACCTTTATGACTTCAAGGCGTCCTTCGGGGCGGGCGGCGTCGTCTACGACCACTACGAGCTAGACCTTCGGCAGTTACCGGTCCGTCCCGGTGGCGGCCGCTCCCCGGACGGGCCGCGCACCGTGGCGCAAGCGCGGTAGAAGTTCCCTTAACGACTCAGGCTATTGGACCTCGGGTAGCCGCTAATTAGGCTTCAGAACTGCGCGCCAGACGTTCTTGTGATTGAGCCGCTGGCCGTTAGGAAGTCGCGGCACGCAGTAGGGGACAACCTTGCTGAGCAGAGGGCAGGATTAGGCCTTGAGATTTCACTACACGGTCGGCATGACCGGAGCACCGAGCCTAATAGTAAGGCGCTTTGCGCAGGCGGTAGGCACGCTTCCGCTACCGTTCGCCCTGCTCATGTGCCGGGAATCGGCACGCCGTTCCGGCCGGCTACGCGCAGAGACGGCACCCATTGCTAAGTGAATTCGCTGGTCGGCTAGGTGTAGCCGCACGCGAGGATCCCGGACCCGCGAAAGATTGGCCTGACCGCCGCGAGGCCGGCGCCGCCTGGGTCTTTCCCGGCCAGGGAGCCCAGCGCGCGGGCATGGGAGAGGAGCTTTTCGCCGCATACCCGGATATGATCGCCCAGGCCGATAAGGTGCTCGGCTGGCCGGTCGCCGACGTTTGCCGGTCCGGCGATGGACGGCTTGACCAGACCCAGTTCACTCAGCCTGCGCTGTTCGTCGTCAACGCGCTGAGTTACCTGCACAAACTCGCGACCGTAGCGTCGCCCCCGGCCTACCTGGCCGGGCACAGTCTCGGTGAGTTCAACGCCCTGCACGCCGCGGGTGTCTTCGATTTCGTGACCGGGCTCCGGCTCGTCGCCTATCGCGGCGAGATCATGGCCCGCTGCGGTGACGGCGCGATGGCCGCCGTCCTCGGGCTTGGTGAAAGCGAGGTCCGCAGCGTACTCACGCAGACCGGTCCGGACGTCGAACTGGCCAACTGCAATTCGCTGACCCAGGTCGTGATATCCGGGCCGCGTAGCCACGTCGAGGCGACGCGGGAGCCTTTCCTGCGGGCCGGGGCGGGCGACTTCGTCATGCTGGCCGTCAGCGGCGCCTTCCATTCTCGCTATATGGCGTCGGCGGCCGATGATCTTGCGACGTTCATCGGCGACCTGCGGCTGCGGCCACCCAGGATTCCGGTGATCTCCAACGTCACGGCCCAGCCCTACGACAACGCGGTGCAGGCCCTCCTGGTGGCCCAGCTGACCGGCTGCGTCCGCTGGTACGAGGGGATCGGATATCTCCTGGACCACGGGATAGATCCGATCGAGCAAGTGGGCCCGGGCCGGTCGCTCACCCGGCTCACGGCGGTCATTCGCCGTCAGCGCCTAGCTGGATCCCAGCCTGGCTCCCCAGCCGATACCGGTGTACCGGCCGGACCGCGCAGGCAGCCCGTAGCGGGATGGAGGACCGGGTCATGAACCGTGTCATGATAACGGGAATTGGTATCATCGCACCGAGCGGGATAGGGAAAGAGGAATTCTGGCGCAATAACACCGGGGGCGCCGGATTCTTGTCCTATGAGCCGGAGATGGAAGCGATCGGGATCCGCAGCCGGGTCGTTTCGCGCGTCGCCGGCTGGGCGGTGGCCGACCATAACGAGCCAGCGGTCGCGGCTTCGCTTTCCCGGCTCAGCAGGTTCGCCCAATTCGGTGTGACAGTCGGCGCGATGGCGGCCCGCGACGCCGGTCTCCAGCCGGTCAACGGTAACGGGCAGGACAGCCGGCCAGAATCCGGGGATGTCGACTACGACCGGGCCGGCGTCGTCTTCTCTTCTGCCATCGGCGGCACGCCCGAATTCCAGGATGCTTACGAAAAGCTGAGTGACCGGGGTGCGCACCAGGTTGATCCGTTCCCGGAAGATTCCTGCTTCTACGATTCAGTATTTCTCAATTACGCGCCGGCCTGGACCGCGAAGACCTTCGGCCTGCGAGGTCCGTGTACCTCGCTGACCACGGGCTGCACGGCGGGGATCGACGCTATGGGCCTGGGGTTCGACCTGGTCCGGCACGGTGACCTCGGCCTGGTTGTCGCGGCGGCCGCCGAGGCGCCGCTGTCCGGCATTTCGTACGCCACCTTGGACGTTATCGGCTCCCTCGCGGTCGGGGACTGGCCTCCGGAGCGCGCGTCCCGGCCGTTCGACGCCCGCCGGGGCGGGTTCGTCCTCGGCGAGGGTGCGGCGGCGGTGGTGCTGGAGGATCTCGACCATGCGATCGCCAGGGGTGCCCGCATCTACGGGGAAATCCTCGGCTATGCGAGCCTGAACAACGCGCACCACATGACGGACCTGGCCCCGGACGGGGCGCCGATGGCCGCCGTCTTGCGCCGTCTCGTCGACGATGCCGGAGTTCCCGCGCAGCTCGTGGACTACGTCAACGCGCACGGCAGCTCCACCGGTCAGAACGACCTGTTCGAGACTCAGGCGCTGAAGACCGTCCTCGGCGGCCACGCCTACCGCATCCCGGTCAGCTCGACCAAATCGATGATCGGGCACTCGCTGTCCGCGGCGAGCCTCACCGGTGTGATCGCGACTATCGGCGCCATTCAGTCCGGCATGGTTCCGCCCACGGCCAACTATGAGTTCCCCGATCCTGACTGTGATCTGGACTATGTGCCCAACGTGGCGCGTGAGCATCACGTCGGTGCGGCCCTGGTCATGGCCAGCGGGTTCGGCGGCATTCACTCCGCCGCCCTGCTGCGGCGACCCGCACTCAGCGACCTGGGGCACCCGGACCTGGCGACTTACCGCCTGACCGGGGCGGGCGTCATGACGCCGGCCGGCGCGCAGGGGGCCAGCGCGGACGGCGAATCGGTAGCCGGGCCGCCCGGCACCCAGCCCGCATTGTTCCTGCACGGGTTTGGCGGTACGGCGCAGCACTGGGAGGCGCTCGGCCGCGAGCTGAGGGATGAGGTTGATTGCTTCGCCGTGGACCTCCCCGGCCATGGCCGTAGTACGGGTACCGGGCTCGACTGGCCCGGGCGCGAGCTCACCGGCACGCTGGCGCAGCTGGCGGGCGGCCTTCCCGGCGGCCCGCCGGAAGGCGGCGTCGGTATCGTCGCGCATTCGTTCGGTGCGCTCGTCGCGCTCCGGCTGGCGATCATGGCACCGCACCGGGTGGCCTGGCTGGCGTTGCTCGCCACGGGATTGCCCACCCGATTGCATCATGACCTGGTTGATCAGCTGCGCAGCGGGCATGTCGATCCGGATTTCCTGGCCGAGGGCCTCACCCCGCCGGTCGATCCGGATGTGCTCGGCCTGATCGCGGATGGCTTCCGGCACGTCCGGCTGCCGGCCCGCCTGGCCGAGGTATGGGGAGTACGCCTGGACCAGTCCGACCTGGGGGACCTCAGCCGCGTCCGCGTCCCGACGCTGGTGGTACTGGCCGAACGCGACAATGTCACCTCCCCGAGAAAGGGCCGTGCCCTAGCCGCGGCCCTCGGCGCGACCCAGGCCGGCCTGGTGACCGTCGTGACCGTGCCGCAAGCGGGTCACTACCTACATATCGAGCAGCCCGCTGCGGTGGCCAGGCTGATCCGGAGCCATGCCGCGCGGGCCGGGTTGACCGGCCGGCCGGGCCCCCGCCAGGAGGTGCTCCGGTGACGCTCTCTCCAGGGACGGCCCGTGCGCCACAAGTCGGCGGCGGACAGCTCGCGGGCGGTAGATATTCGGCCGGGCACCGGGCGCTCGACGATGTCATGGTCCGCGAGGACTGGTATCGCGCTGCTGGCTGGTGGACGGATGAACTGCTGCACGATTTCGTGCTCCGTCACGCTCGCCAGGACCCGCACGCCGAGGCCATCGCGGCCGCAGGCGTTCGGCTGACTCGTGGCGACCTGACCGCCCAGGTGCTCCGCGTGAGCGAGGCGTTCCGCTGGCTCGGAGCCGGGCCCGGCACCCGGGTGGTCGTACAGCTGCCGAACGAGCCCGAGGTGATCGTCGTCGTGCTCGCGCTGGCTCGCCTCGGCGCCGCCGCGGTTTTGGCCCCATCTGGCCTGCGGATACGCGAGCTCCGTCATATTACCCAGACTTCGGGTGCGGGTATCGTGGTGGTGAGCGCACGGGCTCAGCATGGCGCCAATCTGGCCACCGGGCGGGAATTGGCCGCTTCTTGCCACGGCGTACACACTCTGGTCATTACCGGGATGCCCGCCGGTGGCGTCAGCGTGACGGCGGGCGAATACTCGCTGGACCGCCTTAGTGCGCAGGTATCCGCCGCCGGTCCGCCTAGCCCCTCGTCGTGCGCCGGGCCCGGCGATGTGGCGCTTTATCTCCTTTCCGGGGGGACGACGGGACTGCCCAAGCTGATTCCGCGGACTCACCAGGACTATGTCTGCAACCTCAAGGTGAGCGCGGAGATCGCGCGTCTGGACGGGAGCAGCGTCTATCTCGGGGCGCTTCCGGTCTGTCACAACTTTACGCTCGGCTGTCCGGGGGTTCTGGGCACGCTGGCCTTCGGCGGACGAGTCGTCCTGCCCCGGGCGCGGACCGCTGACGCCGTTCTGGCGACGATGGCGGCCGAAGGCGTCACCATCTCGGCGGCCGTTCCGAGTCTGGCGGCCAGGTGGGCGGCCAGCGCCCGGGCCCAGCCAGCCCTAGCCGCAGAGCTCAAGCTGGCCGTACTGCAGGCGGGCGCCGCCCGGATCAGCGCGGCTCAGGTGGGTGAGGTTACAGCGGCGCTAGGTTGCACGGTCCAGCAGGTGTACGGCATGTCGGAAGGCCTGCTCGCCTTCAGCAGGCTCGACGATGCTCCGGACGTGGTGGCGCAGACCCAGGGCCGTCCGGCCTGCGACGGCGATGAATGGCGGCTGGTGGAACAGGACGGTAGTGACGTCCCGGACGGCGGGCCCGGCGAACTATGGGTCCGCGGTCCTTACACCGTGCCCGGCTACCTTGCTTCTGCGGACGTCAACGACGCCGCCTTCGCGCCCGAGGGCTGGTACCGGACGGGCGACATCGTGCGCTGGCACCCCTCGGGGAATTTCGTCGTGACCGGAAGGCGCAGGGACTTCATCAACAAGGGCGGTGAAAAGGTCTCCGCCACTGAGGTGGAGGAACTCGCCTCGGCGCACCCGTCGGTGCTTTCCGCGGCGGCCATCCCGGTGCCCAGTGAGGCTTTCGGCGAGGGAATCTGCGTCTTCGTGACCTTGCACAGCGATGGCGACCTGGAGCTGGCCGAGCTGCGACGTTTCCTGTCCAGCTGCGGAGTCGCTCCGTACAAACTTCCCGACCGGCTCGAGATCGTCTCCGAACTTCCGGTCACCGCGATCGGGAAAGTTGACAAAACGGCGCTGCACGCAGCCGCCGGGAACGGGAAGGAGTGAGGCCATGTCCGCCCACACCGACAACTCGATCATCATCGAGGCCCCGGTCGACGTGGTCTGGGAAGAGGCGAACCGGCTCGAGCAATGGCCGGTGCTGTTCGCTGAGGAGTATGCGCAGGTGGACGTCCTGGCCAGGGATGCCGACCGGGTCACCTTCCGGATTACGACCAAGCCGCGGGAAGACGGCCGCAGCTACAGCTGGATCTCCGAGCGCGTCCTGGACTCCGAACATCACCGGGCGGTCGCGCGGCGAGTAGAGACTGGCCCGTTCCTGTACATGCACATATTCCATTCATTCGACGAATGCCCCGAAGGCACCAGGGTGCGCTGGGTGCAGGACTTCGAAATGCGCCCGCAAGCTCCATTCACGGACGAGCAGATGACCAGCCGGATTAACGCCGGATCGGAAGGCAACCTGCAGCGCCACAAGCAGGTCATCGAACAGCGCTGGAAAGGGAGAATGAATGACTGAGATCAGGCCGGGCAGTCAGCTGACCACGTTCATCAACATCTTTACCTGCGAGCCTGGGGACCAGCAGGCACTGCTGGAGACGATCAAGAATGAGACCGCGGAGCTTGTGAGCAAGCTCGACGGATTCGTGTCGGCGACCCTGCATGCCAGCACCGATGGCCGTCGTGTCATCAACTATGCGCAGTGGACCGACCTGGCTGCCTTCAACAAGATGATGGCAGGCCAGCAGGGTAAAGAGCTTATTCAGGCCGTCCATCGCTATGCGAAGGCCGTCGATATCCATTTGTACGAAGTAAGTTGGGCGCAGGAAGCAACGACCGAGGCGGCGACGATATGATATCGGCGACTACGACAGACGGAATCGCCCATTCCCTGGCCGAGCGGGCGTGGCAGGTCATCCGCGCTGACCAGATCAGCGAACTAGCCGAGATATTCGCGGCTGACGCGGAAATGAGGATCGCCGCCATGACCGGCCAGGGTATCGATTACGTCATGGGCGTGATGGGCAGGCACCAGAAATCCTATCCGGACATTAAGCATGAGGTTCTGTCGGTGATCGAGAGCGCAGACGGCACGTCAGCGTGTCGTGAGCTGCGGTTCAGCGGTACCCAGTCGGGGCCGTTGAGAAATCCGCAGACGGGAGAGATCATTCCGCCGACCGGCAAGACGATTAACTGGCACGCGGCGGAGGTCGTGCGGGTTACCGCCGGAAAGATAACGACCTGGCATGCTTACTTTGACCGGATGGAGATTGATCAGCAAATCCGGGGCGTCAAGCCGTGAGCGTGACGCCGCCCGTGTGCGAAGAGGTCGCGGAAGGCGTAGTCGCACTCATACAGGCGCCCGGCACCCTCGGGCTGTCCAATTCCGTCATCGTGGCTGAGGGCGGCCGGGGACTTGTCCTGGACACGATGCTGCTTCCCGAGATGTCCCGTTCCATCGTTGATACCGCGGCCCGGATGGGAACGCGGATCGACACGGTCCTGCATAGTCACCATCACGTAGACCACTGCGGGGGCAACTCGGTATTCGGTGCGGCGCGGGTGGTCGCTCATCCGCAGACCGTCGCTGATATCAAGCAGATGCTCGACAACATCACCGTCTTCGACTGGCTGATGCCTCAATTCGCCGGCCGTTTCGCTGACCTAGATGTCCGGATCCCCGAACCGGTGGACCTGCAGACCCTGGAAATACCGGGGAACGGGCAGCTGCTCGTCTTCGGCCCGAGCCATTCGTCCCAGGACGTCGCGTTGTGGTTCCCCGGCCCGCGCTTGCTGCTTTCGGCTGATCTTTGCATGAACGGCGTGACCCCGCTGGCCATCCACGGGTCGCAGGTCGGCTGGGCCGAGACGCTTGAACATCTCAGCGGGCTCAAACCCGACATCGTCGTCCCGGGCCACGGCCCGGTAACGACAGCTAAGACCCTCGACGAGCTGCGTGACTACCTGCTCCGGCTAACGGCTACCGCAGAGTCGGCGGTGCGCGCCGGAGCGACGGTCGACGAAGCCCTGGCGGAGTTCGACTCCGGCCCGGTGGCAGGGTGGCTGGACGGCGAACGCACCAGGCAGAACCTGACCAGGGCCGTAGACGAGGCGCGGGAACGCGCCGGTTATCTCCCGGGGGTTGGCCCGCTGGGAAAGAACAGCACCGATTAATCCGGTACAACCTTGGAGGAAAAGTGACCGAGTCAGTGGCAGGAGTGTCTGAGTCAAAGGCGCAGCTACGCCGGATCGTGATGGAGGCGTTCAGCGAAGGCCGGGTCGAGGTCCTCGATGAAGTGCTGTCCCCTGATTTCGTTAATCACGCCGGGCCGCCCGGCCTTGACCGCGGCATCGAGGGCGTCAAGCACGTCATCAGGAATGAGCGAGCCGGTTTCCCCGATCTTCAGTATGAGGTCATCCGGGAAATCGAGGAGGGTGACCTGGTGACCCAGCATTGCCGGGTCACCGGCACTCATCTGGGGCCCATCTTCGGCGTTGATCCCACCGGGCGGCGCGTCATGTGGCACGAAATTCACATCGGCCGGATGGTGGACGGCCTGGTCGCGGAGCACTGGGCGTGCAACGACATGCATGCGGTGTGGGTGCAGATCGGGCGGGTCGCGCCCCCCGCCGTCCCTACGGCGGCCGCCCACTGAGGTCACCATGTCAGCCCGCCTGTTCCGGCCCGGCTCCCCTTTTCCCGGGCCGGGCCGGAACCGTGATCGCCGCCGCCACTAGCTCGCGGTCAGCCAGCCAGCGGCCCCGGAGCACGGTCATCGGCGAGCCCGCCACCATGGGGCCGGGGACGAGCAGCCGTGCGGTGAACCCGCCGCCCGCGGAGTCGATGATGACATCTGCGGCGTCGAAGTCGAGCCACCGTCCGGTCAGCGGGAACCAGGTCTTGTACACGGCCTCCTTGGCGCAGAACAACAGGCGATCCCAGCGCACCGAGGGGTCAAGGGCCGCGAGCCTGGCGATCCGGCTTCGCTCCCCCGCGAGGGCGATCGCGTCAAGTACGCCGTCCGGTAGCGGCTCGTTGCGCTCGGCGTCGAACCCCAGCGCGACGACATCCCGGCTGCGGGCCACTGCGGCCGCCCGGTAACCCGTGCAGTGCACCATGCTTCCGACCACTCCCGCCGGCCACTGAGGCGCTCCTCGGGCATCAGGAATGATCGGCACCGGCGGCTCACCGAGCCGGGCCAGAGCCGCATGGGCACAGGCTCGTACCGTGGCGAACTCTCGTTGCCGCCGTCGCACGGCCCGTGCGATGGCCGCTTCCTCCTCCGGAAACAACACGGCGCCCGGATCGTCGCCGAACCTCTCCACGACCACGACCGCGGCCGGCAGTATCTGCTCGAGCACCTCAGCACGTCCCCGGCAGGTACATCTAGCGGCCCGGCTGCTGGCTTCTTCCGGGACCGGCGGACTCGGGGCGCTCATGCAGTTCTTGGGCGAAGCGTAGCCACATCCTCGCGTACTGCTGCGCGAGCTGCACGACGGTCGTGGCGCAATGAGGCGGTACCGTGCTCATCACGCTGGTCCATTCCTCGGCCATGACCGTGTTGAGCTGAAGCACGCCGAGCAGCCGTCGCCCCTGCTCGTTGTAGCGCAGCGAAGGGTCTCGCCGGAGCCGGTCCAGCAGGGCCGCCGGGGCGGGCGCCTGAGCCTGCCGCACCTGCGGCGGGCTGGGTTGACCTGGGCTGGCCGTCTCCGTTCCGCCGGGCCGGGCCGGGGCAGGACCATCGCCGTGCTGCAGCCGACGACGGACATCACGCACGGTTCCAGGCGAAACTCCAGCATCACGGGCCACTTCACGCAGGGACGCATCGGGATACCTGGCCATCAGTGCCGCGGCCCGCTCGCGGCCCAGCGCGCCGTTCAGTGGCCGGACTCTTCCATCCCTGCCGACCCTGGAGTGCAACTGCGGCCGTGCATCGTCGGCGCGCCGGATGACGGCCACCGTCTTGTTCGCCAGGCCGACTAGCTCGCTGATGGACCGGTCCGACATGTGCGGATGCGAACGGACGATCGTCGCCGCCGCGGCCCGGCGATCGGCCAGTGACAAGGGCAAGCCGTGAGTGATGTTCGCCTGTACCGCGTGCAGGAACGCATCGGACTCGCTGCCGTCGTGGAACTGGACATTGATCATCTCCTGCCCGTTCGCCAAGGCGGCCATCAGCCGGTGCATCCCGTCGATGACCCGCATGCTGCGCCGGTCGACCAGGATGGGCGGCAGCGGCCCCTCGATCTGGGCCAGGCGTGCGATATGAGCCTTATCCTCGCCGAGCAGCCGCGGCGAGTGACCCGGGCGCAATGACACCACTGGAACGGCCATCACGGGCCGCGGGAGACTGGCCGGGGGCCTCATGGGGCAGGCGGCCGTATCGCCGGCCGGCCGGCCGGACCCGATCTCTATCCGATCCAAGACAGCTCCCCTCGCTGGGATCCCGGCTGCGCTCGGCCGCGGCCGGACCGGACCGGTATCTGCCGGGGGCGCGACGTGCTCATCACAGCATCAGGAAGAAACTCCGCGGATTACTCGCTCGCCGTGCCCCGTCCGCCCGAATCCATCAGCGCTGGTGCGGGCGGGCCGGAAGCGAAGGATCCGGTTCCGGGATCATGGGCTGAGGCGCGGCTGGGCGCGGCCGTGGCCGGTTGCGCCCCGGCGGCGCCGACGATGTACGGTGCGATGCTGCCCAGCTTCTCCCTGGTCTCCTGGAATTCCCGTTCAGGCCTGGAATCTCGTACGATCCCGGCCCCGGCCTGCAGCCAGGCCTGGCCGTCAACCTGGAACACCGAACGCAGCACCAGGGTTGCGTCGAGACGGCCGTCGGAGTCAATCTTCAGCACCGCGCCCCCGTATATGCCGCGCGGCTGCGGTTCCAGCCGCGCGATACAGTCACAGGCCTCCGCTCGCGGGATTCCCGACGCGGTCACGGCGGGAAATACCGCACCGAGGGCGTCCAGGGCGCTTTGGCCGCGGGCGAGCTGGCCCGAGACCACGGAGCCGATGTGCTGGACGGCGCCGCAATGCCGGATCCGCATCGGCTCGTCCACCCGGACCGATCCAGGCACGCACACCGTGCTCAGCTCCGACCAGCTCGAGCGCATGGAGATGGCGTGCTCGTAGATTTCCTTCGGATCAGTGAGCAGCTCCTTTTCCAGTCGCTGCTCATCTTCGGGACTGCTTCCCCGCGCCCGCGTTCCGGCCAGCGGCTGGGTGCTGACCTGCCCGGCCGAATCTACCTCGACGATGATCTCTGGGCTCAAGCCGGCCGCGCTGATGCCGCCCAGCGAGAGCAGGAACGACCGTGCCGGGGTGTTGGTGCTCCGCCCCAGGTGATACGTCTTGACCAGATCTACGGGATGGCCGATCGGTACCCGCCGTGACAGGACAACCTTCTCGAAAAGGCCCTGCTTGATTTCGCTGACCGCCGCCTCGACGGCGGCGCAGTACTCTTCCCGGCCCACATCCGTGGCGACCGGCGACGGCTCGGCGGGGGGCAGCGGCTCGGTCGTGTCAAGCAGGTCAAGAACTTCGAGGGCGCCTTGACGGCTGAGCGACCGGACCACGGTCAAGTCGGCGCTGATAAGAACCTGCGTATGCGGAATCACAAGATGCATGACCGGCCAGTCAGCGGCACCCGAGCCGTTCCGGCCGACCGTCGGGTACATGGTCTGAGCTAGCTCAAAAGACATCCACCCGAAGGCTTGCCAATGTTCTATCGGAGCCACTGCGAGCATGTCCGCCAGTACCGGGAACGGGCGGTCTTTCCACGCTTTCACGCTCACCGAGCCGGGCCATTCGGCGCGGATCTCATGCGCGCTTACCGTGATCTGCCCAGCGGAACCGCCCGCATAAATCCACGAGCTGCCCTGTTCATAGAGCATAAATTCAGAGAATGGTGAGCGGCTAGCTAGCCCGACGGCTGCATCCAGTGCCGTTACATTTCTACGCTCGGGCACCCGAATCTCGTAATATCGCATGTCCGCCCTCATCTGGCAGCCAAGTTCCCGTACAGCCTTCCGCCATATCCCGAAGCACAGCGCAAGGCGCTATCCAACGTTTACCGCGGATAATTCATTACTTACTCTCCTGCATGCCGGCCCCGCTGAATAGGGATTCCGCAGGCTTCGAATCAACTACCGCACTTTGTATCAGGCCGCCGCCGCTCGCCTCGGGACAGCGCGCCCGGCCGGGTCATCTAGTCCGGCCCGCCATGCGGCCTTGCCGGCACATCCGATGCGGCTCGTCCGGTCAGAGCCGGGCGATGCCCCCGTAGGCCCAGACACGGTCTGCGTTTGGCTCTGGTACACCGTCCGGTCGCCAGTAGGAAACCTGAACCAACCCCGGCTCGACCAGGTCGTGCCCGTTGAACATCTGCAGTATCCGTTCGCGATGGCGGGGAACGAAGGTGAGCCCGGCCATGCGGCGAGCTAGCTCGGAGCCCAATCGCATGCGCGTCGGCGCCATCTCCTGCGTGCTATGCGACACGACGAGGTAACTTCCCGGCGCCGCTGCTTCCAGGTACCGCCCGACTACACCCGCGGGATCATCTGCGTCCTTCATGTTATGCAAGCAGGCCATGAACATGATCGCCGTCGGCTGGCTGAAGTCGAGTAGCTTCGCCGCGCTCTCCAGGACTGTGCCGACGTCACGCAGATCGGCATTTACTGCCATCACAGCGGCGTTGGAGCTGAGCATTTCACTGGTGCGGTCAAATGCGATCTCGTCATCACCGGCATAGACAACCAGAGCACCCGGGTCCGTCGCCTGGGCGATCTCGTGTACGTTCGGGCTAGCCAGGAATCCCGCGCCGATATCAAGAAACTGCCGAATTCCAGCATCCGCAAGAAATTGCACCGCACGGCCCAGGAATTTAAGATTGCCTACCGCATAATCTCGCAGCTCCGGTACTATTCGGAGCGCCCATTTCGCGCTCTCCTTATCTGCAGGAGTGATTTCCGTGCCGGTAAGCCAGTAGTCGTGAACCCGGGCCGGATGCACAATGATTGCTTCCGGCTGGGTACCGCTGGGTGGGTTCTCATGTTCGCTCATGTAGTACTCACTCGCGGAGGGAGTTTCGCATTGTGAAAAGGCTAAGTCCCAGTGCAGGCTTGACCGCTGTGATCCTCCGGGAAGGCATGGACTTCCGCAGTTAGCCCTGGCATTTGCCCGAGCGCAGGCGCCCCTCGGGCGGTATCAGGCACCGAACCCGCAGACCTGACGTCTCATCAGCTTTCTGGCCGCACCCGGCCGGGAACGCGAACATCCCCTCGTTCCGCTTCCACCGGCTGGCCCGCCCCTTCGGTGACGACCGGCGGAGGACGGCCGGCGGATGACGGCCGGCGGGTGCCGGCCATGGACCGAGGCGACGCCGGGGCGGCGCGGCCATCCTCGTCATCTCCATCCGCCCGCTGCGGTCTCCACGGCCCGCGCCCATCACGCTGGCCCGCGGCACGGACCGCCCGGGCCAAGACACGCTCAGATCACCACCGCAAGCACCCAATCGCACCGGTTGCAGAACGATTTTGCCTCAGCGGGCCGGGGCTTAGTAACTGCGGATAACGGCGGTAACTCCAGAGCGGCGTCTCGACCTTCTTGTGAATATATGAGCATAGTGTTCACGTATGAGGCAGCAACCACAGAGGTGCCTGACTGTGGGATGTGCTTACGCGACGTTTGTTACACAAACGGCAAAGATGGGATCATCGTGAAGATGTGCGCGAAAACGCCCATTATGCGAACTTTCTTGGCTTGCCGCTCATGGCGACCACCAAGGATGCGGGTAGCTCGCGAGCCGGCGTTAAGTCCTAGGGGGAAACGGGCTCGGGCGGCGATGATGCCGAGGCATATGCACTGACGGTTGCAGTCACCGAGCGGATGAAGGTGCTTCTCGGCGACCGCATATCGTGCGGCCGGAGTCTTTCATGGTCGTCATTATCTTGCAGATTAAGGCAATAATGCGGCCGGTTTTCGGGTGCTAATAAGGCAATTCTCCGGCATGTCGTCATTATCTTTCTTAACTGACACTGCCTTGCTTAACGGACAGATCATTCGGCACGCATGAGAGCTGGGAAGCGTTGGCATGTACGTTAGCGCCCAAATGGAGACGGACCAGGCCTTCAGTTTGCTGGAGCCAAGGTCCATCGAATATTATCCGCCGAATATACAAGATGACCTTCCCGAGGTCATTCGTCGCCTCGGAAAGCACTTTAGCCGCGCTGAACCACGACAGCGGGCGATCGCTTACCTGACCGGGCTCCTCTCTAATGTTCCTCGCAAGAACGGCTGTAATCTTGCCGCCTATGCTCAGGAATCGGTGCCTGATGGGATGCATCGCCTTCTTACTACCGCCAAATGGGATGTCGATGGCGTACGCGATGAGCTACGCAACTATGTCGTCGACCGGCTAGGGTGTGATACTGCGGTTCTCGCCGTAGGGCAGACCAGCTTCCCGAAAAAGGGAGATCATTCCGCGGGCGTGCAGCGCCAGTACAGCGAAACCTCACGCCGGATCGAGAATTGTCAGATCGGCCTCTTTCTCTCCTACCTTAGCCCGGCTGGCCACTCCTTTATTGACAGGGAGCTCTTTCTGCCAGCTGAGTGGCGGGAAGATGGTAAGCGCTGTGTCGACGCCGGAATAAAGCGCGAGGATTTTGCCAGCCGTGCCGACCTGGCATTTAAAATGGTGCGCCGCGCATTCGAAAATTCGGTGCCGAATTCATGGGTAGTAACTTCAGGGTTCGGCGGCTCGGCCGACGCGATTAGCGAGTGGCTTGAGACGCGCCGTATTCAGCATGTCATCAAGATACGCCCCGCCGCCCGCTTGAATATTCAGGTGGGGTCACGCATGACCGAGATGCGAGCTGAAGATATTCTGCGGCAGGCCTCCATCCGGCGGCTGCGAAGTTTCCAGGTGGGGGAGGCTCAGTGGCTGCGGCTCCCGCTCGTACTTAATGCCCGCGCGGATACCGTGCGCTGGCTCATCATCCGCCGCGGCCTGAACGGTAAGCGGTTTACCTATTACCAGGCCTTCGGGAAGACCGGGACGTCACTGCTGGAAATTGCTCAAGTGGCCCCGGCCTGCAGCGTCGCTGACCATGAACTTAACCTCGCGAAAACCCGGGTGGGACTCGCTGAGTACGAGGCACGCCGCTACGAAGCCTGGTACCGCCACGTCACGCTCGCCTTGTTCGCGCACGCGCTGCTCGGAAAGACCGTTTAGGCTCCGAAGATCGTTAGCTGCCGCGTACTACACCCCGGTCATTGTACTACCCGTGATCGCCGGCTCGTCCCGCCGTTACTGCCCCAGTAGTTACCTCAGCGTATGCCCACGGCTGACGGCCGTCCCGGTAAATGCCAATTACGTAGCTGGAGAGGCTGAGCCCGAATAGGCCAGCCATAATCAGCGAGCTGTAATCCTTGTTGAAGACGAGAAAGCTGGCGCCGTTGAAGGCTGCGCCCATGATGAACGCCGCGCCCGCGATCGACGTCCAGATCCAGGTGCCATTGCGGCTCCGGGCGGCCGCGACGATGAATTCGATCGCGCCGATTACCAGCAGCACCCCCAGGCTGGCGTGCATGGCAAGCCACGCGCCACCGCCAGAAATCGCCCACCCCACACTGCTGGCCGCGCCGCTAAAATAGTTGTGCGCGTTGGCGCCCGGGTGATGGCCCGGAATGGTGACGTACAGGTTCGTAATCATCCCGAGGAAAAACTGCGCGACAAGGAGCAGGCTTACGACTATGGCCCGGGTCCGAAGCCGCTGTCGCGCCACGGCCGGCTGGCTACCGGTCATGACCGCGGCCGTCCGATGACGCCGCGAACCGGAACTGCGAACAGCATTCTTGCGCTGAGCACTGAGGCCTCCGTCATCGAGCTTTGAGTCTCGGAATTCCGGCGAGACCGGACCCGCTGCGGTCCAGCCGTAGCCGTTCTGCCGTAGTCATCAAGATACCGGTGCCGGCCTTACCGGGGGAGTCGACCCCGGTTCCGATTGTGATGGTGTCTACCGGGTCGGCGGCGGTGAACGGGCCCCACATCGCTGTGCAAGCGGGGAATTCCTCACCTGCACGCTCGGCCCGTCAGCCCAAGGGTACCGAAATTCGGGTCGAGCTGATGGAGTGGATCGTGCACTGTCCTCCAGCGGGGTGCGGCTATTCGCGGTCCTTGACCGAAGGCGGGGTCCGGTGATGACAGGTCCGTCCATGCCGATGGGGCTGGACTCGCGCCGGTGGCCGGCCCACCCGTCCTCGGCGTCACAGCAGCCGCAATGGCAGCAGCATCGCAACTACCACAGAGCTTGCGCGCTGCTGGCGTCCTCACCGGCGCTGGTGACCGTGCGCGAGCTCAGCGAACTGCGGTCCGCGCTGGCTACGGTGGCCGCGGGAGACGCGCAGGTACTGCAGGCCGGGGACTGCGCGGAGAGTTTCCTGGAGATCGATAAGGAGCACATCGACGCGAAGCTGGCGGTGCTTCATTCCCTCGCCGACCAGCTGGCCGCGGGCACGGCCCAGGAGGTGCTGCGGGTGGGCCGGCTCGGCGGCCAGTTCGCCAAGCCGCGAACGTCAGCGGTGGAGCAGGTCGCGGGAATCCCGCTGTCGGTCTTTCGCGGGCACATGGTGAATTCAGAGGAGCCGTCGCCTGACGCACGGGTCCACGATCCGCGCCGGATGATCACGGCCTACGGGGCCAGCGCCAAGGTCCTCGGCCACCTGCGGGCCGACCGGGCCGACCGGGCCGCGCGCGTCGCGAGTACCGGCCGCAGCCTCATCGCGGGACCGTGGTCCAGCCACGATGCTCTGGTGATGGACTACGAGGCCAACCTCGTGCGGTCTGAGCAGGACACGGTGTTCCTCGGCTCAACCCATCTGCCGTGGATCGGAGATCGGACCAGGCAGCCGGATGCCGTCCATGTCCAGCTTCTGGCCGCGGTAGCCAATCCGGTGGCCCTTAAGGTCGGGCCGTCCATAACCAACGCTGACCTCAGCCAGCTGTGCGCGCGACTGGATCCAGACCGGATACCTGGTCGCCTGATACTCATCGTGCGGCTGGGGAAGAAAGCTATCGCCGAACGGCTGCCGTCCATTGTCGCGACCGTGCGCTCGGGCGGACATCCGGTGATATGGCTGAGCGACCCTATGCACGGCAACACTCTGCGGGCCGCGAACGGCCTGAAAACGAGGCTGCTGGCCGATATCACTGACGAAGCGGTGGAGTTCCAGCGAATCCTGCGCCGCGGCGGAGCGCACCCAGGCGGCCTTCATCTCGAGGTCGCGGCCGACGATGTCACCGAATGCCTCGGCGGAATGGTGCGGGACATGGACCACCTGTCGGCGCGCTACCTGACACTATGCGATCCGCGGCTGAATCCCGACCAGGCGGCGCAGCTGCTGCACTGCTGGTGCCTGGGCATTTAACGCTGGCCGGTCTCCTGCGGCGGCCTTAAGTTCTGCCCGCAGCCGATGAGCGGATCGGCGCAGACCGGCTACGCTAAGGACGAAAGGGGCCTACCTCGAGAATCGCCACTTACTACGGGAGCGGGTGGCAGGGCGAGTAGCGCGCAATTGGCCTGGGACGAAACGAAGGCGGATGCGTGTTGCTCGCCGAGAGCTCTGGAGGCTCGTGATGCTTCGCTACCTACGGCTCGAAGTTTCCCGTACGATGCGCGACTCTCGTTACGTCGTCCTCGCACTCGGGGCTCCGGTCGGCTTTTATCTCCTGTTCGCGGCGCTCTTTTCCGGGTCGTCCGTCTCGCGCGGCGAGCTGCCGTCGCCGGTCGAGCTCATGGTGGCGATGTCGACTTTCGGGGCTATGTGGGGTGCACTATCCGCCACGGCGCCGCGGCTGGCCCGCGATCGCGAGCGAGGCTGGCTGAACGTGCTCCGCGTAACGCCGTTGTCCCCGGCCCGTGTGCTGATCGCCCGGATCTGCGCGGGCCTGCTCGTCTCGGGGCCTGCCGTGGTGGTGGTCGGGATTACCGCCAGGCTCGCCCACGGAGTTCACCTGACCGCCGGCCAGTGGGGTTTCGGGCTGCTGGTCTTGTGGATCGGCACCCTGCCCTTCGTCATTCTCGGGATCGCGATCGGGACGCTGACCGACAGCACCACCGCGTACGGGATCACTCTGGGCCTGTACATCGCGCTCGCCGCGCTGGGCGGCCTGTGGGTTCCGCCCGCGAACTTCCCCCCGGTCCTGCTCCACGTGGCGAAGGCGCTGCCCTCTTACAACCAGGCCGACCTTGGCTGGCGGATAGCCGCGAACGCCGTGCCGACCGGCACCAGCGTGCTGGTCCTCGCGGCCTGGACCGTCGCCCTAGCCGCGATTGCCTACCTAGCCGGGACCGGGATCAGGTTCGCGCCGAAGCGCAACCCGCCGCCGCTCCCGCCCGACGTGCGAGGAGCCGCGCAAGCAGCCGCGGTGCAGCTGGCCAGGCTGGCCAAGAACTTCGGCTCCGTATCGGCGCTTGGCCAGCTTGATCTGGAGATCCCGCGCGCCAGCACAGTCGCCTTGCTCGGCCCGAACGGAGCGGGTAAGACGACGGCCATCCGGATCATGCTGGGGCTACTGCGCCCGGACCAGGGCAGCGCGCGGCTGTTCGGCGGCAGGCCCTCCGATGCCGTTTCCCGGGGCCAGGTCGGGGCCATGCTGCAGGACGCCGAGCTGATGTCCGGGGTCAAGGTCGGCGAGCTGCTGCGCTTTATCCGCAGCCTGTACCCGGATCCGCTCGGATACGAATCGACGGTGCGGGAATCCGGCCTGGAACAGATCATCAACCGCCGAACCGACCGGCTTTCCACCGGCCAGGCCCAGCGGGTCAGCTTCGCCGTCGCGCTCATCGGCAACCCGATGCTGATGGTTCTCGACGAGCCCACCGCGGGACTTGACGTTCAGGCCCAGCAGATTTTCTGGGACGATATGCGCGCCTACCGGGCCAGCGGCCGTACGGTCTTGTTCTCCACGCACTACCTGGAAGAGGCCGACCAGAACGCGGACCGCATCGTGGTCATCCAAGACGGCCATGTGGCCGCCGACGGCACGCCGCAGCAGGTCCGGGCCGCGGGGGGCGCCCGGATGGTGGTCCGCTTCAGGTGGCTCGGGCCGCCGCGCGACGGAATCGACCGGCTGCCCGGGGTTACCGCGGTCGAGTGCGCCGGGGCTAACGTAACACTGCAGACCACAGACTCGGACGCGACTGTCTGGGGCCTCTACGAGTTCCGGAAAGACATTGCCGCCCTGGAAGTCACCGGCGGCGGCTTGCGAGCGGCTTTCCTGGCGCTGACCGGCGCGGCCCGCAGCAGCTGAGGAGAGCCTCAGGCGATCGCCTTACGGACCACCCGGGTGGCCCAGCCGACCACCAGCGTGCACAACGGCACAAGGACCGCGAACGCCTGCCATACCGCCGACCCGCCCAGCGTGCCGCTGGCCAGCACGCGGGCCGCTTGCACGGCGTAATACAGCGGGTTGAAGTGCGCCATGACCCGCACCCACGGCGGTGCGAGCGATATCGGGAGCAGGACGCCCGCCAGCAGGAGCAGGGGGAGGTTCATGGCGTTGATGATGGCCGCGAAACCGCTGATCTCCTTGGTGACGAGGGCGACCGCGATCGAGAAAGACGCCATGATCGCCATCAGCAGCGCGAGCAGCACCGCCAGGACTCCCAGCCCTGGCCAGTTGATGCGGAACCCCAGGAAGAGGCTGATCGTGACCACGAAAGCGTCGAAGACGAACATCAGCATCATGCTGGCGAGAATCGGGCCGGCCAAAATGGCGAAACGGCTGGCGGGAGTGACCCTGAAGCGCTCGATGACGCCGTCCTTGAGCTCGAAGATGGTGCTGTAGCCGGACCCCATGCCGCTGGCGAAGGCCAGCAGAGCCAGGATTCCCGGCAAGAACAGGTCCAGTACGTTCCCCTTGAGGTGCAGGCCGGGGATGCCGCTCAGGTGCTGGAGCAGCGGCATGAAAAGCGCTAGGTAAAGGATCGGGGTGGAAAAGCCCACCACCAGCCAGACCGGGTTCCGCAGCAGCCCGGTCAGGCACCGCTGGAACAGCAAGCCGACATCCCTGGCTATCTTCATCGGGCCGCCTTTCCCTGCGTGGCGCTGGTGTCATCGGCCGGGCCGGGCGGGGTATCGGCGTCGCTGAGCGACCGGCCGGTCTTCCGCAAGAAGACGTCGTCCAGGCTTGGCTCCGACAGCGTGATGGACCGGACGCCGATGTCCGCCTTGTCGAGCAGCCGGATGAGCTCGGGCACTATCGTGTCGGCGTCATCGACGTAGAGCCGGACCTTGCCGTCGTGGGTCGCGAGCTCTCGTACGTAGGGTTGCTGCCGCAACAGGGGCAGGGCCCGCTCGGTATCTTGGCCGTCCTGCCTGAGGGCGATGGCGATGGCGTCGCCGAGGACTTCTCGCTTCAGGTCCCGTGGCGTGCCCACCGCGACGATCTGGCCATGATCGATGATCATCAGCCGGTCGCAGAGCACGTCGGCCTCTTCCAGGTAGTGAGTGGTCAGGAATACCGTGGTGCCGCCGTCGCGAAGATCGCGGACACATGCCCACAGGCTGGCGCGGCTCCGCGGATCAAGGCCGGTCGTCGGCTCGTCGAGAAACAGGACGGCGGGCTCGTGCACCACGCCGAGCGCCACGTCGAGTCGCCGGCGCTGGCCGCCCGAATAGGTCTTGACCCGGCGGTCGGCGAACCCGCCCAGGTCGAGTTGCTCGATGAGGGTGTCAACTCGAGGCTTCACCCGTGCTAGCCGCCCCCCGTACAGGCGCCCCTGCAAGATCAGGTTCTCCCGGCCGGAGGCAAGCTCGTCGGCCCCGCCGAGCTGGCTCACGTAACCTATCCGCGAACGAACCTGGTTCGGCTCCCGGGCGACGTCGAAGCCGGCTACGGTCGCGCGGCCCGCATCAATCGGCAGCAGCGTGGTCAGCATCCGGAGAATGGTCGTCTTACCGGCCCCGTTCGGTCCCAGGAAACCGAAGATCTCGCCCTGCTCGACATCAATGCTGACCGAGCGTACCGCTTCGACGGTGCCATGCCCGGACTTGAAGCTCTTGGACAGCTCATGTGCGGTGATAACGTTCTCTACCGGCATCGTCGCTTCCTCTCGTCGGGCAGCCCGTCATTTCCCGGCAGCAATGCCCACACCCGGCGGTTAAACGATGCTGACCACCCGCCGGCCCTAAGCCTATTCACTCAGCCGCACTGCCTCCAAGCTAAGCCGACATTAACAAGCTCATCATATCCGTAGCCTCCAACTGCGGCTGGATATATGTGCGGTAGAATCCCCGGTCTGTACATCCATGCCTTGAACCTAGGCACCCGATGGGATTCTATTGTCCCAGGATGCTCACGACCGAGGAGCGGCATTGGCGGCGGAGGAAAGACCATACAGGCCGGAAGCCGGGGAACAAAACCCGGCAGCTTGCCTGGATAATTGCCCGCACGCCAGCTCCGTTCGCCTGATATCTCTTCCCGAGCGGCTAGATGACCGGGGCAGCCTGATTGTTGTCGAAGGCGGCAACGAAATTCAGTTTGCCATCAAACGGGCGTTTTTCTTTTATGATGTGCCCGGCGGGGCCACCCGCGGCGGGCATGCGCACCGGACGCTCCAGGAATTCTTTCTCGCCCTATCCGGTAGTTTCATCATCGTGACCGATGATGGGGTGAACTGCAGTCAGCATCTTCTTGATAATCCGAGTCTAGGCCTGTACGTCGGCCCGATGAACTGGGTTGAGCTGAAAAACTTCTCGGTTGGGTCGGTCTGTCTTGTTCTCGCCTCTACGCAGTATGACGAGACTGACTATTATCGCGAGTATGGCGAGTTCATCCGTGACAAAACTAATGTGTCATGAAAGTTCCATTCGTCGATTTGCGTGCCGCCTACGTGGAGCTTCAGGCCGAACTTGACGCGGCGTATCGCCGGGTGGCCGCTTCGGGCTGGTATCTGCTGGGCCCCGAGACGGAGGCCTTCGAAGGCGAGTTCGCGCAGTACTGCGAGGCCCGGCATTGCGTCACGGTCGGCAGCGGCCTGGATGCGCTGGCCCTGATCTTGCGCGGCCTCGAGATCGGGCCGGGCGATGAGGTTATCGTCCCATCGCACACCTTCTTGGCGACCTGGCTAGCGGTGTCCTCGGTAGGCGCGCGGCCGGTTCCGGTTGAGCCAGATGCCGTTACCTACAACATCGACCCGGCGCGAATACCGGACGCGATCACCGCGCGGACGAAAGCCATCATCGCCGTGCACCTGTATGGTCAGCCAGCCGACATCGAGGCTATCGGGCGCGTCGCCGCCGACCACGGGATCCATCTGATCGAGGATGCGGCCCAGGCCCATGGCGCGCGCTACCGGAGCCGCCGGGTGGGGGGGCTGTCCATCGCCGCCGCGTTCAGCTTCTACCCCACCAAGAACCTCGCCGCGTCAGGCGACGGAGGTGCGGTCCTGACGGACGAACGGGCGCTCGCCGAACGCGTTCGGCTTTTGCGCAACTACGGCACCCGTGACCGCTCCCATTTCGAGGTGAAGGGCAGCAACTCCCGGCTCGATGAGCTGCAGGCGGCGTGGCTGCGGGTGCGGCTCCGGCGCCTGGACGAATGGAACGCCCGGCGGGCGGCGGTGGCCGGACGGTACGTCACCTCGCTGGCCGGCCTACCGGATCTGGTGCTGCCGCAGAATCCGGAGTGGTCCGAACCTGTGTGGCACGTATTCGCCATCCGTCATCCACGCCGGCGGCTGATTCAGGAACATCTCGCCGCGGCGGGCATCGCGACGCTCGTTCATTACCCTGAACCTGTACACCTGTCCGGTGCCTACGCCGATGCCCGATGGCGTCCGGGGGCTTTCCCGCTGACCGAGCAGATCGCAGCCGATGTGCTGAGCTTGCCGATGCGCCCGCAGCTGGCGGATCCCGAAGTCTCCTCGGTGATACAAGAAGTCACGGCGGCCGTATTGCAATGTACCGGAACTGACGGCGCTACCGCCGTCTCAGACTCCTACGCGCGCCGGATGTCAGTGCGGTGATCGTAGGGGGAAGGGTGATCGGCCGTGCGCGTGCTATTCACTTGCCCATCGGGCTTCAGTCATCTGAGGTCAACCCTGTCCCTGGCCGAAGGCCTAGAACAAGCCGGGCATGAGGTCGCCTACGCCACCTCGGCATCGTTCGTGCCTGCCATCCGATCAGCTGGTTATCGGGCCTTCGCCGCTGGACGCGATTACCAGGAGAGCAAACCGGACACGTTTCCGGAGCTGTTCTCCGCCGCCCCGGCGGGTAACGGCCTGACGGTGTTCGCGGCACTGGCCGGACAGGGCGTGGTCGAGGATCTTGACCGGGTGATCGACGAGTGGCGGCCTGGGCTGGTGATTCGCAATCTTATCGAGTTCGGGGGCTGGCTGGCCGCCGAACGGGCCGGCCTGCCGGTCGCGACGATGACGCCGTCGATTGACTTGCCTGCCCCCGTGCTCGTGTCATTCACCGGGGACCTGCTGACCCACGAGTTGCCACTGCGTTATGGCCTTGAGCCCGACCCGCAGCTGAAGCGGCTCTACAGCTACCCCTATCTCAGTACGTTGCCGGCCGAGATGACTCCGTCCGGTTTCCCGCCGCCACCGCGGGTGTTCCGGCTGCGCGACCACCGAGTGGAGCTCGGCCGAGATGATCAGGCCGCGCTGCCCGAATGGGCCAAGACGCTGGGCTCCCGCCCGCTGGTGCACGTGGCGTTCGGAACGATCTTCGGCTCGTCGGCCGAAGCGAGGAAAATCAATGAGATGGTGTTCGCCGCGCTCGCCCCCGAACCGGTGGACGTGATACTCGCCATCGGCCCGGAGAACGACCCGGACGACTATGGCCCCCGGCCGGAAAACGTCCGGATTGTGCGTCACATCAACGCGTACCGGGCCTTTTTCGAACGCTGTGATGTGCTTGTTAATAACGCCGGCCCGGGAACGCTGAAGTTTGCCATGGCGGCCGGGGTCCCGGTCTGCCTGATGCCTTTTCATGCCGAAGGCCCGATGATCGCGCGGCAGATTCATTCCCTTGGCGCCGGCCTTCTCTGCACTGGCATACCTGAGGATCGGCGGCCTTTTCCCGCGGTAGATCTCGATCGGCTCCGGCCGGAACACGTGCGGGACAACGTGCGCAGGCTGCTCACCGACCGTGAATTCGCCGGGCGCATGGCCGGGCTCGGCCGCCAGGCCGGGTCGCTGGCATCCGCGGCCGACGCGGTGCCATGGCTCATGGCCGCTGTCCAGGATCAACCGCAAGGCCGGTCCCACCCGGTGTCATCATGAGGCCCGCCGCGGGATATGCGGCAATCTATCCGATGACGGCTCTATTGCTTGTGCTGAACCCGTAATGCCGGAACGCTCATTAAGTAGTCAGCACCACCACCGGTCAGGAGGCCTGATGATGGGGACTGAGATTGAATTGAACGCTGAGGTCGAAGCAAGCGCGCAGGGCAAGCCAATCCAGGATTTCGAGGGTATGGTTGCCTTCGTCACCGGCGCCAGCCGGGGTATCGGCGCGGCCACGGCGCAGCTGCTGGCCGCCCGTGGTGCCGCTGTCGGCGTCAACTATCACCAGAGCGAGGCGACCGCGAAATCGGTGGTGGCCTCGATCGAGGCGGCTGGGGGTACGGCGCTGGCCGTCCAGGCGGACATCACCCGTGAGGACGAAGCGCGGGCTGCCATCGACGCCGTCGAAGAGGGCCTGGGCCCGATCAGCGTCGCGGTTTTCAACGCCCACGGCTTGTCGACCCCGGCGCGGGCACCGTTCCTGAAGGTGCCGCAGTGGCTGATTGAGGACGTCATCCTGCGGCAGGTGCGAGCGCTGCTGATACCCAGCCGCATCCTGCTCCCGCGGATGGCCGAGCGCGGCCAGGGATCGGTCGTGGTCGTCACGTCGACCCAGGTGCTGCACCCGGCGGAGCAGATGCTCGCGCTCGCCATGGGTAAAGGAGCGCTCGCGGTGGCGGTGAAGTCGCTAGCTCAGGAATACAGCCCGCGGAAGATCCGGATCAACGCCATCGCGCCCGGCCCGATCTGCACCGACGCGACCGCGATGATCCTCAGCGCCGAGTACAAGCAGTCACGGGCCGACGGGACCCCGCTGGGCCGGCTGGGTCTCCCGGAGGACGTGGCGGGACCGATCGTAGCCCTGGCCGCACCCTCGTGCGGCTTCGTCACGGGTGCCTCGCTGCAGGTCAACGGCGGCCTCCTGATGGCCTAGCCGCCCGACCGCAAGCGACACCGCCCGGGCCCGCCTGACGGCAGGCCCGGGCGGTGCGCACGTCAACCCGGCGGTGATCGCCGCGATCAGGGATCGCCCAGGATGCCCCCGAGCCGCATGCCGAGCACGGGATCGCCTTCGACCCGCAGCTTGCCGGTCATGAAAGCCTCGACGCCGCTGAGCTCACCACTAGATAGCGCCAGCATGTCGGCCTCGTCGACCGAGATGGTCACATCCGGCTTGTCGGCCTTGCCGGGAGTAATCTTTGCGTGGCCCTGATCGAAGGCGAGGATCCACAGGCCGCCGTGCTCGCCCTCGATGTGGTACTGGTAGGTGGCGGTGAGACCCTCGGCCCGATCCGGAGCCGAGGCGAGCTGCTGAGCCATGTCGTCGAACGCGCCCTGGATGGTCGCCATGTCCTTACCTCCGGTTGCTTGGGTCGGTGGCACGCTGAGCGGAGTCGCGGCCTGCGCCTCTCGTTCGGCGGCCCATGCCTTGTGCGCGCGCTCCATGGCCCGGGGAAGACCATTAATGCCGTCGCCGGTGTCCTGCTGGGGATCTTTTTCATCAAGTCGCCGGGAAAATGGTCCCCAGTGCTCGCAGAACTTTCCGTCTTTAACCCTTAGCATGTTCAGTTCCATGCGCTTCTGCATGCGGTCCGCGACGGAGACTCCCTTACTCTTGCCTTCAAGGAAGCCCCTCGGCGTGCCGAACTGTATGCTGCGGCATATCACGGTGTTGCCTTCGGCGACTATGTCGAGTATCTCGTGCCGCACGTCGGGGTACACCCATCGAAGATACGGGATCCAGGTCCGGACGATCTCCGGCCCGGTGCGGTTATCGAGCGGGTAGTTTCCTTCCAGGTATTCCTCGTGGAAGAGCTCGTCGACCACCTGCCCCAGATCGCCGCCGTTGATTATTTCCTCTACGAAACGCCGGGTGAGCGCTTTGTTTCGCTCTTCCTGCGATTGGTAAAATACGGCGCCCGACTCGTCCGGGGACGCGTTTCCTGCCGTTCCCATTTCCTGCTCCTTTGATTGCGTCGGCTATAGTCCGGGCCGGCTATGACGCTTGGCCGGACCGCGTCGCGACCATGATGTGCGCGGGCAACCCCGGCACCGTGTGCGTGGTGACGTCACCGAAGCCGACCGAGCCGAGCATGCGCCGGTAGGTGCCGACGGTATGAACATCGCCTTCGGTGGTCCACGCCAGCATGAGGAGCGCGAACATATGGGCCTGCCGGTCGGCCACCGGTGAGCGGTCCTCGTCGGTCACGAAGCCGACCACGGCCACCTTGCCGTCAGGCTTGGTCGCGTCGGCGGCCCGGCGCAGCAGCATCTCCGCGCGCTCAACGGAGAAATGGTGGAGCACGTTGGTGATCAGCACCAGGTCGTGGGGGCCGCCCAGGTCGGTGCTGAACATGTCGCCGGGCAGCCCGCGGACCTGGTCGGCGACCCCGAGCCTGGCCGCGTGCCCGAGGGCCACGTCGACGACGTTCGGCCAGTCCAGCGACCAGATCTGAGCCTGCTCATGGCGCTGGGCGAAGGCGAAACCGTAGAGTCCGTGGCCGCAGGCCACATCGAGGACGCTCAGTTCGGGGCGGCCGGCGGCCCACGGCGAGAGCACCTCGGCCACCGCCTGCGCCGAGGGGCCGGCGATCGCGTGCGCGTTAGCCGCGAAAGTTCGCCAGTAGCCGAATTCCGGGGTCTCCGCATTCTCCTCGACGACAGATCCGCCTTTGCGCACGGCGTCCGCCAGCCGGTCCATCGCCTCCCATTCCCAGCTGCTGGCGATGACGTTGATCATGTCCGCGAGAAAACGCGGATGGCCGCGGACCAAGAATTTATCGGACAACTCGGTAAGCCGGTAGCTGCGCGGCTCGGCCTGCTCCAGCAAGCCCGCCGCGGTCAGCGCGTTCAAGAGCACTCTGGTGCCCCTGGGATTCAAGCTGAGCGACTCGGCCACCGACACGGCGGTCGCCGGGCCCGCGGCCAGCTGGTCAAAGATGCCGAGTTCGATACCAGCCTTGAGCGCACTCGTCAGTTTGTAGGCGTGCATCATCTCGAACAGCGGGATGGGGCTAATACCATGATCAGGCGGCATACTGTTCCTCCATGACGTCAAGGACCACCAGCGCCGGGGAATCCTTTCGCAGCATGATCGCTTTCATCGCCTCTGCGGCTGATTCCAGCGGGAACCTGTGCGTCACGAGCGGATCGATGTCGAGATGGCCGTGGCCGGCCAGGCTCGCGGCCCGGCGCACGTCGTCGCGGGTAGCGTGCGGGCTGCCCCAGATACGCAGGCTGTGGGTCATAATTTCTAGATAGTTCAGCTGGATGAGGCTCGGGTTCCCGGCCATCAGTATGGCGCAGCCATGACGGCTGAGCGCGGGCAGCGATTGCTGTATCACGAATGGTTCCACCGGGCTGAAGTCCAGGAGCGCGTCGAAGCCGCCTGTGACCTTCCTGATGGCCTCGGTAAGGCCGCCGTCCTTTTTCCAGCCTGCCGCCAGTTCCTCCGTCGCGATGACGGCGTGGATATGCGGGAATGCCTTGGCGAGCCGGTCGAGTGCCGGGCGATGATGAGCGATCGCGATGACCCGCTCGAAGCCGAACATCGGCGCGCACGAGATAGCGAGGCTCCCGTTGGCGCCGGTGGCCCCGGTGACGAGCAAGGTGCCGCCGGAAACCATCTCGCGGGCCGCCGACAGCGCCTTGACCGAAATCGCGGCGGTGGTGAGTTTGCAGCCTGCCGGGAATGACAGGCCGGCCGGGAGGATCTCCAGGTTGGCCGCTGGTACCCGCACGTACTCCGCCATGCCCCCGTTGTGGTAGCGCTGGTAAGCCGGCATGCCCTCGGTGCCGAAGACCGCATAGCCGATCATGGCGAAGGCCGGGCACCGGCTCTCGTCACCCTGGGCACACCCGTCGCAGGATTCCTGGCCGCAGCCGAGCGGGGGGTAGACATGGACCCGGTCGCCCTCGGTCACGTTCGTGACTTGCGGCCCGACCGAGGCCACCACCCCGGAGATCTCATGACCAAGCGTGGCCGGAAGCAGCTTGATCATATCGGTAAAGAGCCACACCGATATCAGCCCGCGGGACAACCCGACAGAATGCACGCGCACAAGAACTTCGCCCGGGCCGATCTCCGGCATCGGAATATCCTCCGCGAGGAATGCATTTCGCTTCGCATGTACCCGCATGGCGCGCATCGATAGGTGCCCCATCTCATGGTCCCTAGGTTCCCGCACACCATCAGAAGCTCAGCGGGCCGAAAGGCACCAGTCTTTCGCCCACCGGCAGCCCACTTCCGCACATCGCGACTGAGGCCGCGCGAAAAGGCCGCCGACGACATCCGGGAAGTACGGAAGTCGCGTGTTTCAGCTTGCGAAGTTCCTGCTAGCCGATGATGCTGTGGGATATCGCTGTGACACTTAGTTTATGAGTCACGCAAGGTCAGTGAACGCGCGAGCGGAAGGGGCGGCCGCATGGCGGGGCACATTGAATCCTGGCCCGGAGGCTCCCAGCCAGGTCCGGGCATCGCAGCCGGGCCCAGCGTAATGACAACACCGCCGGTTACGGCGTCCCGCCGGGCCGTATTTACCGGCATGGGCCTTGTCAACGCGGCCGGCGATGATGCGGAGTCGGTCTGGCAAACTATCCTGGCCGGCAAGTCTGCTATCGGGCCGGCCCGGCGGTTCGACGCCACCGGCTTGGACGTATGCCTGGCGGCAGAGATTCCGGACTTCCATCCGGCGAAAGAAATATCTCGCCGGATTATCGCCAAGAGTGACCGATTCGCTCATTTCGCTCTTACCGCGACTAGCCAGGCGCTCGCGGACTCCGGCCTTGACCCCGGCGGATTGGACCCGTTTCGTATCGGCATCAGCTTCGGCAACAATAGCGGCGGCTGGGATATCTGCGAGCGCGGTTTCGTCGAGTATTACCGCGAGGGACCGAGCATGGTCAATCCCTGGCAGGCGACCGCGTGGTTTCCCACCGCGCCCCAGGGTTTTGTCAGCATCAATTTCAACATCAGGGGCTGGTCGAAAAGCTTTGCCTGTGACCGGGCGAGCGGAGCATGCGCCGCCTACTTCGCTCTCCGCGCCCTGCGGTGGGGGCACAACGACGTCATGCTGATCGGCGGGTCCGAGGCGCCGGTCACCCGGCTCGGCGTCAACGCGCACGTGTCGACCGGTGAGCTCAGCCCGTCCCGCGATCCTGAGCGGGCGTACCTTCCTTACAGCAAGAGCGCGACCGGGCTCGTGCTCGGGGAGGGGAGCGCCGTCCTGGTGCTGGAAGACCGGGACCTGGCCGTCGCCCGCGGGGCCCGCGTGTACGGCGAGTTGCTGGCCGTGGAGCAACGCACCGGACCCCCCGATGACGCCCGGGGTCTGGAGGACACCCTGCGCGCCGCCCTGGCCAGTGCCGGGCGGGAGCCGGGTCAGGTGGGCCTGGTGTTCGGCGAAGGCTGCGGATCGGTCCGCGCCGACCAGCTGGAAGCAGACGTGCTGAACCGGGTGCTGGCCGGGGTTCCGGTCACCGTGCCGAAGGCCGCTGTCGGGCACCTGTACGGCGCGAGTACAGGCACCGACATCGCGCTGGCGTTGCTGGCGTTGCGCGACCAGGTCATGCCGGCCACCGCGCACGCCGAGGAGGACGCGGCGGAACGCTGCGTGCCGTTGGTGACCATCACCGAGTCACGGGATCTAGACACGGTAGTGATCATTTCGCGGTCGCGTGAGGGCGCAAATGTAGTCACAGTAATCGGCCGAGACGAGGCCGCTGAGTCGGAGGCGAGGCAACACCGGTGCAAGACGACGTGACCGTGGCCATCACCAAGATCTTCTGCGAGCTGGGCATCGAGCCGGCCGCCATCACCGAGACCGCGACCCTCGGCGACGAGCTGGAACTGGACTCCACCGACGCGGTCGAGGTATCGCTCGGGCTGAAGCGTCGCTTCGGCGTGGAGGTCAAAGTGCAGGTCAAGGGTGACCTGACGGTCGCCGACCTGCATGATGCGGTGCTGACCGCGATGAAGGAGCAGACCGCGGCGGGCTGACTAGCCCGGATCGTCCTCGCAAGTCCGCGGACATTGTTCTTGACAAATCCGACCTTTTTACTTGACAATAGACGGGTGTCCCCTGGATATGTCGCGGTAGGAACCCAGTTGCTCAGCCGTCCGCATCACCCGGAGGCCGAGCCCGGCCCTAGGTGGGAGGAACAGGTGCCGCCGCCAGGCCGGGACGCGACGCTGCTCGCGGTGGTGCCGATCCCGGGGACGGGTACCTCGCTCGCCATCGTCGGCTACGCCATCGCCACGGCCGGCGGCCAGCCGCACCGAAGCGGGCCGGCCGGCCG
>JALYVS010000162.1 GCA_030853115.1 Actinomycetota bacterium
GCCGGAGCCCGCGCGGCCGACCAGCTCACCGGCCGGGCGGCTCGCCGCGTCCCCGCCAGCCGCCACGCCGCCGCGACGGCATACAACACGAACGGGCACAGCAGCACGTCGTAGGCCACCGCCGCGGGCAGCACGTGGGTGATCGCGGGCCAGCTGACCCGGGGGTCGCTGAGCATCACGCCGAGCAGCGCCACCAGGGCCTCGCCGCATATCGCCCCCGCGGCCGTCACCATGATCTCGAACAGCGCGGTGTGGCCAGGCTCGGTCAAGCTGTCACCGGAGGAGTCTTCGGCCAGCAGTCCGCACGCGTAGCCGATCAGGCTGAACACCAGCGCGTCCTGGCCGGTGAAATGGCTGCCGGGGGGCGCCACGTCCAGGGCCAGGCCGGCCAGGAAACCGGTCACCGAGCCGGTAAGCGGACCGCTGGCCAGGGCCAGCGCGGCCACCACGACCAGCACCAGATCTGGTCCGGATCCACCCGGGAACACGATCCTGTCCACCACGGTCAGCTGGAAAACGACCGTGACCGCCACGATCACGAACGAGATCAGCCCGCGCACGTCAGCCCCCGGCCCGGGCGGACGAGGCCGGCGACACCGAGCTTCCTGGTGACGGCGCGGCCGGCGGAGAGGGAGCCAATGCAGCGGGAGACAGCGTGCCGGAGGCCGCCGGGCGCGGGGTGGTCGTCACGGTCACGGTCGGCGCCGGGCGCGGCAGGATCGAGATCCTCGGATTACGCGGCGGTACCTGCACCACGACGCCCAGCACGCCGAGCCCGCTGAAGTTGACCAACGGCCGGACCAGCGCGGTCTGGGTGAGGGACCCCGCGCTGCCCGACACCGACATGATCGTGCCCACGGGCACGCCGGGGACCTCCGGGCGGTCGCCGACGGAGGCGTAGGTGATGACCTGCTGGCCGGGCTTCAGCACCGCGTTCGCGGCGAACACGTTCAGCCGCAGCAGGCCGCCCGCGGACAGGGCTTTACCGGTTCCCGTGACGTCCCCGATCTCGCCGCCGCCCGCCAGCTGCACGCCGACCACGGACGACGCGTCGTCGGCCAGCAGGACCGTCGAGGTGCCCGCGCTGACCTGGGTGACGGTGCCGACGAACCCGGAGCCGTTCAGGACGGTTTCGTTCTCCTTGATCCCGTCGTTGCGGCCGGCGTCCAGCGTGACCGTGTCGGAGTACGCGCCGCCGGCCGCGATGACGCTCGCCGCGACGACCCGGTAGCCGCCGGCATCGAGCTGAAGCAACTCCGCCAGTTGCTGCCGGGCGGTCTTGCTCAGCTGAGCACCGCTGAGCTCGGCCCGGAGCTCGGCGTTCTGCTGTTCCAAGCGGGCGATCGTGCTTTGCGCCGAAGGCCCGCCGGTGACCGAGTCGAACAAGCTGGCCACCGGGTTGGTCACGTCGTGCGTGACCCGCTCGACCGGCCCGAAGATATCCCCGCCCACGTTCCGGGCCGGCGATGCGCCGCCATCCCTGAAGTCCAGGGTGATCAGGACGAGGGCAAGGACGACGAGCACGCCGAGAACCAAGCGGGTACGCCGGTTGTCGTGCACAGTAGCTCCTGGTCCATCCCCTGCGGCCGGCAGGGCTGTTGTCGAAGGGCGGCGCCGGTATCAGCGCCGGCTGTCGGGCACCAGGACCTGACGCAGGGTCTCGAAATCCTCGACGCATTTCCCGGTGCCGAGCACGACCGAGTCGAGCGGATTGTCCGCGACCTGCACCGGCATCCCGGTGTCCTCCCGGATTCGTGACTCTAGCCCGCGGAGCAGCGCACCGCCGCCCGTCAGCGCGATCCCCCGGTCCATGACGTCCCCCGCCAGCTCGGGCGGGCACTTGTCCAGGGTGTTCTTGACCGCTTCGACGATCAGGTTGACCGGCTCCTCGATCGCGCGGCGGACTTCGGCGGCCGAGATCACCACGGTCTTGGGCAGGCCGCTGACCAGGTCACGGCCGCGGATCTCAGCGTGCGGCTCGTCGGCGGCGGGGAACGCGGAGCCGAGGGCAATCTTGATTTCCTCGGCGGTCCGCTCGCCGAGCATCAGCGAGTATTCCTTCTTCGCGAACGTGATAATCGCCTGGTCGAGCTCATCGCCGCCGATCCTGATGGATTGCGAGGTGACGATGCCGCCGAGTGAGATGACCGCGACCTCGGTGGTGCCGCCGCCGATATCGACCACCATGTTGCCGGTTGGCTCGTTGATGGGCAATCCCGCCCCGATCGCCGCCGCCATCGGCTCCTCGATGATGTAGACGCGGCGCGCGCCGGCCTGATGGCCCGCCTCCTTGACCGCGCTCTGTTCCACCCCGGTGATGCCGCTCGGCACGGCGACCACGAGCCTGGGCTTCGCGAGATACGTCCGGCGGTGCACCTTCTGGATGAAGTAGCGCAGCATCCGCTCGGTCACGTCGAAGTCGGCGATGACTCCGTCCTTCAGCGGCCGCACCGCCACGATGTTGCCGGGAGTACGGCCGATCATGCGTTTGGCCTCGACTCCCACCGCGACGATACCGCCGTTGTTGGTGTTCAGCGCCACGACCGACGGCTCGTTCAGCACGATGCCGCGTCCACGCACGTAGACCAGCGTGTTAGCAGTGCCGAGATCGACCGCCATGTCACGGCCGAGAAACGTCAGGGCGTTGCTCATCAGGAACGGGAACCTTCCGATCCGGGCTTGATCTTGCCACCATCAAGGTGAGTACGGGCCCCGGGCGGGCCTCGAGAAGCGCTGTCGCGTTCTTATCTGGATTACGGCGACGCCGGGTGGCGGAGTCCCGGGGAGTGGACCCCGGCTCCGATTCCCAGCTTACCCATGATCGGCCTCCTGGCCAGTGCTTCGCCGGCGGCGCGCCGTCGGCGAAGTGCGGGATCCTGGCCGCTGGTGTTCTAGGCGGGGGGCGCGCCTGGGGCCCGCGCCGCGGGGGCGCCGGAGCTTCTGGGGTCGTCGGTGACGGCGCTTCCGGGGGGCTGATGACGACGGGCCAGCCAGATTCCGGTGGCCCAGAGCGCGGCGAAGATGACGCCGAGAACGTACATGGCCGGCACCACGATCCCCGCGGCGATCACCAGCGCCTGCAGCACGGTGCCCGCCTTGAGCGCCCAGCCCCTCCGTCCGACCATCCCGCTGAGCAGCAGCGCACACAAGGCCAGGGCACCGCCGATACCGCCCGCCAGCGGACGATTGGCGTGCTCCAGGACGATGGCGGGCAAGATGGCAAGCCCGATGATGACGGCTTCCATGGCGAGCACGGTGCCGCACAGCCGCCTGATCCCGTTCATCCCAGGCGCCTCCTCACGAAAGCTCCGCGGCGGTGAAGGAGTGGCGTGAGGGCTGGCGGGCCGGGGGCTCGGGGGGCAGCTCGCCGCCGTTCGGCCCGAGCAGCTTCCGGGCGTCCCCGGCGGTAATGACCGATCCGGTGATGAGCACGCCGCCGCTGCCCGGCAGGCCCGTCCCCGCGGTCTCGTCGGCCAGCGCCACCGCGACCTCGATCGCGTCGTCCAGCGCGCTGGCGGTGGCGACCCGGTCCTCGCCGAAGACCTCGGCGGCCAGCTCCGCGACCTCGCTGGTGTCCATTGACCGGTCGGAGGAGTTACGGGTCACCACGACGTCATCGAGCAGCGGCTCGAGTTCACCGAGCATGCCCAGCACGTCTTTATCCCCGCTGGCCGCGAAGACGCCGGTCAGGTGGGTGAAGGTGAACGTGTCCCGCACGGCGGCGACGGTCGCCGAGAGCCCGGCCGGGTTATGGGAGGCGTCGATGATGATGGTGGGGCTGCGCCTGATGACTTCCAGCCGTCCTGGCGCGCTGACCTTGGCAAACGCCTCACGCACCAGATCGGCGTCGAGCATCTTGCTGCCCTCGGGCGCCACCCCCGCGAACGCTTCGACCGCGGCGAGGGCGCAGGCCGCGTTCCCGGCCTGGTAGGCACCGAACAGCGGCAAGAAGATGTCTTCGTAGCTCCCCCGCAGGCCGCGCAGCACGAGCTGCTGACCGCCCACGGCCTGCTCGTGAGACAGCACGCCGAACTCCCCGCCTTCACTGGCCACCGTCGCGCCGACCTCGACGGCGTGCCTGAGCAGGACCTCAGCCGCGGCCAGCGGCTGCTGCGCGAGCACCGCCACGGCCCCCGGCTTGATAATGCCGGCCTTCTCCCCCGCGATTTCCTCGATCGTGGCGCCGAGCAGCTTGGTGTGGTCGATCGCGACCGGGGTTATCACCGCCACCGAGCCATCCGCCACGTTGGTGCAGTCCAGCCTGCCGCCCACGCCGACCTCGAGGACCATCACGTCGACCGGCGTATCAGCGAAGATCGCGAAGGCCATTCCGGTCAGGACTTCGAAAAAGGACATCGCGACCGGGTGGCGGTCATCGACCATCGAGACGAACGGGAGGATCTCCTCGTAGGCCTCGACGAAGCGCTCCGGGCTCACCGCCGCGCCGTCGACGCAGATCCGCTCCCTGATCGAGACCAGGTGCGGACTGGTGAACCGGCCGGTGCGCAGGCCGCGACCGCGCAGCAGGGCGTCGATCATCCGGGCCGTCGACGTCTTGCCGTTGGTACCGGTGATGTGGATGACCGGACAAGCCCGCTGCGGGTCGCCGAGCAGCCCGACGAGGTCGGCCATCCGGTCGAGGGCAAGATCAACGGAATGCTCCGGCCGGCGGGAGATGATTTCCTGCTCGACCTCGTGCATCCGCTCGTCGATATCCACACCGTCAGCCTACGTGCCGTCCGGCAGGCTGTCCCCCCGAGGCATACCGGCCAGGCGCTGCTCGAGGCGGTTGATATCGGCGTTGGCCGCGTCGAGGCGCTGGCGGGTCTTGGCCACCACTTCGGCCGGGGCCTTCGCGGTGAAGTCGGCGTTGGCCAGCTTGCGGGCCGCTTGGTCCGCCTCGGTCCTGGCCGCCGTGACGTCCTTCTCCATCCGGCGGCGCTCGGCGGCGACGTCAATGACGCCGGCCACGTCGAGTTCGACCGTGAGGTCCTCTACCGCGAAGGAGGCGGACGCGGTGAATCCGCCGGCCGGCGCGGTGAGCCTGAGCAGCGAGCGGATCGACTCCTCGTGCCGGGCCAGCGGCAGGACCTCGATGCCCAGCAGCCGGGCCGCCACCCGCTGGCTTGGCCGCAGCCCCTGATCGGAGCGGAACCGGCGGACCTCGGTGATCAGCCGCATCACCGAGGAGATCTCCTCCTCAGCGGGCCGGTCCTGGTAGGCGAAGGCTGGCCAGGAGGCCACCATGACCGACTCCTCGCCGGTCAGCGCGGTCCACAGCTCCTCGGTGACGAACGGCATGACCGGATGCAGCAGCCGAAGCAGCTGATCGAGCACGAAGCCCAGCACCTGCCTGGTCGTCTCGGCCGATGCCTCGTTACCGGAGGCCAGCGGCACCTTGGCTAGCTCCAGGTACCAGTCACAGACTTCGTCCCAGGCGAAGTGGTACAGCAGGTCGCAGACCTTTCCGAACTCGAAGGTCTCGAACAGGGTGTCCACGTTCGCGATCACGGCCGCCAGCCGGGACAAGATCCAGCGGTCAGGCACCGAATACGCAGCTGGCGCCGGCGTGGTGGCCGGGATCCGCGCGCGGTTCAGCAGGGCGAAACGGACGGCGTTCCAGAGCTTGTTGCAGAAGTTGCGCGAGCCTGCCGCCCACTCCTCGCTGATGGCGATGTCACCGCCTGGGTTGGCCCCGCGGGCCAGGGTGAACCTGGTCGCGTCGGCGCCGAACTGGTCCACCCAGTCCAGCGGATCCACGGTGTTCCCGCGCGACTTGGACATCTTCTTGCCGTACTGGTCCCGGACCAGGCCGTGCAGCGCCACGATACGGAACGGCACCGCGTCCGCTGGCCCGCGGCCAGCCGGCCCCTCGTCGCGCATCGCGTACAGGCCGAACATCATCATCCGCGCGACCCAGAAGAACAAAATGTCATAGCCGGTGACGAGCACGCTAGTCGGATAGAACGTGCGCAGGTCCGGGGTGTCGTCGGGCCAGCCGAGGGTGGAGAAGGGCCACAGGGCGGAGGAGAACCAGGTGTCGAGCACGTCGGAGTCCTGGCGCCAGCCCACGGGGGCTTGCTCGTCCGGCCCGACGCAAACCACCTCGTCGTTCGGCCCGTAAAAAACCGGGATCCGGTGCCCCCACCAGAGCTGGCGGCTGATGCACCAGTCGCGCATGTCGTCCACCCAGCCGAAATAGCGCGCGTTCATCTCCGGCGGGTGCAGGCGGACTCGGCCGTCCCGCACCGCGTCGCCTGCGGCCTGGGCCAGCGGGCCGATCCGGACGAACCACTGCAGCGACTGGCGCGGCTCGACGGTGGTGCCGCAGCGGCTGCAGTGCCCCACCGAGTGCAGGTACGGGCGTTTCTCGGCTACGATCCGGCCTTCTTCGCGCAGCGCCGCCACGATCGCCGGGCGGGCCTCGAACCGGTCCATCCCCTCGAACGGACCGTGCACGGTGATCCTGGCGTGCTCGTCGAGGACAGTCAGGCTGGGCAGGTCGTGGCGGCGGCCGATCTCGAAGTCGTTCGGATCATGGGCCGGGGTCACCTTGACCGCGCCGGTGCCGAACGCCGGGTCGACATGGTCATCGGCGACCACCGGGATGCGCCGTCCGGTTAGGGGCAGCTCCACCGTGCGCCCGACCAGGTGGGTGTAGCGGTCGTCGTCCGGGTGCACCGCGACGGCGGTGTCGCCGAGCATGGTCTCGGCCCGGGTGGTGGCGACCACGATCGACTCCTGTGCCCCGTCCTGACCGACCCCGCCATACCGGATCGAGACGAGCTCACCTTCGTCGTCGCTGTGCTCGACCTCGATATCGGACAGCGCCGTCAGGCAGCGCGGGCACCAGTTGATGATGCGCTCGGCCCGGTAGATCAGACCGTCGTCGAAGAGCCGCTTGAAGATCGTCTGCACGGCGCGGGTCAGGCCCTCGTCCATGGTGAACCGCTCACGGGACCAGTCCACGCTCTCACCCAGGCGGCGCATCTGGCCCAGGATCTTGCCGCCGGATTCCGCCTTCCACTGCCAGACCCGCTCGACAAACGCCTCCCGGCCCAGGTCGTGACGGCTCAGGCCCTCCTTGGCCAGCTCGCGCTCGACCACGTTCTGGGTGGCGATCCCGGCGTGGTCCATGCCCGGCAGCCACAAGGTGTTGTAGCCCTGCATGCGGCGCCGCCGGACCATCGCGTCGATAAGCGTGTGGTCCAGCGCGTGGCCGATGTGCAGGAAACCTGTGACGTTCGGCGGCGGGATGACGATGGAGAACGCGGGAGCGCCGGCGGCCGCGTCCGCGGTGAAGTAGCCTGCCTTCTCCCAGCGTTCGTAGCGCGGACCCTCCACGTCGGCGGGCGTGTAATGGGAGGGCAGCTCGACGGGAATCTCGGGTCTGCTCACGACACGTAAGCCTACGCACCTGCGGCGGGGCCTGCCGTCCCGTAAGCGGGGCCCGCCGTGGAGCGGGGCCCCGCTAGTTTGCTTCGTATGCCAGATCGCGGTCAGGAGTTATGGACCTCGACGAAGTTCCTGACCGTAAGGGCCAGTGCGGCAAAGCCCGGGTGCTTGACCGGGAGGGCGCCCTTGACGAACTGGACCTCACCGAAGGTCGTCTTGGTCACCCACAGGCATTCACTGGACTCGGGGCCGTTCACGGTGCTGTAGCCGCAGATCATCTGTCCCCCGTGGGGCCCGGCCGCTGGCGTGCGCGAGGAAACAAGCTTGGCTCGCTCCAGCTTGATGACCGCCGCCGGGTTGAAGGTGCCGTTGTAGCCGGTGAAGACGATGCCCTTGTAGCCGGCGGCATTGATCGAACTGACCGACCCGTAGTCGTAGATACCAAAGATGACCTGACCCGGCTGGCCGGCTCCCGCGGCCCTGATCGCCGTGACCATGGGGGCGGCTTGCTTTTCCGCGGAAGACGCGAATTCCGTGGTCGCCGCCTTGTTCAGCGGGTACGTGCCGATCTTGGCGGGCTGGGTGAGCAGATAGCTTGCGGTGGCCCCGTGGCCCGCGGCCTTCGCGCTGGTCCCGGTGTTCGGCGTAGCGGAACCGGCCGCCGGGCTTTTCGCGCCGCTCTTGGTCAGGTTCACGACAAGGAAGACGACCAGGACCACGGCGATGACGGACGCCACCAGATAAGCGATCATACGGGCGCCGCCGAAGCGCCGCGGCGGTGCCGAGTCCGAGTCCGAGTGCGGCCCGGACAGACCCGACCGCGGCGGGCGGCCGCGCGCAGCGAAATCGTCGCTGTAGCCGGGCCCGCCTGGCTGCTCGAAGCCGGGTCCGCCTGGCTGCTCGAAGCCGGGTCCGCCTGGCTGCTCGAAGCCGGGTCCGCCTGGCTGCTCGAAGCCGGGCTTAAGGTAGCCGTCGGTACCGTAACCGCCGGGAGCGTAGGCATCCTGGGGATAGCCGCCCTGGGCGGAACCCGGCGGGCTGGCGGGCGGGCCGAAGCCGCTGGGCCCGTAGCCGTCCTGGCTGTATCCGTCCTGGCTGTATCCGTCCTGATGGTAGCCATCTTGGGGGTCGCCGGCCCGGTCGGAGCTGACCGCGCCGTACTCGTCCGGGCCGTAGCCGGCCGTGGGATGGGTGCTCTGGCCGGGGGCCTGGCTAAAACTGCCGAGGGCCTGAGTGTCCTGGCTGGCAGCGCTTGAGCCAGCACCGTTCGGGCCGGTACCGCTCGAGCCGCCGTTCGGGGTGAAACTAGGCTGGGCGAAGCCGTTCTGGCTGGAGCCGTTCTGGCTGGAGCCGTTCTGGCTGGAGCCGTTCGGGGGGAATCCGTTCTGGCTGGAGCCGTTCTGGCTGGAGCCGGGCAGCTCAGAGCCTGGCCTCGAATACGCCTGAGTCGGGTAGTCCTTCGCATCCAGACCGCCCAGCGGATCCAGCTGGCCGGCCGGGTTGCGGGCATCCTGGCCGGATCCGCTTTGCGGGTAGTCGGCGCCGGAAGACTGGAAGGCCTGCGGAGATGCCCCGGCCCGATAGCCCTGCTCGGGTGGGGACTGGTCCGTAGGACCGACACCGCCGGGCAAGAAGACATCCGGCCCGGAGGCCTGCGGCCCGTAACCTTGCCGACCGTAGCCCTGCTGGCCGTAGCCGTCCTGACCGTGGCCTGGCTGGCCATAACGATCCTGACCGTAGCCTTGCTGACCGTAGCCTTGCTGACCGTAGTCGTCCTGACCGTGGTCGTCCTGACCGTGGCCTTGCTGGCCGTAGCTCTGCTGGCCGTAGTTGTCCTGGCCATAGCCCTGCTGACCCTGGTCATCGGGGCTCGAACCGCCCGGGACGTAATTCTGGTCATCCGTGGACTGCGACCCGTAACCCGGTTCGCCGCCTGACCCTTCGGGGCCGTAACCCGACCAGGCACCGTAACCCTGATCAGCCCGGTTACCCTGAGCGCCGCCGACGCTCGGGCCCGGGTCAGCACTGGCACCCCGGTCAGCACTGAAGCCCGGCTGGCTCTCGCTCTGGTCAGCTCCGTAGCTCTGGCTGCCGTAACTCTGGCTGCCGTAGCTCTGGCTGCCGTAGCCTGGCTGGGCATTGTAGGTTTGCGGGCTGTGGAAAACTTGCCGCTCCCCGGTAGCTGGCAAGGTCGGCCGGGTGGTCTCGGCCGCGTCATGTCCCGCGAACGGCCCCGTGCCGGTTTCGGGGTATCCGCTGGCGGCCTGGGCACCGGAGCCGAGCGCGGGCAGTGGCAGGCGCGCGGTAACTGCCGGGCCATTGGGAGTCTGGGAGCTCGGGCCGATCGCGCGGCGCAAACCTGAGCCTGGCGGCGGCGGGCCGGTCACCGGTGCCTGGGCCCCGACGCGCTGCGGCCGGGTGCTCGCCATACCTAGGGGATCCGGCGCGGCCGGACGCTGCGGACCTGAGCTCAGCGGGTCCTGTGCGCCTGAGCCGGACCCTGGCTGCTGACCGTAGCCTGATTCCTGACCGTAACCCGATCCGGATCCTGGCCCGTAGCCGGGCTCCTGGCCGTAGCCGGACTCCTGGCCGTAGCCGGACTCCTGGCCGTAGCCAGATGCTGGCCCGTAGCCGGGTGAATTCTCGTAGCCGGCTGCACGCTCATATGATTGGGCCTGGTCATAACCGGGCAAACCCCGGCGCCCGGCTCGAAGCGGGCCCTCGCCGGCTCCCGCGTCGCGGTAACCGTCCGTCTGCTGACCTGACTGATAAGCCTGTTCGTCCGGTCCACCCGAATTTTCCGGATCCTCGCGTGAGGCCCGGCTCCCCGTGGGTGCGTCCCAACTACTCATCTGTGCTCAATTCCCCGTCGCTATGGAAGACGGCTGCTATGTCAGCGTCCGAAATCCTGGCGTGAGCGGGTAAACCCCGCCAGGCTAACGGCAATACGCAGGAGGCTACCCATCGATCGCGAAGATCGAGGGCGATACACCCAAAATCGACACTAGGCGGACCGCACCTTCACTGTCCTGACTCGCAGCTCAACCCCTAGTAACCGAATACCCGCGCTAAGGAGCGTCTAAGGCCCTGGTGACCTGGCCGTAGCTCCCTACGGTACCTTGCACATGGCCGGCCGGGGGTCGGCTCAGGCGGATTTCTCGCGCGGAGTGCGCCGCGTGACGTCCCGCGGGACGATTGTCGGGTTGACATTCTCGAGCACTGCTTCGCGCGTGATCACGACGCGCTCTACGTCCTTACGGCTCGGCACCTCGTACATGACGGACTGCAGGACCTCTTCCAGGATCGCACGCAGGCCCCGGGCGCCGGTGCCGCGAAGGTTCGCCTGGTCGGCGATAGCCTCCAGAGCGTCGGGGGTGAATTCCAGGTCCACACCGTCCAGCTCGAACAGCCGCCGGTACTGCTTCACCAACGCGTTACGCGGCTCGGTCAGGATCTGGATGAGCGCTTCCCGGTCGAGTTTGTGCACGCTGGTGATGACCGGCAGCCGTCCGACGAATTCGGGGATCATCCCGAATTTCAGCAGGTCTTCCGGCATCACCTCGCCGAACTGGTCGGTGCTGTTCGAGTTCCGGACCCGGAGCTTGGCGTTGAAACCCATCCCGTTGTGACCCGCACGCTGCTCGATGATCTTCTCGAGTCCCGCGAACGCGCCGCCGCAGATGAACAGCACGTTCGTCGTGTCGATCTGGATGAATTCCTGATGCGGGTGCTTGCGGCCGCCCTGCGGCGGGACCGAGGCCGTGGTGCCCTCGAGGATCTTCAGCAGGGCCTGCTGCACGCCTTCGCCGGAGACGTCACGGGTGATCGACGGGTTCTCGCTCTTCCGGGCGATCTTGTCGATCTCGTCGATGTAGATGATCCCGGTCTCGGCCTTCTTGACGTCGTAGTCAGCCGCCTGGATCAGCTTGAGCAAGATGTTCTCGACATCTTCACCGACGTAGCCGGCCTCGGTCAGCGCGGTCGCGTCGGCGATCGCGAACGGCACGTTGAGCAGCCGGGCCAGCGTCTGGGCGAGCAGCGTCTTACCCGCGCCGGTCGGACCAAGCAGAAGGATGTTGGACTTAGCTAGCTCCACGCCCTCCTCGCCGGGCCGGTCCTCCCCCGACTGAACGCGCTTGTAGTGGTTGTAAACGGCGACGGACAAGGCCTTCTTGGCCTTGTCCTGGCCGATCACGTACGCGTCGAGGAACTCGTAGATTTCCCGCGGCTTAGGCAGGCTGTCCCACTTGAACTCGGTGGGCTCGGCGAGCTCTTCCTCGATGATCTCGTTGCAGAGGTCGATGCACTCGTCGCATATGTACACGCCTGGGCCGGCGATGAGCTTCTTGACCTGCTTTTGGCTCTTACCGCAGAACGAGCACTTCAGCAGGTCCCCACCGTCACCGATGCGTGCCACCCAGATACTCCTTTACATGGTGCCGCCGCGACGGCCGTACCGGCCGCCTCCAGCGGACATGTCCCGCGAGGCCGTCAACCGCTTGCATACCGACGGTACCGCCTCCGGGGGTCCGA
>JALYVS010000604.1 GCA_030853115.1 Actinomycetota bacterium
GATGTTGCTCGTCCACTATCTGCGGGAAATAGTAGGAAAGACGGGGACGCCTATCGGGTGTGACACGTCTAATTGCGGCGCCTGCACCGTGCTGCTCGATGGAGAGTCGGTTAAAAGCTGTGCGGTCCTGGCCGTCCAGGCTGACGGGTCGCAGATCACCACCATCGAGGGCATGGCCGACGGCGGCCTGCATCCTCTGCAGAAGGCTTTTCACGAGGAGCACGCTCTTCAGTGCGGTTACTGCACGCCCGGGATGATCATGGCGGCTGCTGACTTGCTGAGGGAAAACCCGCACCCGAGCAACGAGGAGATCCGCGAAGGGCTGGAAGGCAACCTCTGCCGCTGCACCGGCTATGAGAACATCGTCCGCGCCGTGCGGCGCGCCGCTCAGGCGGGAGTGAACGCATGACCGCGCAGACCGAGGCACCTGCGGTACCCGAGGCCGAAATCGGACGGGCCCGGTTGCGCAAGGAAGACGAGCGTCTCATCACCGGCCAGACCAACTGGACCGATAACATCCGGCTTCCCGGCATGCTGCACATAGCTTTCCTGCGGAGCCCGTACGCGCACGCGCGGATCACCTCGGTGGACGTCAGTGCCGCCAGGTCCGAGCCAGGGGTCATCGCCGCCTACAGCGGCGCTGACTTCGCCGCCGAGCAGGGCAGCCTGCCCTGCGCCTGGCCGGTCACGCCGGACATCGTGATTCCCGCCCACCCGCCGATGGCGACCGACGAGGTGCGCTACGTCGGAGAGGCCGTGGCCTGCGTGGTGGCCCGTGACCGCTACGCCGCGGCCGACGCCCTGGCCGCCATCGAGGTCGACTACGAGCCGCTTCCCCCGGTACTGGACATCAGGACCGCCCTGCACGAGGACTCGCCCAAGGTTCACGAGGCCGGCAACAAGAGCTTCGAATGGCCGTTCGTCAACGGCGACATGGAAGCGGCCTTCGGTGACGCGCCCGTCGTGCTTGAGCGCTACTACCGCCAGCAGCGGCTGATCCCGGCCGCGATGGAGCCCCGTTCCGTAGTCTGCTCGTGCGTGGGCGGTGAATTCACCCTCTGGTCGGCGACCCAGATCCCGCACGTGCTGCGGGTGATGCTGGCCCTGGTGACCGGCATCCCCGAGCAGAACATCCGGGTCATCGCGCCCGACGTCGGCGGCGGCTTCGGATCCAAGTTGCAGGTCACGGCCGAAGAAGTGCTGGCCGTGCTGATCTCCCGCAAGCTGGGCCGGCCGGTTAAGTGGACCGAGACCCGCAGCGAAGGCAACATGACCGTGCACCACGGCCGTGACCAGTGGCAGCGGATCAAGATCGCGGCTGACCGCGACGGCAGGATCCGCGGGCTTGACGTCGACCTGCTCGCCGACATGGGTGCCTACCTGATGCTGGTCACGCCCGGGGTGCCGCTGCTCGGCGCCTTCATGTTCCCGGCCATCTACAAGATGGACGCCTACTCGTTCAAGTGCACCGGGGTCTTCACGACCAAGATGCCTACCGACGCCTACCGGGGCGCGGGCCGCCCGGAGGCCACCTTCGGCATCGAGCGGATCATGGACGAGCTAGCGGTGGAGCTGGCCCTAGACCCGATTGAGCTGCGGGAACGGAACTGGATCAAGCACGAGGAATTCCCGTACACGACCATCGCCGGCCTGACCTACGACTCCGGTAACTACGAGGCGGCCACGGCCAAGGCCAAGGAGCTGTTCGATTACGACGGCCTCCGGCAGGAGCAGGAGCGGCGGCGGGCCAGCAATGACCCGGTACAGCTCGGCATCGGGGTCTCGACCTTCACCGAGATGTGCGGGCTGGCCCCGTCCCGCGTGCTCGGCTCGCTCGCTTACGGCGCCGGCGGCTGGGAGCAGGCATCGATCCGGATGCTGCCCACCGGCAAGGTCGAGGTCGTCACCGGATCGAGCGCGCACGGGCAGGGACACGAGACGGCGTGGAGCCAAATCGTCGCTGACCAGCTCGGCGTGCCGTTCGAGGACATCCGGGTCCTGCACGGCGACACCCAGGTCTCGCCCAAGGGCATGGACACCTACGGATCCCGGTCGCTGGCGGTTGGCGGCATGGCCCTGGTCAAGGCCTGCGACAAGGTCATCGAGAAGGCCAAGGTGATCGCCGCGGGCATACTCGAGGCCGCCGCCGATGACCTGGAGTGGTCGCCCGGCCGGTTCGCGGTCCGCGGCGACCCGGACAAGGGCGTCACGATCGCGGAGATCGCCCTGGCGACCTTCGCCGCGCACAACCTGCCGGACGGCGTGGAGCCCAGCATCGACGCCGACGCCACCTATGACCCGGATAACTTCTCTTTCCCGCACGGCACCCACCTGTGCGCGACCGAGGTCGATACCGAGACCGGCTTCGTCAAGATCCGCTCCTACGTCTGCGTCGATGACATCGGTGCGGTGGTCAACCCGATCATCGTCGAGGGCCAGGTCCACGGCGGTCTCGCGCAGGGCATCGCGCAGGCCCTGTACGAGGAGGCGGTCTACGACGACGACGGCAACCTGGTCACCTCCACGCTGGCGGACTACCTGGTCCCGTCGGCGTCCGACCTGCCGTCGTACGTCACCGGCCTGACCGAGAGCCGGGCCGCTAACCAGCTCGGGGTCAAGGGGGTCGGCGAGGCGGGCACGATCGCCTCGACGCCCGCGGTGGTCAACGCGATCGTCGACGCGCTCCGGCCGTTCGGCATCAACGATGTCACCATGCCCTGCACCCCCGAACGGGTCTGGCGCGCGATCACCGAGGCCACGGGCGGCGAGACGGGCAGCGCGGCTGAGCAGCACGCGGCCCGGCAGAGCGACCAGACGCAAGGCAACAGCCCGCAGGGCATCGACACTCCCGACCAGAGCGGAGGTATCGCGTGATACCGGCCAAGTTCGACTATGTCCGCCCGGGCTCACTGGACGAAGCGGTCCAGGCGCTGGCCGGAGGCGGTGATGACGCGAAGATCATCGCCGGCGGGCAGAGCCTGCTTCCGCTGCTTCGCCTGCGGCTGGCCTACCCGGAACTGCTCGTCGATCTGGCCGGAGTTGACGAGCTCCGCGGCGTGACCGACACCGGGGAGGCGCTGCTGATCGGCGCCAGGACCACGCATTACCAGCTGATCCACGATCCGCTGGTGGCCGAGCACTGCGGGTTGCTGGCGGAGG
>JALYVS010000163.1 GCA_030853115.1 Actinomycetota bacterium
GTGACGCGCTGCGGGGCGCCGCCGCCCACGCGGCCGAGGGCACCGAGCCGCCGGCTGACCTGCACGGAGCACCTGACTACCGGCGGCACCTGGCCCGGGTGCTGACCGGAAGGGCGCTGGCCGCGGCGGCCGGAGTCTGACTTTACCGAGGTGGTGCCAACGCTCGCACCGGTGACAGTGCCGGTGCGAGCGGAACACCAGGCGACCGAGGGTTGTTGTGGAGGAATGATCGAGGACCGGTTTGCTGAATTGATCGCCGGGCAGCGGCAAGGAGTCCTAGTCACCCTCAGGAAAGACGGGTGGCCACAGCTGTCCAACGTCAATTACGCCTGGGACGCGGCGGAGCAGACGATCCGGGTCTCCACCACCCGCGGCCGGGCTAAGACGAGCAACATGCGTCGTGACCCGCGGGTCAGTTTTCACGTCACCACCGGTGATTTCTGGTCCTACGTAGTGGTGGACGGGCAGGCCGAGTTGTCCGCGGTCGCCGAACACCCGCACGACGCCGCCGTCGACGAACTGGTGGCCCTGTACCGCACGGTGCAGGGGGATCACCCGGACTGGGACGACTACCGGGCGGCCATGGTCCGTGACCAGCGGCTGGTCGTCCGAATCCGGGCTGACCGCGCTTACGGCATGGTGCACCGCTGACGGCGACGTGACCGCACCGTAACAGAAAGGTTCTGATCTTCATGAGCATCAGCTGCATTGTGCCGTCATCGGTAGGCTCGCCCGATGCTGCCTGACTCGTTCGGGCGGATCGCAACCGATCTGCGCGTATCGCTGACCGACCGCTGTAACCTGCGGTGCTCGTACTGCATGCCGCCCGAAGGCCTCAACTGGCTGCCCTCTCCGGACCTGCTCACCGACGACGAGGTGGTGCGGCTGGTCCGGGTGGCGGTCGAACAGCTCGGTGTCCGCGAGGTCAGGTTCACCGGCGGGGAGCCTTTGCTGCGGCGCGGGCTGGCCAGGATCGTCGCGCAGACGGCGGCACTGCGCCCGCGACCGGAGATTTCCCTGACCACCAACGGGATCGGGCTCAAGCGCACGGCCGCGGCGTTGCGCGCCGCGGGGCTGGACCGGGTCAACGTGTCGCTGGACACGCTCCGGCCGGAGACGTTCCGCAAACTCGCGCGGCGAGACCGGCTGCCTGACGTGCTCGACGGGCTGGCCGCGGCGGCGCAGGCCGGCCTGACCCCGGTCAAGATCAACGCCGTGCTGATGCGGGACCTGAACGACGACGAGGCCGCACCGCTTCTCCGGTTCTGCCTGGAGCACGGCTACGAGCTGCGCTTTATCGAGCAGATGCCACTTGATGCGCAGCACGGCTGGAAGCGGGAGGAGATGGTGACCGCGCAGGAGATCCTCGCCGCGCTCAGCCGCGAGTTCGCCCTGACCCCGGACGACCCTGGGCAACGCGGATCAGCGCCCGCCGAAGCGTTCGTCGTCGACGCAGGACCCGCCCGGGTGGGGGTGATCGCGTCGGTCACCCGGCCGTTCTGCGGCACCTGCGACCGGGTCCGGCTGACCGCGGACGGCCAGGTGCGGAACTGCCTGTTCGCGCGGACCGAGAGCGACCTGCGCGGGCCGCTTCGGGCCGGCGCCAGCGACGCCGATCTGGCCGCCCGGTGGCAGCGGGCCGTGGCCGGCAAGCTGCCCGGTCACGGCATCAACGACCCGTCGTTCCTGCAGCCCGACCGGCCGATGTCCGCCATCGGCGGCTGACCATAGGATCAGCGGGTGAGCCACGCTCGTTCGGCGTCATCATCCTCGCGGGAGGCCGGGCGCGCCGGCTCGGCGGGCAAGATAAACCCGGGCTTGTCGTGGGGCACCGCACGCTGATCGCATCGGTCGTTCGAGCCGGTACCGCCGCCGGGGCGCGCCAGGTTATCGTGGTGGGCCCGGAACGGCCGGGCCTGCCGGAAGTGTCTTTCGTCCGTGAGGAACCGCCGGGGGCAGGACCTGTGCCCGCGCTGGAGCGCGGCCTGGCCGAGATGTCCCAGCCCTGGGTGGCGGTGCTCGCCGCCGACCTGCCGTTCCTGCGAGCCAGGCACCTGCGGGCGCTGCTGGATGCGGCCGGAGCCCAGCCCGGCGCCGTTCTCGTCGATGGCACCGGGCGCCCGCAGTGGCTGGCCGGCTGCTGGCGGACCGATGCACTCCGCCAGGCCGCGGCCGGTTACCACCACGACTCGCTGCGCGCCCTGATGAGCCCGCTCGGCCCGGCCCTGGTCAAGCTGACGCTGGCCCTGGGGGAACCGCCCCCGTGGCTGGACTGTGACACCCCGCAGGAGCTACGGCAGGCCCGGGCGCGGGCCAGCACGCCGCAGGGACATGCGGAATAGGTCCGCCGAAAGGGCCTGGCGCGGACAGCTGGTAACGTTGCGATGAACTGAAAACGCACGGGAGTCCGGGCTGACCGGGCTGAGAGGGTGGCTAGCCGTTTCACGCGGTTCGATGTGCCACCGACCGTATGAACCTGTCCGGGTCATGCCGGCGTAGGGAGGCTGCGGTGGCGGCGACTGCCAGTGAGGAACAGATCACGGCGGGCGAGGAGTTCGTCACCGTCCCCGGGGATCGCCGGTCGGAGGTCGCGCGCACGCTCGCGGATCCGGTACCTCAAGCGCTAAGCCTGCTTGACCAGTTCGGGCTATGGGGCAACCTGGGGGTTAGCCTGCTCGGTTTCACCGGGGCGATCTTCGTGCTGCAGCCGGACGGCGCGGGGACCCCGGAGCTGTCGCTGGCCGCGGCGCTGACCGCCATCGTGGTCGGCACCTTGCTCGGCACGCTGCCGCTGGCCTTGGCCGGGCTGCCCGGCGCGCAGACCGGCGCGCCCGCCATGGTGCTGTTGCGGGGCCTGTTCGGCGCCCGGCTGTCCTACCTGCCGACCGTGCTGAACATCGGCCAGTGCCTGGGCTGGGGCGTCTTTGAGCTGGTGACGATCGCGACCGCCGCGCACACGGTTGCCCCCGCGCTGCCGAAGTGGGGGTACGTCCTGATCGCCGGGCTGGCCACCGCGCTGCTGACCATCCGGCCCCTGGGCGCCATCCGGGTCCTGCGCAAGTACGCGACGGGCGCCGTGCTCGTCGTCTTGTGCTACCTGTTCGTCCAGCTCATCAGGCACCCGCTGCCCGGGTTCACGCACGGCACGTGGTCCGGCTACTGGGCCGCGACCGACACCGTGGTCGCCGCCGCCATCTCGTTCGCCCCGCTGGCCGCCGACTACACCAGGCACTCGCGCAGCCCGCGCACCGCCTTCGCCGGAACGCTGGCCGGCTACAGCGTCACCCAGGTCCTGTGTTACGCCATCGGGCTGCTCGCGCTTGTCACCGTCGCGAACCATAACCCCGACGATATCTACGGCGCGTTCATCGCGCTGCCGGTCGGCTCGCTCGGCTTCGCCATCCTGGCCGCGCGCGAGCTCGACCAGGCCTTCGCCAACGTCTACTCCACCGCGGTGTCGACCCAGAACCTGCGCCCGCTGTGGGACCGTCGCGTGCTGGCGGGCGCGATCGCCACGCTGACCACGGCGGGCGCGCTCTGGCTGAACATCGCGGACTACGAGAACTTCCTGACCCTGATCGGCTCGGTGTTCGTGCCGATGTCGGCGGTCTTGATTGCCGACTACTTTCTCGTCTCCGGCCGGCGCTGGGACCTGTCGGCGGCCGCCCGGTCCCGCTGGCTGATGCTGATGCCCTGGGCCGCGGGCTTCGTCACCTACCAGCTCATCAACCCCGGCTACGTGTCCTGGTGGGTGTCGGCGTGGACGTCGTTCGGGCACGACATCGGCTTCACCCCGGCGAGCTGGATGTCCGCCTCGATCTTGTCCTTCGCCGTCGCCGCGGTGCTCACGCTGCTAGCCGGCGGCCTGGCCCGCTGGCGCCTGGTGACCCAGCGGCGCGCGCGGTGACCGGCCAGCCTCATCTGGTCCACGGCATGGGCAAGGATCCGGCCGAACCCGCCTGGCCCCCGCTGACCGACGACGAGGTACGCGAGGTCCTGGCCGGCTGGGTCGTCACCGGCGCGGGGGATTTGGCGGGCGGGGGAGACCGCCCGGCGGTGACCTGGCGGAGCCCGCGGCCGATGTCGGCCGCGGCGCTAGTCTGCTGGGGGGCCGTGACGGTTTTCCTCAAGCGTCACCATGTGCGGGTCAGGAACCCGGCGCAGCTCGCCGCCGAGCATGCCTACGCCCTGCACCTGCGTCGCCGGGGACAGCCGGTACCCGTCGTCTTGCACCGTGCGAACGGCCAGTCGGTGCTGAGCCGGGGAGACTTCTGCTACGAGGTGCATCAGCGGGCGGACGGTGCTGACCTGTACCGCGACGCGGTCAGCTGGTCACCGTACGCCAGCAGCGGGCACGCGCACGCGGCCGGCCGGGCGCTGGCGGCCCTGCACCTGGCCGCGGCGGACTTTCCCGGGCCGGCCCGCCCGTTCGCGATGCTGACGAACTCCTGCCGCCTCATCTGCGCGGCCGATCCTCGCGCCGAAGCCGACCGCCTGATCGGCGAGTGCCCCGAGCTGTCCGGCTACCTGGCCGGACGGCGCTGGGCGGAGGACTTCACGGCTTGGCTGCTGCCCCTGATCCGCCGCGCCGCCCCCCGGGCCCGGGCGCTGCCCGGGCAATGGGGGCACGGCGACTGGCACCCGTCCAACCTGACCTGGACCTCGGCTGAGCCGGGCGCGCAGGTCTGCGGGATCTTCGACTTCGGGCTGGCCAACCGGACGTTCGCCGTGCATGACCTGGCCATCGCACTTGAGCGCACCGTGGTCCGCTGGCTCGATCTTGACCCGGTGACCGGCCCGGGCACGGCCGGCACCGACCTGGACGCCGCGGCGGCCCTGCTGGACGGATACCAGGAGGTGCGCTCGCTCACCGGGGCCGAAGCCGCCGCCCTGCCCGCGGTCCTGCCTGTCGTCCACCTGGAGTACGCCCTGTCAGAAGGCGCTTACTTCACCAGCGTGACAGGCTCGGCCGCCGACGCTGACCTCGCGTATGAGTACCTGACCGGACACGCCCGCTGGTTCAGCCAGCCCGAGGGCGCGGAGCTGCTCGCGTTCCTGGGTCAGCACCTGCGCCGGGCTTAGTAGCGGCCGGCCGGACGGGAAGATCCGCCCGGACTCCCTGATCAGCCCCGCCCCGTGTCCAGCATCAGCGCCACCACGACGACGCCGCTGCCCTGGACCCTAGGCTGGGCCGATGAGCATCCTGCAGGAGTGGACAGCTGCGGTCGGCGCGGATCTCGGGCTCGATCCTGCCGCCATGGACACCGGGATCGTGCTTGACCTGGCCCGTGACGTCGCCCACGGCGTCGCCCGCCCGGCCGCGCCGCTGACCGCCTACCTGGTCGGGGTGGCGGTGGGCCGGGGCCTGAGCCTGCCGGAGGCGGCCAGCCGGATCTCCGCGCTCGCGGCGCGCTGGCAGCCCCCCGATGAGACGGCCGGGCCGTCAGCCGATGAGGCGCAAGCCTGAACCTCGCAGCAGGAATTCTCCGAACGGCCCGGCCTTCGTGCCGCGGTTACCGGACTCTTACAGATCCCGCCTTCACCCAGCGGGGCCGGGCCGGTCTGCCGTAAAACGGAGTCCAGGCGGACGTGAGATGAGCGAAGGGTGGTCCATGACAGCCGGATCTAACGCGATCGGCGGCCCGGGCGAGCAGTCGTGTCCGACCCGGCGCGGAGTGCTGCTGGGCGTGAGCCTAGCCGGGCTGGGCGGAGCGCTGGCCGGGTGCAGCACCGCGGCGGTGCCCTACGGCGCCAGCGAGGCGGGCGTCGTCGGCCAGAACAGCCCGGGCCCGGCCGGCCTGCCGAGTTCCGGTGCGATGCCGGGCTCAGGCAGGCCAGCCAGCTCCCCGCCAGCCCCGGCCGCCAGGGCCGGCCAGGCCGCCAAGCCGAAGAAAGGGGCCATGGGCCCCAAGGTCGCGGGCACCGTGCTCGGCCACGCCAGCGAGATCCCCGTCGGCGGCGGCAAGATCTTCACCGCGGCCCAGGTGGTTGTGACCCAGCCGGTCCGCGGCACTTACGAAGGGTTCAGCGCGGTGTGCACGCACGTGGGCTGCATCCTCAGCGAGGTCGCCAACGGCACCATCGACTGCCCGTGCCACGGCAGCGAGTTCAAGATCACTACTGGCGCGGTGGTCACCGGCCCGGCGCCCAGGCCGCTGCCCAGGAAACAGATCAAGATCGTGGCCGGCCAGGTCGTGCTGCTCTGACTTGTCCTGCCGCACGCCGTCAGTAGGGCAGGATGGCGGGGTGGGCTCGCTGATGCTGCTTGATACCGCCTCGCTGTACTACCGGGCGTTCTTCGGGGTGCCGGACACCGTCCGGGCGCCGGACGGCACGCCGGTGAACGCGGTGCGCGGCCTGCTCGATACCATCAGCCGACTCGTCCGCTCCCGGCATCCCACCCGGCTGGTCGCGTGCCTGGACGCGGACTGGCGGCCGGCCTTCCGGGTCGCGGCGATCCCCTCCTACAAGGCGCACCGGCTCGCCGCGGACGGCACCGAGGAGACCCCGCCCGCGCTCGCCGCCCAGGTCCCGCTGATCGAAGAGGTGCTGCGGGTCTCGGGGCTGGCGGTCGCCGGGCAGCCGGGGTTCGAGGCGGACGACGTCATGGCTACGCTGTCGGCGCGGTCGGCCGGCCCGGTCGACGTGGTGACCGGTGACCGGGACCTATTCCAGCTGGTCGATGACGCCAGGGGCGTCCGGGTCATCTACACCGTGCGCGGCCTGCTCAACATGGACGTCATCGACGAGGCGGCGGTAACCGCCAAGTACGGTATCCCAGGCCGGGCCTACGCTGACTTCGCGGCGCTACGTGGCGACCCGAGCGACGGGCTGCCCGGCGTGCCGGGCGTCGGGGAGAAGACGGCGGCCGCGCTGATCCAGGCGTTCGGCAGCATCGAGGGGATCACCGTCGCGCTGGAGGCGGGCCACGGCGGTTTCCCGCGCGGCAGCCGGGACAAGCTCGAGAAGGCCAGAGATTACCTGGATATCGCCCTGTCGGTGGTCCGGGTGGTCCAGGACGCCCCGCTGCCCGAGGTCGATGGCCAGCTGCCCGTCGTGGCTGCCGATGCGGCCCGGCTCAGGGAACTGGGGGAACGCTGGGGCCTGGGATCGTCGCTGACCCGGTTCGTCACCGCGGTTTCCCAACCCTAGGGCCGCGGGCCTAGCATCTAACTCGTGACGACAGAGGAACTTTATCCCGCGGGACGGCTGGCCCTGGTGCGCGAGGCGGCCGGCGCGGCCGGGCTTGACGCCGTACTGCTGACGCCCGGCCCGGACCTGAGGTATGTCATCGGCTATGACGCCCAGCAGCTCGAGCGGCTGACCTGCCTGGCGGTCCCGGCGCACGGGGACCCGGCGTTGTTCGTGCCGCGGCTGGAACTGGCCGCGGCGCAGGCCTCCCCGGCTCGCTCCTTCGACTTGGAGATGATCCCCTGGGAGGAGACCGATGACCCGTTCGCGCTGGTCGCGAACAGGCTGGGCCGGGTGGCGACGGTCGGGCTTTCTGACCGGATGTGGGCCCTGTCGGTACTGAAGTTCCGTGCCGCGCTGCCCGCGGCGCAGCTGGAGCTGGCCGGGGCCGCGCTGCGCCCGCTGCGGATCTGCAAGACACGCGCCGAGGTCGCAGCGCTGCGAGAGGCCGGCGCCGCCATCGACCGCGTGCACGCTCAGGTGCCCGGCTGGCTGCGTCCCGGACTGACCGAGCGGGCCGTGGGTGCTGTGATCATGGAGGCCATCTTGGCCGAGGGGCACGCCAGCGTGGATTTCGTGATCGTCGGATCGGGCCCGAACGCCGCCAGCCCGCACCACGAGGTATCGGACCGGGTGCTGGCCGCCGGGGACGTCGTCGTGGTGGACATCGGCGGCACCATGCCTTCGGGATACTGCTCGGACAGCACCCGCACGTACGTGATCGGTGAGCCGCCGGCCGGGTTCACCGCGTACTACAGGGTCCTGTACGACGCCCAGGAGGCCGCCTGCGTCGCGGTGCGGCCGGGGGTGACGGCGGAAGCCGTCGACGCGGCCGCGCGCGAGCCGATCACTCAGGCCGGCTTCGGGGCCGCGTTCTTCCACCGCACCGGCCACGGAATCGGCCTCGAGGCGCACGAGGACCCCTACATCGTGGCGGGCAACGACGAGCCGCTCCAGCCCGGCATGGCGTTCTCCGTCGAGCCCGGGATCTACCCGGGGCCGCACGGCGCGCGGATCGAGGACATCGTGGTCTGCACCGAAGACGGCTTCGAGCGGCTGAACCATACCCCCAGGGAACTGGTGGCGGCGGGCTAGCGGCCCGGCCAGCTAGACCTCAGGCGGGTCGGTGCGGTCCTGGTTCTCGGCGAGGAAGCGTTCGAACTGGGCGGCGAGCTCGTCGGCGGTGGGCATCGCCTCGCCCTCGGCGAGCAGCCCGCGCACCGGGTTCTCCGCGGCTTCGGCGGTGTCGTACTGCTGCTCGAGCGCGCGAACCAGTTCGCCGACCTCCGCGGACTCCGCAACCTGGCGTCCGATCGCCTCGTCGGTGCGTTCGGCGGCCTCGCGCAGGTCGGTGTCGGGCAGGTCCAGGCCGGTGGACGTGGTGATCGCGCCGAGCAGGGCCAGCGCGGCCGGGGGATAGACGGCCTGGGCCAGGTAGTGCGGAACCTGCACGGCGAAGCCCAGCGCGTCCCGGTCCGCCTCGCCGAACCTCAGCTCGATGAGGGCAGGCGCGCTGCCCGGGACCTGGATCCGGCTGGGCAGCCGCTGGAAGCCGGTCATCAGCTCCTCGCGGGTGGCGTGCGCGATCACGCCGAGCGGCCGCGTATGCGGCATCCCGGCCGGGATGCCGAGGAAGCTGATCGCCGGGCCGGCCTCGAGCCGGGCGGCAATCGCCAAGACCGCTTCGGTGAACAAGTCCCACTCGTGATCGGGCTCGGGCCCGGTCAGCAGCAGGAAGGGCCGCTCGGCCGCGTCGCGCAGCAGGTGCAGAGCCAGCTCGGGAGGGTCGTAACTTTCCCAGCGGTTGTTGTCGTAGGTCATCAGCGGACGACGCGACCGGTAGTCGATCAGCCGGTCGACGTCGAACCGCGCGATCGTCTCGTGAGGGAAGGCGCGCAGCAGGTGCTCGGCGAGCAGGCGGCCCGCGTTACCCGCATCGATAAAGCCTTCCAGGTAGAGCATCAGCGGTGCGCCTGAAATATCGGGCGCGGCGATGTCGGGCGCGGCCGGACTCAGCTCGAAGAGTTCTTCCGGGTTCCGGCGCATCCCCATAGTTTCGCACGGGCGGCCGGCTGCTGCGGCCGGGCCTGACGGCTCGGCCGCAACGCCGGCGGCTGTGTTACGTGATGACTGACCGCGCTGCGGTCTAGCCCGGCTGCTCGGCCAGCCCGGCGGTGGCCTTCGGGTGGCCGATGGAAAGGCCGGTGCTCGGGTCGAAGAACTGCAGACGGTGGGTGTCGACGCTGAGCTCGATAGGCTGCCCGGGCCGGACCTGGCTGCGGGCCGAGACGCGGGCGGTCCACAGCGACTTGCCGCCGATCAGCGCGTTCACGGCGGCTGCATCTTCGTCCTCTTCGTTGTCGGCCGCTTTGGTGAGGCTGGCGTGCTCCACCGGGGGGGCGTCGATGGTGAAGATTACGTGGATCTCGCTGCCGAGCTCCTCGGTGACGCCGGTGGTGACCTGCATCTTCCCCCACTGGGCATTGCCCAGGCGGGAGTCTTCGAAGTCAGAGGGCCGGATACCGAGGATGACCTTCTTGCCGATGAAATCCGAGAGCCCCTGCTTGGCCTCGATGACCTCGGGCGGCACCGCGAGCTTGTATCCGGCGAACGTGACCACCGCTCCGTCGTCCCTGGTCAGGTCGGCGTTGACGAAGTTCATCGCGGGCGAGCCGATGAAGCCGGCCACGAACAGGTTGACCGGGGCCTCGAAAAGGTACTGCGGCGTGTCGACCTGCTGTAGCCGGCCGTCCCGCAGGACGCAGACGCGGTGGCCGAGCGTCATGGCTTCAACCTGGTCGTGCGTCACGTAGACGGTGGTGACGCCGAGCCGGTCGTGCAGCTGGTTCAGCGAGGCGCGCATGGACACACGCAGCTTGGCGTCCAGGTTGGATAGCGGCTCGTCCATCAAGAAGGCCTGCGGCTCGCGGACGATGGCACGGCCCATTGCCACCCGCTGCCGCTGTCCGCCGGACAGCGCGGACGGCTTGCGCTTGAGGTACTGCTCCAGGCCGAGCATGTTGGCCGCCTCGTCGACCCGGCGCTTGATCTCATCCTTGGGCGTCTTCCTCAGCTGGAGGCCGAACGCCAGGTTCTGCTCGACGGTCATGTGCGGGTACAGCGCGTAGTTCTGGAACACCATCGCGATGTCCCTGTCCTTGGGCGGCAGGTCGTTGACCACCCGATCACCGATCTGGATCTTGCCTCCGGTGATCTCCTCGAGCCCGGCAATCGACCGGAGCGCGGTCGACTTTCCGCAGCCAGATGGGCCGACGAACACCATGAATTCGCCGTCTATGACGTCAAGGCTCAAGTCGTCGATCGCCTTGACGCCACCTGTGTATGTCTTTTCTACGTGGTCGAGAATGATCTGTGCCATGCCGGCAGCGTAACCTCGCCGTGACGTGGCGGTAAGGACGCGAGGCGCGATGTTACATTAGCGTAAACGTCGTTATCAGTTCGTTATATTAAAAGATAGTCACCGAGTGCAATCGATGGCGCTAACGTGACCACGTGGAAGAGATAGATCGCAAGATCGTTTCGCTGCTGGCCCGTCAAGGCCGGATGAGCTTTACTGAACTGGCCAAGCAGGCCGGCCTGTCGGTGTCGGCGGTACATCAGCGGGTGCGCCGCCTGGAGCAGGACGGCGTGATCAAGGGGTACGTCGCGGTGTTCGACCCTGACGATGTCGGCCTCCCGCTGACGGCGTTCGTATCGATCAAGCCGTTCGACGCCGCGGCCCCCGATGACCTGCCCCAGCGGCTCGAGCACCTGCCCGCGATCGAGGCCTGCTACAGCGTCGCGGGCGACGAGAACTACATCCTTAAGGTGCGGGTACCTTCCCCGGCCGGGCTCGAGGACCTGCTGCAGCAGATCCGTACCATCGGCGGTGTCTCGACCCGCACCACCGTCGTCCTCAGCACTCCGTACGAAAATCGCCCGCCCGACCTTTGAAGTGCCGTCTTCCGGCCGGTGCGTCCCATCCGCTGCATCGCGTGCTGGTCAGGGCCTGACCCGGAGGCCGTCGAGCACGACGGAGAGCAGCGCGTCGGCCCGCTCGGGCGCCCGCTCGGTGCTCACCGCCACCCCGTGCACCAGCCGCATCACGTCCGTGGCGGTGACGTCGGGCCGGATAACGCCGGCCTGCTGCCCGTTCGTCAGGAGCCGCTCGGTGGTCTCGCGCATCGTCATCCAGCACGACGTGATGAGCTCAGACTCGATGCCGACCGCCTCGATCAGTGCGTGCGAGAGCCCTCGCTTGGTCACCAGGTAGGCATTCAGCGAGCGCATCCAGGCGGTAAAGGCCTGATCGGGTGTCGCGGTCTCCAGCAGCGCTTCCCCTTCTCCGCACACGGTGCCGACCTGGTTGCGGAACACGGCCGCCTGCAGGTCGAGCCGGGTGGGGAAGCGCCGGTAGAGGGTGCCGATGCCCACCCCGGCGCGCCGGGCGATGTCCTCGAGCGGTGCGTCTGCGCCATTCTCGGCGAACGCCTGGGTGGCCGCGGTGATCAGCCGGGCATGATTCTGCCGGGCGTCGGCCCGGAGCTGTTCCGCGGGCCGCTGTTCCGTGGTCGGGCGCGGCACCCGGTCAGGTGTTCTGGTCATTGCTCAGAGGTTAATGCGGTCGCGGGTTCCATGGGCTTGCGAAACGGAGGATGCCTCC
>JALYVS010000164.1 GCA_030853115.1 Actinomycetota bacterium
AGGCCACTGAGCATCTCCACAGCGAAATCCGCCAGCTGAGGCCGGACCGCCGTGATCTCCTGAGGGGTCATGCCAGGATCACACTACAAAACCCCGCAGCCGCCCAGACCTAACAAAGCACTACTAGTGCCTTGCGGGATGTCCAACCGCACCCGGGTAGAGGAGCTGTTCATCATCGAGCGCGGGCCGGCCTTCATCACGCCCGTCGATCGGGATCGAGCGCTCGAGGAACTCCTGGATAACACCGAGGACGCCTACGGATTCCCGCCCTACCGTTACCTCGCCCCGACAATCATGTTCGGAAACCGCACAAGCACGGATCTCCAGGCCCGGGAGCGGGCCATTCTGGCCAGTGCCCTCGAAAACATCCGGGTCCACCGGCACCGCTCCGCCGACTTCGGCTGGGCCGACACCATCGCATCGCAGGTCGCGAAGGACAGCCGGTTTAATCCTGGCGACCGGGACCGGAATCACACCTTCCCTCGGCCAAGACATGCTCGCGGGCTGGCCGTAGCCACGAGCGGGATGGGGGAAGGGGCTAATAGATTGACCGAGAATAATGGCAACATTCCCAGAACTCTGAAGCAAGACGAAAGCCTGGGCGCTTCCCGAAGCAGGATGTGAAACAAACGACAAAGGTCCGCGTACCGGGCTGGCTGCTATTCTAAAGCAATACAATTGAAGGCCTTACAATATGAAATCGGCTTAATGATATGAATACGCCATCATCTGGCCACGCGAAGCAAGGAGATACTCTGGGCCCTGTCCGCAGGGCCGCTTCGGACCCGGCCAACGTCGCTTTTGCCGTCATTTTGCTGGTGGCCGGTTACCTCCGGCTCTGGCAAGCGGGACGTAACGGGTTCTCGGGGGACGAGGCCGTCTACGCGGGGCAGGCCGCCGTCTTGGCGGGCGCTCACGGCTACGGTCGTTATTTCGTCCTTGTCTCCCGGGGCAACTCGAACTTCCTGTTGTTCCAGGAGATCGTGTCGCTGTTCTTCCGGGTGCTCGGTGTCGGCGACCTGGTTCCCCGCCTGGTCAGCGCGGCCTGCGGAATCGGGCTGGTGGTCATCGTCTACGGGATCGGGCGGCTCGTGACCGGGCGACGGGGTGCCCTGGTGGCGATGTTGCTGGCCGCCGTGAGCAGCTACACGGTAGGACTCGCGCGGCTGGCGTTGCTGGACACCTGCGCCGCGTTCCTGATGGCGCTGACGGTCTTGCTGTTCCTGCTGTGGGCGCGGGATGCGGAGGACCCGCCGCGACGCAGGCGGGCAAACTGGTACTTCTGCGCCTTCGCCGCCACTGCGGTCCTGGCGTGCGAGGCCAAGGTGACGTCGGTCCTGCTGCTGCCGGTCGTAGTGATCTATCTCGCGCTGTCCGGCTCCTACCGCCACCTGACGCGAGCGGCCCTGTTGCGGGCCGCGCTGGCCGGGCTGGTCGCGCTCCTGCCGGCCGTGCTCCAGATTGCCGAGCACGCCGGCGTGATCAAGGCGGCGCTCTCGAGCAGCGTCCAGCGCACCAGCCCCGTTTCCTGGACCTACTACCTGGACATACTCAAGAGCTACGAAGGCCTCCCCGTCCTTATCGGCGTGCTGGTGGCATTGCTGGGCACGCTATGGCAACGACGCCGGAAGGACTTGCTCATCTGGTTGTGGCTGCTTGCCTCGGCGGCATTTCTCCAGCTCTATCCGCTGAAGGCCTACAACTACCTGCTGATCGCCGTGGTTCCGCTGACCCTATTGTGCGGAGCCGGGGCGGTGCGGGCTGGCGCTGTGGTCTGGGAGCGGGCGAAAGCCGGGCGCCTGGCCGTCGGCGTCGCCCTCGCGGGGGTCGCGATCCTGGCCGGAGCAGGAGTGGCGGAGACGGCCACCCACCTCGACCGCCAGGTCAAGTCAGTGCCAAATCCAGGGATCCGGGCGGTCGCGGCATGGCTGGACGCTCACACCGCGCGAAACGCGGGGGTGATGGCCCTGTCCGAGGGATCCGCCCAGTACGCCGTGGCGTTCTATGCCCACCGCGACTCCTACCCCTTCGGGCGGTTCCGCCTGGGCACGATTCTCCCTGGCGGCCCCGTTCTGACCCCACGGCCGACGCCAGCCGGGAAGCTCCCCCTTGACTGGGTGACGACCTACCCGAACCAGTACGTGCAGGACGGCAAGGTCACCTACCTCGTCTGCGGCCTCCCCGAGCAAGACGACCCCAGTGAGCTCAACTACGCGGGACTGCGCCTGACGCAGCGGAACTACCTGGCCCTGATCCAGGCCTACGGAGGGAAACTGGTCGATCGCATCAACGCAGGCAACCATGACGAGGTCTTGATCTTTGAGGCGACGCGGCGGGCGTCCGACCGACGCCTGACGTACCGGATCGATCGGACGCATATCGTGCTGACCGGGTCGGACTTCACGAGCGACGCGCTGTTGGAGGTGTACTACCACAACAAGCAGATCGGCAAGGCGCACAGTAACGCCGAGGGTAATGCCACCGTGTCGTTCCCGTATCCAGTGAGGACCCAGCGAACCTGGCGGTTCGTCCTGAAGGATCCTCAAGGACACTATGCCGCGGTCAGCGGCCTGGTGGCAGCCGCCATGACCGACAAGCTCACCTCCGCCGGGCTGGTGCTCACGGGAACGGCCTTCGCTCCCGATACCAAGGTCTCCATCACGTACATGAAGGCCACGATCGGCCATGCCACCGTGTCCGCACAAGGAACGGTGCGTACGATCATCCATCTGCCGCCGAAATCGGACTACCGCTTCCGGCTGCGCATGACGGACTCGGTCGGCCGGACCGCTTCGCTGACCGGTTTGACGGCCAGGAGGGCCAAGAGGGCCACGGCGAAGAGGGTCACGGCGAAACCTCAGACCACCACCGACACGCAGAGTCAGCCGGGCGTCGGCGTCAACCTGAGCCGGGAGCGGGACCTGGCGGCCTTGCTGACCGGCTACGCCAAACCTGGCACGAGCGCGGGGACGACCTAGACATGATCGAGGAAGACGCGCAGGCACGCGCGGCCCAGAAGCCGTGGACACCCGCGGCCCAGAAGCCGCGGACACTCGGCGCCCCGGAGCCGTGGACACCCGCGGCCCAGGAGCCGCGGACACTCGGCGACACGGAGCCTGAGACGCCGGTGGCGCCGCGGCGACCACGGCGGCGGCGGCGGCGGAGACCGGTTATGGCGGGGGCCATCGTAACCGTCCTTGTTCTCGTGGCCGGGCTGGCCGTCATTATCTCGCTGCGCTCGCATAAGACGCCGGGCACGCTGCTGGCGTACCCGGCCGGGTGTCCGCGATCACCCATGGACGAGGTCCCCAACGCCGAGTCGTACCGGCTCAAGGTGGCGTGCGCGCGGATCGCGGGCACGGTCGTGGCCTACCGGCTTAACCGGGCTTACGATGATCTCGAGCTGACCGTTGTCCCCGGCCGGGCGTACTCCTCAGCGCTGTCGCCGGCCAACCACGGACGGTTCGAAGTCGACATACCCGGCCCGGACCTGGGTGCCGTCAAGTCCCCCGACCTGAACGGCAGCGGCATCTTCTATGGCTCGTGGGTTGAGAACAAGGCCACTCACCATCTGACGCTCATGCCGACCTGGCGCATCACGACCTCGCCGGGCGGCGGGCTGAATCCTGATACCCTGCTTTTCTCCCTGGCCGCCGCCCGCCACGCCGGCCAGCGGTTTAGCCTGTCGGCTAGGATCCCCGCCACGCTGCCCCAGGGCGCCGGCCCGGCTATCCCGGTAACCGCCAGCTGGCTGGTCCCGGCCTCTCGCAAGACGCACCGGGCCGTTACTGTGCCCGCGTCACAGGTCCGGGTTCTGGCCGAGATAACGGGCCCGTCGGGCGACCCCGTCGTCTGGAAGGCGGCGCAGACCGGGACGCTCGGGCTGGTCACCATCCGCTTGCCGCTTTTCGTGGCCACGGGACGGTACACGTGCCACCTTTACGCCATTGCCGCCGGACGGGTGGTATCCATCACGCAAAGTTTCAGAGTTGGGAAGACATGACTTCGGGCCAGTCAGTGGACAGATTCAGCATCGCCCGACCACGCACGTATGTGACCAGAGTCCTCTGTGTCGCCTTCGTTCTCAGCCTGGTCGGCGTGGCTGGATGTGGCGTTCCCGGCCCGGGCCCGGGATCGGGATCGGGATCGGCCCCGGGATCGGGATCGGGGCCAAGTCTCACCAAATCGGCTTCCCCGGTGGCTAGGCCCACGAAACCGGCTTCCCCGGCGGCCTTGGCCCGGAAATGGTCGGCATACCTGCGGGCCGCAGTCGACACGGTCCCCCCGGGCACCAGCGTGTTCGGGCTCAAGGACAACCTGGGCCAGCCGATGGATTGCTTGCGCGTGATCGCCCTGCAGCCCGGCTCGTACCTGGGGGTATACCAGGTCGGCGTCGGGAACGACTTCGCCGTGGATCTGGCGGTGTCGAGCAACCTGCGGACATGGCGCGAACTGCAGACCCTGCAGCCGAACGCCTCCCAGCCCGACCTGGCGGCGGCGGGCGGCGGCTTCCTCCTGGCGACCGAGGCGAGTGCCTCTGCCGCCTCACCGGCTGGTAACCATGCCCACTACGTCGACGTCCAGTACTATCCGAGCGTGGCCACCCTGATGCTCGGTCAGGCGGCCCGAACCCTGGTCTTGCCCCATCGTCTGGCCAAACCGGAGAGCGGGGTGGAAGGGACTCCCGTCATCAAGGCGGTTGACCTGAGCGCAGGCCTAGACGATTCGACCATCACGATCAGCTTCCACTACCTGTCTCCTGGTCTCGTTGACCGGGAAGGAATCGGAGTACTGACCGATTTCTCCACCTGGTCGGCGCAGGAGGACGAGCCGCTCGATAGTGCCTTGATCCAGGCCGGCCTCAACGGCAAGCACGGCGACCGCGCGTTCGCGCCAGGCACCGGCGACGACCTCGAGCTGGTCGAAGCCCAGCGCAACTCCGTGGCTCCCTGGGAGGTGTACCTCTATAACCGGCCGGCCAATGCCGTCACCTCCCTGCACATCAAGACGCCGAAAGCCAGCCGCTCGTTCGCCAACCCCTTCATGGCGTGCGTTCCCGACCCCGCGGGGGCAAACGTGGCCGTGGTCACCCTGTTCCTGCCGAACCAGCAGGTTGGCCCGGGAGAGGCCGGTGAACTCCTCTATGACCAGCCGTCCCCGCTCTGCGCTCACTGAACACAGGAAAGGAAGGGAGGTACGGACCGTCATGGCCGATCATCGGTTCCCGTCGTCAGGCTCGGGCGCGATCGTGTCGACCGCCGAGCAGCACGAATGGTGGCAGCGTCAAATCACTCGAAGGAGGTTCCTGGCAGGCTCCGGGATCGCGGCCGCGGCCGGGCCGGCCGTCTGGCTACGCACATCGTCCAGCTACCCGAGCGCACCCCCGTCCGGTATCCATCTCGCCTACGGCAGCGATCCGACCAGTGAGATGTCGGTGACCTGGCAGGTGAATATCCCGGTCGTGCAGCCATACCTGCGGCTCGGCACGAGTCGCGGCGCGCTCACCGAGAAGATCGGGGCCGAGCTGAAAAATCTCACGACCGCGTTCCCTGGCCAGCCGCTCCTCGAGCAGTACTACGTCCAAGCCCGGGTCAGGAACCTTCAGCCGGACACCACCTACTACTACACAATCGGCCATGAGGGCCACCCGGGAGGGACGCCGCGGTCATTCCGGACGGCACCCCAGCCAAACTCTGGTCGGCTTTTCACCTTCACCGCGTTCGGTGACCAGAGCGTCCATGCCTCAGCGCACGCGATGGACCGGGTTGTAGCTGCCCAGCGGCCTGCGTTCCACCTGCTAGCCGGCGACATCGCCTATGCCGACAATGACGGCCGGGGCTATCGCCCGGCCCGGGTGAAGGGCCTTACCTCCGACGTCTTCCATCCCGGCATCTGGGACCAGTACCTGGCTCAAATCGCACCCGTGGCGTCGCAGATCCCCTGGATGGTCACCATGGGAAACCATGACATGGAGGCGCTCTACTCCCCCAATGGCTACGGAGGCCAGCTGAGCCGCTTCGCCTTTCCCGGTAACGGCCCGGTTAGCTGCCCGACGGTCTACTCGTTCACCTATGAGAACGTCGCGTTCCTGGCCCTTGACGCCAACGACGTGTCGTACGAGATCCGGGCCAACCTCGGATATTCCGACGGCGAGCAGACGAAGTGGATCGCCGCGGAACTGAGCAAGTACCGCAGTCAGGCCGGGATAGATTTCATCGTCGTGTTCCTGCACCATTGCGCGTACAGTACTGGCCGGACCCATGGATCCGACGGCGGCGTTCGCGAGCATTGGTCACCTCTGTTCGACCAGTATCAGGTGGATCTAGTGATCAACGGGCACAACCATATCTACGAGCGGACGGACCCGATCCGCGGCGGCATCGTCCACCGCGCGGCGCCCGCGGGCACCGTCGTGCGCCCAGCGACCGACGGTACGACCTACCTGACCGCCGGCGGAGGAGGCCGGGACGTAGCGCTGTTCCCGGTCGGGCAGAGCTATGCAGGTCATGTGGATAACGTGGAGTCGATCCGGACGCAGTACTGGGCCGGAGCGCGTGACCTGAAACACCAGGAGGTCCAGTGGTCCCAGACCCGCTTCGAGGGCTACTCGGTGGTCGCGGTCGATGTGGTGCCGGGCCACTCAGGCCGGACGACACAGATGACGCTGCGGACCCTGGACACGGCGGGGACCGAGGTGGACCGGGTGATCCTCCAGCGCACGGCGGGCCAGGCGTGGTCACCCGCCGATGAATTGAGTACCGTTGCCTTCTAACCGGCGGACTGCGGCGACCCTCGGCTGGCTGCTGACGGTCCTGGTGATGGTGTCGGCCTGCGGGGGCTCCGCGCCCAGCGACGGGGCACGCTACGAACAAATCGTGAATCCGGCTAACGCCATCTGGGCGACATTCGTCACTCAGGCCCGTGGCTGGCCGGGCGGTGCGATCCCAGCTTCTGGCGCCGCACTCACCCAGGACGTCGTCCAGACGTGGGAACGGACGAACCGTCAGCTGCTGGCCCGGCACTGGCCCGGGCCGACCCAGAGCGACATCGCGGCCCTGGCGCGGTCTGACAGCGGGGTATGCCAGACGCTTGAGCGGTTGCCGGCCCCGGGTGCCGTTGACAGGTGGTGGACCAGCTTGACCGCGAGCTTCTCGGCGGAGCAGGCGGCGGCCCGCCGGGTCCGGCTTGACCTCCGCCTGCCAACCTCCCCGGGACCGCAGGGAAGCGACATGCCTGCTGCCTCCTAGAGCTCCGTTAAGGACAGCTAGGCCAGCTTCGGCTCGCCGAAGTGGGCGGGTTCGGCGAGCAGGTCGTCGGAGGTTTCCATGCCGGCCTTCCAGACCGAGCGGGAGACGATCTTCGTCAGGTCGGCGCGGTCCCGGTAGCGGGCCGCGATCTCGGTGCATTCATCCAGCAGGCCCTCGGACAAGGTGGTCGGCTCCAGGCCCAGCGCGAGGAACTGGTCGTTAAGCACGACCAGGTCGTTCTCCTCGGCCTCGCGGCGGGGATTGGGCAGGTAGGCGATCTCGGCGTTCATCTGGTCGCCGACCAGCTTGGCCAGGTCGAGCACCCGGTAGGTCTCGGTGATCTGGTTCAGGACCCGCGGCCGGGAGCCCGTCTCCGGCGGGTTGCTGATGGCCAGCTCGACGCAGCGCACCGTGTCCCGGATGTGAATGAACGCGCGGGTCTGGCCGCCGGTGCCGTGCACCGTGAGCGGGTGCCCGATCGCGGCCTGCATCAGGAACCGGTTCAGCACGGTGCCGTAGTCACCGTCATAGTCGAACCGGTTGATCAGCCGCTCGTCCATAGCGGTCTGCGCGGTCTGAGTGCCCCAGACAATGCCCTGGTGCAGGTCGGTGATCCGCAGCCCGTCGTTCTTGGCGTAGAACGCGAAGATCAGCTGGTCCAGGGTCTTGGTCATGTGGTACACCGAACCCGCGTTCGCCGGGTGCAAGATCTCCCGCTCCAGCTCGCCGTCGGGAGTGGGCACCTTCACCGTCAGGTAACCCTCGGGGATCGGCGCACTGCCCGACCAGCCGTAACCGTAGACGCCCATCGTGCCGAGATGAGCCAGGGCCGCGTCGATGCCGGTCTCGACCAGGGCGACCATCAGGTTATGGGTGGCCCGCACGTTGTTGTCGACCGTGTAGCGCTTGGTCTGTGTGGTCCGCATCGAGTACGGAGCGGCCCGCTGCTCGGCGAAATGCACGATCGCCTCCGGCCGCAGGTCCTTCAGCACCGCCACGAGACGGTCGTACTCGGTGGCCAGGTCCACGTTGATGAAGCCGATGTCACGGCCGGATACCTCCCGCCAGGCCGCGATCCGCTCGCCGATCGAACGGATGGGGGTCAGCGACTGCACCTCCAGGTCGACGTCGATCTTCCGCCGGCTCAGGTTGTCCACGATCGTGACGTCATGACCGCGGTCCGACAGGTACAGCACGGTCGGCCAGCCACAGAACCCGTCACCGCCTAGAACCAGGACGCGCATTCCGACTTCCTATCCTCGAGAGGGGGGATCCACCGCTAATCACGCCGGAAGATCAAAGCCCTAGACCCAACGCGGGGCTATCGTACCTCCCGCACCGGGCGCCGGGCCGCTATACGCAACTTCCGCCGGGCACCTTTCGGCGGCATGTACTGATGGCTTCGTGCCTGCTCGCGGCACCTACAGGTAGCTAGCACAGCATAGAACGTGACATTTGGACCGGAAAAAGCAAAAGCCCTGAATTAATTCGACCCGCTTTATCTTTAATCCAAAGAATGGATGGTTATATAATTCCCTATTATCAGGATCGTTAATATCGCCTGGAGCCTGGTACTGGCCGGGCGGGCCGACCCGTCAGTACAGCTCGAGGCCGCCGGTGACGGGATCGATGTGCTCGTCGTAATCGGGGCCGATGCCCAGGCAGGTGCGGGTGGGCACCCCGCCGAACTCGGTTAGGCCGCCGTCGGTGATCAGGTGCACCACGAGCCCGGCCCGCAACGCCTGCTCGTAGACCGCCATCAGCTCCTGCTCCGAGCCCACCTTGACCGTCACCTTCCGGTTGCTCTGCTCCAGCCAGGTCCGCTCGACCTCGGAAAGCTCCAGCTGGCACGTGGTCCCCGCGGCCGTCATGCCCTGCAGGACGCGCTGGCGGAGCCACGCCGTCGACGCGTGCGCGCCCTGGGCGATCTCCTTGCCGCGGCGCATCCGCAGATCGCGGCGGATGACGATGACCTGCTTGATCGACCGCTCTTCTGCTGGCTCATCCACGTGCCGTACCGTACCGAACGTGGCGGCGGGACACGCCGTCCGATAGGAGGATCATGAGCGATCGCGGCCAGGCCCAACACGACAGGCCCCATGACGACAGGCCCCATGACGCTAAGCCGCTGAGCCCGGCCCGTGAACTGGCGGACCGGTTCCACGGGCGCTGGCTGCAGGAGAATCCCTTCACCGCCACCAGTTACGGCATTGCCGGGTACGACGACCTGGTCCCGGACGAGAGCGAGAACGGCGGGCGGGCCTGGCGGGCCGAGATCGGGCAGTTCCTCGCCGAGGCCGCCGCGATCGACCGCGGGGAACTCGGGCCGGCCGATGCCGTCACGCTCGACTGCGTGACCGAGGCGGCCACCCAGGAGCTGGCGAGCCTGGATATGGCGCGGGCGGAGTACACCGTCACCGCCATGCACTACGGCGGGCCGGCGCTCCTGCTGGCGCTCGCGGCCCGGACGGTCCTGGTCGACCCGGCGGCGGCCGAGGCCTACCTGACCCGGCTGCGGCGCAGCGGCGGCTGGCTCGACCAGATCAGCGAACGGCTCCGGGCCGGAGCCAGCCGGGGGCGGCTCCCGGTCGCTCCGCTCGTCGAGCAGGCCATTGGCTGGGCCGAGGAGGTCCTGGCCGGACCCGTCCCCGCGGCGGTCCTGGTCCCCCGCCCGCCGCAGTCGTGGCCCCGGGCGCAAGCCTGGGAGGCAGATCGCCGGGCGGCCGCCCAGGAGGTGGTCAAGCCGGCCCTGGGCCGGTGGCTCACAGCCGTCAAGGAGCTGCTGCCGCGGGCCCGGCCGTCCGCCCAGGCCGGACTGTGCTACCTGCCCGGCGGCCAGGAAGACTACGCCCGGGCGATCCGGATCTACACCACCTTGCCGCTGCGGCCCGAAGAACTGCACCAGACCGGCCTAGACCAGATCGCCGTGCTGGAAGCGCGGGCTGTGCAGCTCGGCGCCGGCCTGGGGCTGTCCGGGCTCGCCGGGGTCTTCGCCGCGATCCGGGATTCGGCTGGGAAGATCCTCCCGGCGGAGGCCATCCGCCAGGCGGAGGTCGCGGTGAAGCGAGCCGAGGCACAGGCGGCGCAGGTGTTCCCGGCGCCGCTGCCGCCGCCGTGCGAGGTGATGCCCATGCCGGATGTCGTCGCCGCCGGCGGTGCCGCGCCCCACTACACGCCGCCGCGGCTGGACGGCGGCCGGGCCGGAACGTTCTGGTTCAATACCGCGCGGCCTACGGCCGGCACCGGGTGGGACCTCGAAGCGGTCGCCTTCCACGAGGCGGTGCCCGGGCATCACCTGCAGCTTTCCCGTCTTCAGCTGCTCACCGGGCTGCCCGCGCTGCAGCGCCAGCGCAGCATCACCGTGTTCTCCGAAGGCTGGGGCCTGTACGCTGAGCAGCTCGCCGAGGAAACCGGGCTGTACACCGACGACCGCGCCCTGCTCGGCGCGGTCAGCGCGTCGCTGATGCGGGCAGCCCGGCTGGTGGTGGACACCGGCATCCACGCCTTCGGCTGGAGCCGGGAACAGGCCCTGGAGTTCATCGTGGCGCACGTCCCCATGCCGCCGGAGTTCCTGGCCGCGGAGATCGACCGGTACGTGGTGATGCCCGGCCAGGCGCTGGCTTACCTCACCGGCAAGCTCGAGATCCTCCGGCTCCGCGAGGACGCCCAGCGGCGGCTGGGGCCGGAGTTCTCGCTGCCCGCCTTTCACGCCGCCATCCTGGACCACGGCTCGCTCCCGCTGCCGGCCCTGGCCGGCAGCATGGCCAGCTGGATGGCCAGCTAGGTCGCCAGCTAAGCGGGGCGGCGGAACTGGGCGCGCCAGCGGCGGCCGAGCAACGCGGCGCGGGCCGCGAGCCACAGGCCGAGCGCGACCCAGATCCCGGGCAGGCCCAGCTGGTGAAACCGCAGGACTAGCGCGGCCACCGGGATATAGGCGCCGGCCGCGGCGATCATCGCGCGGCGCATCGCCACGTAATCGGACAGGCCAAGGATCAGGCCGTCGAAGACGAACGCGAGCGCGGCCAGCGGCTGGGTGGCCGCGGCCACCAGCAGGGCCACCAGCGCGGCATGCCGCACGCTCGGATCGGAGGTGAACAGGACCGGCACGGCGAACGCCAGGCCCGCGGTAACGGCACCGAGCCCGGTCCCGGCGACCAGGCCCAGCCGCAAGGACCGCCGGCCGACCCGGTACGCGCCGCCGGGATCGCCGGCGCCCAGGCAGCTGCTCACGTACACCTGGGCCGGGACGGCCAGCGCGTCCAGGGACAGCGCGAGCAGGAACCAGACCCGCATGGCGATCTGCTGGCCGCCCAGCGCCGTGGGCCCGAGCCGGGCCGCGATCGCGGTGGTCGTCAGCGGCACCACGCCGAGCGCGATCGTCCGCACCGACAGCCGGTGGCCGTCCCGCAGCACGGCGGTGACCTCGGCGCGGCTGGGCCGGGCGGGCTGGACCGCGGCCCGCCAGGACGCGGCGGCGTACATCGCGGCGGCCGCCGCCTGGGCTGCCACCGTCCCCCACGCCGACCCCCGCACTCCCCAGTGGGCGCCGTAGACGAAAATAACCTCCAACA
>JALYVS010000165.1 GCA_030853115.1 Actinomycetota bacterium
GCGCAGCGCGGCGGCGAGTTCTTCCGGATCACCGGGCGGCACGAGCACCGCGGCGTCCCCCGTGACCTCGGGCAGCGCGCCGGCCCTGCTGGCGATGAGCGGCGTGCCCGAAGCCATGTGCTCCACCGCAGGCAGCGAGAACCCCTCGTACATGGACGGGATCACCGCAACCTCGGCGGACGCAAGAACCCGCGCGTACTCCGCGTCCGGCAGGCCGCTGGCGAACGTGACCCGGTCACCGAGAGCCAGCTGCGCCACCTGCTCCCTGGTGACGGCCGACGGGGTGCCGATGACGGCAAGATGCACGCCGCGCTCGGTGGCCAGCTTGGCGACCGCGCGCAGCAGCGTAGGAAGTCCCTTGAGCGGTGAGTCAGCGCTGGTCACGGTCACGATCCGCCCGGGGATGCGCGGCTGCCCGGGATGCGGGCGAAACAGCCGAGTGTCAACGCCCAGCGGGATGATATGCACGTTCCCCGGATTGACCCGGAAATCACGGCATATATCACTCTTCGAGGACGACGACACGGTAATCAGCGGCCCGGCCCGCCGTGCCACCCGCCCCTGCATCCGCACGAACCCGTACCACCGGCCCTTGTCCAGACGCTCAAGCCAGTTCCTCCCGGCGAGATCAAGCCGTCTGTCCACCGAGATCGGGTGGTGGATCGACGTGACCAGAGGGACGCCAAGCCGCCGGACGCCAAGCATGCCGTAGCCAAGTCCCTGGTTGTCATGCACGACGTCGAAGTCCCCCGGCCTTGCCCGCAGCGCGCGCAGCGCCCGCACGCTGAACGTCAGCGGCTCGGGGAACGCCCCACCCCACATCATCGCCACTTCAAGCGCGTCCACCCAGTCCCGCAGCTCCCCGCGTCCCGGCGTGCGGAACGGGTCGTCATCCCTGTAGAGGTCAAGGCTCGGCACTTCACGGAGCACCGGCCCTTCGTCAAGCTCCGGGTAAGGCCGGCCGGAAAACACCTCCACGTGATGCCCGCGTGCCGCGAGTTCTCTGCTCAGGTGGCGTACGTAAACACCCTGCCCGCCAGAGTGTGGTTTGCTGCGGTACGACAGCAGCGCTATGCGCAGCGGACGGTTCGTTGAGGCCACAGAGGCATCTTCACACGAACCAGAAGGACCCTGGTCATCCCAGCCGGGCCGGCGCAAGATTGTCTACTGGTTACCGCAGCGATGCGGTGAACACCTGCCAAGCCTCAGCCGTGAACGTCAGCGTTCCGCCGCCACGGTTGGTAGTGTCGCGCGCCATGACCGCGCCATCGGCCGACGCCGCCTCTACGCAATTGCCGTTGGTGCCGCTGTAGCTGCTCTTGATCCAGTTCAGTTCTCGCCGGTCCATCTTTCTGCCGCTTCCTCGATCAACGTCAGGGATTCGCTTCCCCGGAACGCCTCAGTCCGGAGCGTGTCGAATCTACTGCACATCAGCGCCACCGTCGCGGGGGAGTCCGTGGTCATAGCGTCCGCCCCGTGGTCGATGTAGGCCACTGTCGTCTCTGGTGTTTCTGCCACCGCGAACGCACCCGACAAACCTACGTGTGCGCCTTTCCTGGGTATGAGCTGCACCGTGACGTTCGGACGCCGGGCCATGTCTGCCAGGTGCCCCATCTGTAGCGTCATGACCTTGGGCGGGGCGACTTCGCGGTGTAGCGCCTGCTCATCGATCAGAACCCAGAACTTCGGCGGCTGGTCCCGGTCCAAGACGGATTGTCGTGCAATCCTGGCCGCTGCCCGTTCGGCCGCACGCTCGGGAGTGGTGTCCGGGTGGCGCTCCAAGACTGCCAGGGCGTACGCCTCTACCTGTAGCAGGCCGGGTATAACCGAATGCTCGCAGGCCCACAGGGTGACGGCTTCGGCTTCATAGGCGGCAAACTCGCGTAGCGACTGCGGGAACACCGCGCCCCAGGTCTGGGAGTCCTTCCAGAAACGCAGAAACCACTCATTGTCGAACGCGGTTGAGCAGGCCCGCGCGAACGCACCGTCCGGCGGGAACGTGACGCCGTTCTCAACCCGGCTGACCGTGGCCGTGTCGCACGGCACCAGTTCGGCCAGGGCACTCTGTGTCATCCCGGCCGCCTCACGGGCCCGCCGTACCTCGCTGCCGAAATGGTGCGCGGGAGACGCGCCGGGGTTAAGCGCTCGGGTACGCGGCATGTCCGCCTCCATGAATTTGCACGTCTTGCACGGTGCGGCCTCGCATTGCAGTGCGTTGCCGGACACTCACAGATCATTCCCAAATCTAGTCACTGCCGTGAGGGTTGTCACACGCTCTGCTGTTGCGAGGGGACTGGACTCCCGGCCACCGTGACCCAACTCTTACCGGCGGCAGCAGGGCGGACCAAAGCCGACTCACCCGGGAAGCCGAACCGAAATGGACGACCTGAGCGACATTGCAGAGATGGACGATCCCGATCTCATAGCCGAGCGCGCCCGCGTGCGTAACGAGATGGACAGCGCGCCGAGCGCCGCGCTAACCAAGAGCTACCAAAGACTAAACGACGAGTTCGATCGCCGCGCGACGGCGGCATGGAAGGAAGCCACATGACAGAGCTACTAGGGACAACGGCACTGCCTTGCCTCCTAGCCATCGAAGTGCTCTTGGCCGAGCCTGAGGCGCTACAAGACGACGTTCTAGAAAGCTGCCTGTACATCCTGCGTGACCGGCTGCGCGGAACGGGTAGCTGCAAGCCAGGCTCGACGCCGTGCTAGCCGAGCAAGACGAGCGCGCGAGGACAGCAGCCGGTGCGTGATCACGACGTGAGCGCGATGACTGCCGCCGACCTGAACCGCGCCCGCCGCGACCTGCACGTCTCACCCACCCTGGCCTGGCCCGGCTCTCCTGTCCGCGAGCCCATCCTCGCGCAGCTCAGCGCCATCGACGCCGAGCTAGCCGCCCGCCGCATCCTGGCTTGCTCCTGCGGGTTCGCCACCGACGACCGCGCCTGGCTCGACGGGCACCTATTCGAGCACCCGGACCATCACGAGCGCCCCCAGCCTCCCGTTGGCGGCATTTAAGGTGCCAGGGCCGGTGACCAGGCACACCCCCGGACCCGGTCCCGTCCCCGCCGCCCACCCGCCGGGGACTGTAATTCAATGGTGTAACTCCAGAGACGGGAGAGACACTAAATGGCTGACGTGACGATGGACTGGGGCCGCACCGAGGCGGAGCTGTCGGCCGCCGATGAGCAGCTGGTGCGGGAGCTCACCGAGCGGGCCCGCACCTGCGAGCCCGATGGCGAAACCGCCATCCGCGTCGTGAACGGCCTGCGCGACCGCCGCGTCCTGATCAGCACGACCGGCCCTCATGGCAATTCCCTGAAAATCCGCCGCCGAGCCCTTCGCCCACTCCCACGTCGACCAGCTCGCCGAAGCCCTGGCCGGCAACCCTTCGCGCCCACTAACGCCGGAACCGGCACCCAGACCATGCCGACGTGAGCCCGGGAGCGCCGAGCAAACCGGGAATCGGGGATGCCTGGAGCGCTAATCAGCATGCAAATAGCGGAACCAGCCGAACTGCGGCGTTGCCGGTGTCAACATCTGATGCTGTAAATTGTGTCTGTGATGTCTGATGCGACAACGGCACCTGGCGGTATAACCAGTGCACTGTTAGCCTTAGCGATCAGGCGGTACGTACTACAAACTGCGAGGTATTATCGTGAAGATCGCCGAGATCCAGGCCACCACCATCGAAGCAGCCCCGGAAGGCTGTGACTGCAGCAACGCCGACGAGGTAAAAGACACCAGCAAGACGAAGAGCTGACTGGCAGGCCGCGGAGGACAACCGGCCGAAGGGCTACGGGGGAGGCCAGCCTCACCCGTAGCCCTTCGCTTGCGGGGTGACAGATTACGGGAGGCCGGATCATCGCAGGCCCGCCAGCCCGCGGGCTGGCCACGTTATCCAGCGCTCTCCGAGCCATTTTCCGGGAGCCTTCGCCTCTCATCAGGAAGTCAAATGTGCTGGAACTTTCAGAAGGGGTTCTCATAGCGTGGGACGGCAGCGAGCTTCATTTTGTGGATGCGCTGCGAGGCGGCGGCGTGTCGTGCAGCTGGCCCGCGGATAGCTTGCCGTTCCGGTGCCTGCCGGAAGGCGGCGTGAGTACCATCCTGGATGCCCTTGACTCGGAGAGCGCCGCCGGGCTGGCGAGTCGGCTTAACGATAAAGGCCTGGTGACAGAGAATTGCGTTCTTTTGCCTACGCGAGCCGAAACGGTGCCGGGCTGGCACATGTCGACCCTTGCCGATGCCTTGCTCGCCGGATTGCCCGCCATCCCCTCCGGGGAGTCGTTGCTGATCCATACCGCCGATGGCTGGCTTGCCCTGCCGGATAGCCAGCGGCCAGCCTGGCAGGCGTCCCTTGATTTGTTCACTGGAGGCTTGACGCCACTCCCCCGCCTGCGCGGATACGCCTACATGTTGTCATCGAAAGAACGCTGCGTGATTGGGGATGCGCTGCCAGCTTCCCTCCGGTCCGCCGCAATGCGCGCGGCGGCAGCGGGCGATCTGCATGCGGTCGACATCCGGACGCAACGCAGGTCCGAACTCTCCGATGCACCGGGCCGACTCCATCCGGCCCAGGAAATCCGTCTCACAGCCCGCTCCATCACACCCGGCGTGAGCCTGCATCGCGCGACCGCCCGGCTGGCAACCCCGAACATCGCGCTCGTGCGATCACTGCGAGAAAGATGGGCGTGGGGCGCCGCTCTCAATAACGCCCAGAACGCCGCCAGCAAGGCGCTCTCTGAGGCCGTCGAACGGTACGCCGCAGCGACAGTACCGGTCGTGGACCTCACGTATGCCGCTGCCAAAGAACTCCCGGGCGCCTATCTTGATCCCCGCACCATTGCGGCATATAGCGAGGCCCAGCTGAACCGCCATCCTGACCTGCGTGGTTTTAACCCGGGGGAGCCGCGGTGGTGGATTCCCGGGCAGCATCTCGACGGTTCTGTGCTGTTCGTCCTCGTGGACTGCGTCTACTACCCATTCCGGCCCCCGGCTGGCAACGATGGGCGCGTGCACCTGCGCGCCAACAGTTCCGGCATGGCCTGTCACCGCAACCGGGATTCTGCCCGGCGGGCCGCCGCGCTTGAGCTGATCGAGCGGGATGCCCTCCTGCATCTATGGCACTCTGGCAACCCCGGCGTGGGAGTGCTCCTGGAATCCCTGCCTGAAGATAGTCAGCACCTGACTAGGGTGCTCGGCACTGAGGGCTGGAGCACAACAATCTTGACGGCCGAGTCCCATGGTACGACGACCGCAGTCGCGGTCGCCAGAGGAGACGACGGTGTGTGCCTCGGCGCGGCAGCCGGGACGCCCGGATCCGCGATCCACCGCGCGCTGCTCGAAGCGACGGCCGCGCTCGGCCTGGCCCCGCGCGGCGAACCCCTGACACCAGCCCAGGTCAGCCTCCCCCGAGATCATCGTGAGCTCTACCGCTTCCCCCCATTCCGCGACGAAACCCGCTTCCTGACAAGGCCTGCAACCTGGCGGTCATTCGGGGATTTGCCCACACATGCATCCTGGCAGCCGCCCCGGGCCGCCGTCTTCATCGAGATGGCCACACCCGCGGAATGGCGCCGCTCGGTCGTAAGGTGCCTCATCCCCGGGCTCCTCGGGCTTCACTTCGGCGCCGATCGCGAGCCTGAAGGTACGCTGGCCCATTACGGATACCCGCGCCCGGGCCGCTGGGCCCACGGCCCACTTCCCGTCCCGTTGGCGTAACCCCGGTGGCCCTCATGAACCTTGCGGAATTCTACGAACATCACTGCGCAGCCAAATACGCACCCATCGCGGACCTGCTTGGCAAGCACCTTCCCGTAGGTCACGGACGCGCCCTGGAGCTCGCGGCCGGCACCGGACTGCTGACGCGGCGCGTGGCGCAGGCCGGGTGGGATAGCTACATCGTCACCGACATTTCCCCGGAGATGCTGCGATTCGCTGCGGCGCAGGTTCACAAATCCGCAATAACGCCGGTCGAGTACATCCGGGCCGATTATGCCGCCCTGCCATTCCGGGCGGCCTCCTTTGACCTGGTAGTGGCAAACCTCGCGCTTGCCCATGAGAACCAGCAGGCCATCGCGGAGATCCACCGGGTCCTCGCGCCGGGCGGCTGGTGGGCAGCCTCCTACTGGGGGACCGGCAGCGAAGCGGAGCTGATCGCGGCGGCCCGCGCCGCGGTTGGGCTCCGCCCAATGCCATCCATCAGCGCGCGGAAGGTGCATCAATATGCGCGCCAGGCCGGATTCGCCTGCATCGAGATCCAGACAGTTCCAGTCGAGCGGAACCACGCAGACGCGGCGGCGTTTGTGGCCCACCGGCGTGTCTTTCCTGTTTATGGCACAGATGGGGGCCAGGCTGAGACCGATGCCTATTTCGAGTCCTTGTCACAGATAGCCTTTAGGGAAGCGCCTGCCGGACCGCTGAGCCTCCTCTGGCAGATCCACCTGATCACCGCACAGGCGGCCCCTGATTACTTCTGATACGAGATCACGGCAGGACGCAGGGCAACGCGGCCCGCCGTCCAGCACCGACGAGAGGAATCCCATCATGCCGCACAATGAGCTGTCTCCCCCGCCGCCTCTGCCCTCTGACGGGCTGCGGGTCGTCGCCCTGGGAGGCATCGGCGAGGTAGGCCGGAACATGACCGTCTTCGAGTTCGGCGGCAGGCTCCTCGCGGTCGACTGCGGCATGTTGCTCGGCAAGAGTACCGAGCCTGGGGTCGACCTGGTCCTGCCGGACTTCAGCTGGATCCGGCCCCGGCTGGAGGCTATCGAAGCGGTGGTGCTGACACACGGCCACGAGGACCACATTGGCGCCCTGCCCTATCTTCTCCGCGAGCGTCCTGACATTCCCCTCGTCGGCAGCCGGTTCACTCTTGCGCTGATAGCGGCAAAGCTGGCGGAACACCGGATTACCCCGGAAATGCGGGAAGTGAAAGCAGGCGACCGGTGCCGCCTTGGCGATTTCGGCTGCGAGTTCCTGGCCGTAAATCACTCGATTCCAGATGCGCTCGCCGTAGCCATCCGGACTCCCGCCGGGATGGTGCTGCATACCGGCGATTTCAAGATGGACCAGACCCCGCTCGACGGCCGGCTGACCGACCTCCCCGGGTTTGCCCGGCTGGGCGATGAAGGGGTGACACTACTGCTCTCCGACTCCACCAATGCCGAGGTACCCGGCTTCGTCCCGAGCGAGCGCGCAGTCGGCCGGGTGCTCATGGACGTGATCAGGCGTGCCCCCCAGCGCGTGATCGTCGCGTGCTTCTCCAGCCATGTCCACCGGGTCCAGCAGGTTCTCGACGCGGCTGCGGCGAACGGCCGGCACGTAGCGTTCGTTGGCCGCTCGATGATTCGCAACATGAAGATCGCAAGCGACCTGGGCCTGCTGAAGATCCCTCCCGGCCTCGTGGTCGAGCGCAGCGATATCGACAAAATGCCCGAGGACCGGGTGCTGCTCGTCTGCACCGGCTCACAGGGAGAACCACTGTCCGCCCTGTCACGCATGGCCAATCGCGACCACGCCATCCACGTGACTCCAGGCGATGTGGTTGTCCTGGCCAGCTCCCTGATACCCGGCAACGAAAGCGCCGTTTTCCGGGTCATCAATGGCCTGAGCCGCCTCGGCGCCACCGTCGTGCACAAGGCCCTATCCATGGTCCACGTCAGCGGCCACGCCCCGGCCGGCGAGCTGCAGTACGTTCTTAACGTTGTCCGCCCGGCAAACCTCATGCCAGTCCACGGGGAGTGGCGCCACCTGCGCGCCCATGCACAACTTGGCCGCCAGGCCGGAATCCCCGAAGACCGCATCGTCCTTGCCGAGAACGGCGTTGTTGTCGATGTCATCGCCGGGCAGGCCTCGATCGTCGGCACAGTACCGTGCGGCTACGTTTACGTCGATGGCCTGGCGGTCGGCGACGTCGGCCCAGCCTCGTTGAAGGACCGCCGCATCCTCGGCGAGGAGGGAGTAATCACCATCACGGTGGTCATAGATTCCGTCACCGGCCGAGTCGTCGGCGGCCCGGAAATCACCGCGAAGGGATTCGCTGATGACCCGAGTTCTCTGGACCCCGTTGTGAAAGATATGGTCAGCCTGCTCGAGCAGGCACTTAGTGACGGCACGACCGACGTCGACCGGCTAGCTCACCTCATCAGGCACCGCGTCGGCCGCTGGGTCAGCAGCACCTACCAGCGGCGTCCCCTGATCATCCCTGTCGTCGTCGAGGTCTAGCTGCGGCCCAGGCGCTGGTGAACGCGAAGCGGAAACGGCTGCGCCCGCGGCCGCAACCAGACAGGCGGCCGCGCCGAGCGCCAGCCCGTACCGCGGGCCTGCGTGCTGGCTGACGAATCCGGTGACAGGACCCCCAATGGGAGTTGTGCCCAGCAGGCCAATGGACCACAGCGCCATAACCCGGCCGCGCATTTCCGGGCGGACGGTCATCTGCAACCCGCTCTCGGCGAGAGACAAGAACGTGACACTGAGGGCCCCCACCGCCATCAGGCAGACCAGTTCAGCCGGCAGCGCCGGGGCGGCCGCCGCCGCCAGGAGCGCCAGGCCGAATGCGCCAGTTGAGACTGCTAGCGAGAACCGGCCGGACCTGCGTCGTCCCGCGGCCACCAGGCCACCGCCGACCGCTCCCAGCCCCATGGCGGCGGTCATCGCGCCGTAAGCACCACCGCTGCCATCGAAGGCATACCGTGCCACCAGCGGCAATACCACCTGAAATTCGTAGGCGAATGTGCCAACTACTGCCATCACAAGAAGCGGCGTCCGCAGGTCCTGCTGCCGGATCGCATAACGGAGGCCGTCACGGACCTGGCGACGTACCCGGCGTCCTTTACTGTCGCGATGCAGCTGGTCAGGCGCTATGGTCGCAAACGCGATGATGGCCGGCACATAGGACGCGGCATTAACAAGAAAGCAGAAACCGATGCCAATTGAGGTGATGAGAACCCCGGCGATGGCCGGCCCGACCACCCTTGTCGCCGCGACAAGCACGCCGATCAGCGTCACAGCGCTGCGGATATCGGCTGTGCCGACCATTTCCGCGACGAACGCGCTGCGGGCGGGCTGGTCCACTGCCATCACCGACCCGAGCGCCGCAGCGCACAGGAAGATCATCCAGAGCCGGACGTCGCTGGTCACGGTGAGGAGCCCGAGCGTGAGCGCCACCAGCGCGGAAGAGCCTGAGGTGACAAGCAACAACCGGCGCCGGTCGAACCTGTCGGCGACAAGACCGCAGTAGGGCCCAAGAACCAGGATCGGCAGCGTCTGGACGGCGACGACCAGGCCCAGGCTTGTGCCGCTGCGGGTCAGCTCGACGACCAGCCACGCCTGCCCAACTGACTGCATCCAGCTTCCTGACAGCGACACTGCCTGGCCGGTGAAGTAGCGGCGGAAATTCGCGATCTGAAGCACTGCAAAACGCGACGCGCCTGTCTGGCCGGCCGACGCCTCACGTTTGAGTCTCACCAGCTGGCCTCAGGTATCTCTTGCTGGCGTGCCGACCACCATCTCGCCGACGCTTCCCTGCTCGTGATAGTCAAGACCCGACGCGGCGGCGAAGTCGGCGCCGTCGCCGCCGCCGAGCCCGCACACTCCAAGACCCATGGCTGTCCCAACGAGATAGATTGTCTGATAGAGCACGCCGACGTGTTTCAGGATCAGCGGATACCCGATCGCGTTGTACTTCCACAGGATGCGGCCAAACCTGGCGGTGATGATGAGGACCACCTGCGGGTCACCAGTCATGACGGCCGCGCCGCGGGCCCAGGCAACCATGGATGCCGTGATGGTACCCGGCTCGGCGATGTGCTCGAGCTGGTGGTTACTTGCGGCGTAATGCCACAGGCCGGACTGTGCGCCTTCGCACTGAGTGATCAGCGGATAGATCTCCAGCTCGTGTAGTGCGCCCCCGGACGGGTAAGGGCGATTGGCTAGTTCCTGCCGGTTCCCACGCGTGACGTTTCGGACCCGGGCCGACCGGTACAGCAATTCGCCGAGCTGATCCAGAGTTATGGGCGCTACCGGGTCATGCGCCCGGACCGACGTGCGCCTCTCGAGGACATCAGTGAACGGCGGATCGGCCTCTGCGGCCAGCCTGAGATCAGGTGCCCTCAGATCGAGACGCGGACCGGGCCGGGCCGCCGGAATGGCCGGTATAGGAGGAAAGCGGCCGGTGAGCGGATAACTGCCGCCGTAGCCGCTAACCAACCTGGGGTTACGGTGCCTGCCGTGCAGCCACAGATCAGCGGGATGCCACTGGGCCAGCGAAGGCGCGGTGCTCTCCTGGTCGTCATCAGGGCCGCCCGGCGCCAGCAAGCCGGCACCGGCCAACAAGTCGATCACGGCTCGCGACAGCTGCGCGGAGAGCCCGCCGACGGGGCCGCTCACGCTGGTCCACTGGGCGAGCTCGGCAACGACCCCTGCCACCATGGGCTCGACCTCGACGGTTGCGTGGCTGCCTGGTCGCTCAGCGACCAGCTTGCCATCGGCGGCATGCAGGACTGTGAACCTCGACAGCTTGGTGACCGCCGGCGCGCCAGCTGCCGTGTCCCGGCCGCGCACAGATCCGGTCCGCCGCAGCCGGGCGACCGGCAACCCCGGCTCGGCCAGGACGCTGCGCTCAAGCAGCCCTGCGGCATCCAACCTGATGATCGCGTCGCGCCAAGGGAGCAGGCCCGCCGTGCCCTCAGTTCCTATCACCTGCTGTTCGGCCTCGGCCTCGGCGAGGTCCAGGCGTGCCAGCGACTCGAGCACGGCGCGGCCATCCGCTGGCAGGGCCGACAATTGCACCGATATATGCCCGAAGCTGACAACAACTGCCTGGCTATCGGGGCTCTCTGCCACCGAGGCGCCGCTCCGGAGCCGGATTGCGCGTGCCGGATATGCCATCAGTCCTTGCATGTCCTTCCTCTCACCCTCCAGCGCGGCTGCTTCGCGGCACGCTCTCCAGCCACCCTCCGAGACTGGCTTTGCCTGCGTTTGGGGACGCTAGAACTAGCCATTGGTAACACCGCTTTTCTCCATTCCTGACGCCCCGCATAAGTAGACAAGCCGCAACGGCCTCCTCTCATTATCACTTCGACCGCCCGCACTTGATCCTGGACGGCACGGAGCGGTTCTACTTGGTAGACCTGGTCTGCGACGCGCCGCTCATCCCGTACTACGAGCGCCGCGGCATGCGCGGTGCCTCCAGTGCGCTGCTGCGCCATCCGGCCACACTGGACGGAGATCCACTGGCCGGTCCCGGACGCTGACCCTGCTACGGCACTAGACATGTCCAGTGTATCCCTAGGTCAGAGAGCGCACAGTAACATACTTCCATAAATAACTTGCTCACCGACCAGAACCACGGGTACGCCGACCCCGACGTCCCGATCGGCCGCCAGCTGCCGCGCAACGCCGCTGTCCGGATCGGCTCGGGCAGCTGGCTGGGCGCCGGCGCGGTTGTGCTGCCGGGCGCCTGCATCGGCCGCAACGTGGTGATCGCGGCCGGCTCGGTGGTACGCGGCACCGTGCCCGACCAGTGCGTAGCGGCCGGCGTTCCGGCCCGGGTGGTCCGGCGTTACCAGCCCGGCGAAGGCTGGTTCGCCTCGACTCCCCCCGTCCCCGATCGTCTCCCCGTCCCCGATCGTCTCCCCGTTCCCGATCGTCTCCCCGTTCCCGATCGTCCCGCCGTTCCCGATCGTCCCCCCGTCCCCGGCCTGCTCATCGTCTCCAGCCCGCACGCGCCGGGCGCGACGTTCAGGCCGGCGGCGCCTGAGCGGGTCGCCGGGCCGCCATCTTCGGCGTGAAGGCCTCACCGCGCAGCGCC
>JALYVS010000605.1 GCA_030853115.1 Actinomycetota bacterium
GGTAGCCCCCCCGTAAGCAGGGGGGGTCTGGGGGGGATCGTTCCCCCCGGGGAAATAAGGCAGGTGGGGGGGCATCTGGGCCGTCACCACGGAGACACCGGGTGCCATTTCGCGTGCCAGCTTGGCCTGCTCGGCTGAGTGCACGATCACCGTGTCCACGTGCGCGAGCAGGATCCGGGTCAGGGTCACGTCGCCGGGCCTGCGCTCGTGGGGCAGCACGTTGTGGCAGATTACCGCGGTGCGCGGGCGGCGCGGGCCGGGGTTGGGGCGCGGGCCGGGGTTGCGTCGCGGGCCGGGGTGGCGCAGGCCAGCCAGGATGGCCAGGTAGGCGGGTACCTGGAGCGAGGTCAGCAGGGCAAAGATCACCAGGTCGGCGGAGGCGAGCCTGCGGCCCTCGGCCAGCCAGCCGTCCGGGCGGTACCAGCGCAGCCTGCGGCCGGTCCGGGGGTAGGGCGCCCCCTCCGGGACGTCGATGGTCTGCTGGCCCGGGTAGAGCCATTTGGGGTACTGGGCCCGCCACGAGCAGATGACCACGTCGTGGCCTGCGGCGGCCAGCCGGCCGGCCAGTTCGGTGGTATGCCGGGCCCCGCCGCCCTTGTACGGGTGCGCGGGCCCGACCACGGCGATCTTCACGTGTCGGCGCGGGAACGGACGATCAGGTCGGCCAGTAGGGCCATCGAAGCCAGGATCATGCCGGTCACGAAGATCAGGATAGTGTCGTTGGCGAAGTGCAGCGGGTGCACCACCAAGTCGTAGATGCCCTTGAGAAAACCGAGGACGAGCAGGAGCAGGGTGATCGTGGTGACGCAGGAGAAGCCGGGCGGTAGCAGCCTGAGGTAAGGCAGCGCGACCGACCGGCGGAACGCACGCAGGCCCGAGTTGAGGTCAGGGATTTCAGCGTTGGTCAGCCGCTCCGCGAGCTTGCGGACGAACCACTTGGCCGGCACCCGGGCGATCTTCAGGCTGCCTTCCTCGCTGGTCCGTGCGCCCACCACCTGGTCGATCAGCGGGTCGGCGGCGAGCATGCCGATGAACTCGGGGATTCGGTCGTTCGGGTAAGTCAGGTCCGCGTCGGTCCAGACCACAATCTCGCCCCGGGCCTGCTGGGTGCCGATCCGGCGTACGGTGCCCGCGCCGCTGTTGCGCGGGAAGTGCACGACTTCGAGGTGGGGAAAATCGGGCTCGGCGTGGCGCAGCCGGGTCAGCGTCTGGTCGGTCGAGCCGTCATCGATGGCGAGCAGCTCATAGCTGATCCCGCTCTTGTCCATAGCGCCGCAGATCCGCTCGATCTCGAGCAGCACGTTCTCTTCCTCGTTAAAGCAGGGCAGCACGATCGAAGCGTGCGGGATCACCGGTTCTGCGGGCTCCAGGCCCAGGCCAGGCTCCGGGCCCAGGCCGGATGCGAATGTGCTCACGACCGGGGAGAATACTCGCCGCCGCGGGTTCGCGCCCCCGGCGGGGCTCAGCTGAGGTTACGCTGCCGATCCGCTGGGCGCCGTGCTGGCCGGCTGCGACATCCAGACCGTGTAGTGAATGAGCCAGGTACGGGTCGGCGGCGAGGTCAGGTTGTGCGGCTCCTGGGTGGTCAGCAGGTTGACCACCTCGCGGAGGGTGCCACCATAGGAGGCCAGCTCCGGCCCCTGCTGGGCGAGCAGCACCGGGCGCCTGCCCGCCCCCTCGATGCCGGTCAGCACCGCGCCGACCGTGGCCGGCGTGACCTTATCCAGCACCGCCGCCGGCGTGTCGCAGATGCCCCGGATGAGCTGAGCGAACCGGTCGGCGGTGAGCTGATCGAGGATGACCACCGAGGCGTCCGGCCCGATCGCCGGGCACAGCTTGTCCACCGCGGCAAGCTCCCCGGTGCCGATCCGGCGGAACGCGAGGCCATGCGCGCCGAGGTGGCGGCTGGTGCCGCCGGCTCCGCTGGAGAACCCGAGGTCGAGGTTGGTCAGCGCGGTCGGGATGAGCAGTGACGCCACGCAGAAAGAGGCCACCACCGCGGCGGTGACCGGGCTCCGGCCGAGCTGGCCGGCCCGTTCCTTCAGCCAGACCGACGCCCAGATGGCCCCGAGGATCAGCCCGGGCAGCACGAACGGGACCAGCCGTCTGCTCGCCCACGGCTGGTCCGGAGAGACCGCCGGGCGGGCGAGCACCGTCACGATCACCCACAGGCCGATGAGCCACGGCAGCGCCCACACCCTGAGCGCCGCGCCTGGGTCCCGCCAGGTCGTCACGGCCCGGAGCCCTCGCCGGGCCAAGATCGCGAGGCCGAAGGCGCCGAGCAGGACCGCGGGGAGCCCGAGGTACCAGATCACCCAGTACAGGCTGTCCTGGTAATACTGCTGCCGCCCGTCGATGGGCAGGCCCGCGAGCTTCTGCAACTCGGCCACGTAGGCGATCGAGGTCGGATCGGTCTCCCCGGCCACCGTCTGCACCAGCGGCCGGACGGCAAAGCCGATGAAGACCGCGACGGTCAGCGCCGCGAGGGCCCAAGGTAGCCAGCGCCCCACGCGCGCCTGTCCCCACCTGGTCAGCCTGGCCCGGACCGCCTCGCGGGCGGTCACCGGTACTGCGATCGCGGTGAGCAGGACGACAACCGCGGTGATCACGGCCAGCGGGCGCAGCGAGGGCGCTTCCAGGTCCAGGTAGGGACGGGACAGCAGGTAGCCATCGACTAGGCCGTACCCCACCCCGACGACCAGGGCCACGACGAACGGGATGCCCTGCCGCCGCCGGGCCGCCAGCAGCAACCCGGCGAGGGGGACCGCCGGCAAGATGTCGCTCAGCCCGTCGAGGCGAACCACGATGGTTAGCCCCAGGGCCAGCCCGGCCAGCGCGGCCAGCACCTTGTCCTGGCTGGTCCAGCCGGGGCTGGCCGCCTGACCCGGCCAGCCGCTGACGGGTGGCTCTTCGCGACTGCGCGCGCGCTTGACCACCAGGGAGTCGATGAGCAGGCACAGGCCGCCGAACAGCAGCACCTGAGCCAGCGGCTCGCTGAACGTGCTGCGGCTGGTGTACTGCTCAGGCAGGCTCAGCGCCAGGACGGCGGCCGCCGCGGGCGCCCACCGCGGTCCGGCCAGCCGGCCCGCCAGGCCGCCGAACGAGAGCACGGCACACCCGCCGATTAGG
>JALYVS010000606.1 GCA_030853115.1 Actinomycetota bacterium
GGTTACGGGGGCGCTAGGGGTTGCGGGGGCGTCGGGGAGGCCGTCGGGGGCTCGGGGGGCTTTGGGGCCTTGGGGACCGGTGCTGGCCGCGGTGGTGACGGCCGGGCTGGTGCTGGCCGGCGGCTTGCTGCCGGTCGACCCGACGGCGGGCGCGCCGACGACCGACGTGGCCGCGATCCAGGGCGACGTGCCGCGGGCCAGGAACCTGCCGCAGCAGCTGAACGACACCGTGGTCACGCAGAACCACGCCGACGCCACCTTGGCGCTGGCCGCGCAGGTCAAGGCCGGCCGCAAGGCCGCGCCCGCCCTGGTGATCTGGCCGGAGAACTCCACCGACCTGGACCCGTTCAAGTACCCCTTTATCTACAACGAGCTGGCCGGGGCGGTGGCGGCCGTCGGCCGGCCGGTCCTGGTCGGCGAGGTCCTGCAGAACCCCGAGCGCAACGTCGGCCAGCTCTGGCTCCCCGGCCGGGGGCCGACGACGTTGTACGCCAAGCGCCAGCTGGTGCCGTTCGGGGAGTACATCCCGTTCCGCGGCTTCATCTCCAGTTTCAGCTCGCTCCCGACGCTGCAGCCGGTGAACTTCACCCCGGGCCGGTCGGCCGTCGTCTTCGACGTCGGGCCGATCAGGCTCGGCGACGTGATCTGCTACGAGGTGGGCTTCGACCAGCTGGTGCGATCGGAGGTCACCGCCGGGGCCAACCTGCTCGCCGTGCAGTCCAACGACGCCGACTTCGAGATCGACGGCCAGGTCGGCGAGACCGAGCAGCAGACGGCCATGGCCAGGATCCGGGCCATCGAGAGCGACCGCGCGCTGGTGTACGCCTCGACCACCGGAGAAAGCACGATCATCGCGCCGGACGGCACGATCATCGCGCGCAGCGGCCTCTGGCGGCAGGCGATCTTGGACGCGCGGGTTCCGCTGGTCAGCTACCGGACGCTGGCGGACAGGATCGGAGCCTGGCCGGAGTACGTGATCAGCTTCCTCACCGTGCTCGCCCTGGCCTGGGCGGTGCTGCAGCCTCGCCGCAGGCGTCCCTACCGCCCTCGCCGCAGGCGTCCCTACAGCAGGGGGCCCGCGGGCGCACCGGGACAGATATAGCCTTAGGACGTAACCTCCGGGACGTCTCAGGCGTCTGAATAGGCGGGGTCCGGATCGGCGAACGGCGCCAAGAGAGGGTCAACCGTGCGTGCCAGGAACCGCGGGTCAGCCAAGCGTGGCCGGCCTGCTGCGACCATCGCGGCAGCGGCTGTCATCGGCCTGCTCGCCACCGGGTGCGGTGGCGGACACGGACCGTCAGCCAGCTCCGGCCAGGCCAAGGCGCAGTCCGCCGTGTCCGCGTCCGCCCGGGCGCGGGCGGTGGCGCTCGCGGCGGAGCTGAAGATTACGCCGTCGAACGGCAGCCGTGACGTCGACCCGTCGAAGGGCATCAGCGTCACCGCGGTCAAGGGCACGGTGACCAGCGTGACCGTCCGGTCCTCGGGCGACCCGGTGCCCGGCGCCCTGACCGACGGCGGCAAGACCTGGCACAGTACCTGGACCCTGGACGACGCGCGAAGCTACACGGTGACCGCCACCGCTACCGGCGCCAGCAGCAGCCAGAAGGTCACCACTACGAGTACGTTCCGGACCCTGTCCCCCAGGCAGAGCTTCTCCACCGAGATCTACGAGGGCAGCGGCCAGACCTACGGGGTCGGCATGCCGATCATGCTGACCTTCAGCCAGCCGATCACGAACCGGGCCGCGGTGGAGCGGTCCCTGGAACTGACCACCTCCAAGCCGGTGATCGGCGCCTGGTACTGGGACGGCGGCGAGCACCTGGACTTCCGGCCGCGGGACTACTGGCCGGCTAATACCACGGTCAGTTTCGATGGCCACCTGAACGGGGTCGAGGGTGCCAGCGGCGTCTACGGCAGCGCTAACTTGACCCAGTCCTTCACCATCGGCCGGTCCCTGGTCGCGGTGGCCAGCACGACCACGCACCTTACCCAGATCTACCTCAACGGCACGCGCATCTACCAGTGGCCGGTCAGCACCGGCCGGGCCAGCCTGCCCACGCCCGACGGCACCTACGTGAGCGTGGAGAAGTCCAACCCGGTCCGGATGGTCGGCGGCGGCGCGCCCGGCAGCGCCGGGTACTACAACGAGCTGGTCAACTACGCCGTCCGGTTCACTTTCAGCGGCGACTACTACCACTCCGCCCCTTGGTCGGTAGTGGACCAGGGCAGCACCAACGTCAGCCACGGCTGCGTGAACCTGCCGCCGGCCGACGCGGCGACCTACTACAACATGTCCATCCCCGGCGATCCCATCACCGTCACCAACAGCACGGCGGCCGGCAAGTGGGACGACGGCTGGACCGAATGGTTCCTGCCGTGGTCTCAGTACCTGCACGGCAGCGCGCTCAGCCAGGCGGTAGAAGCGGGCCCGCAGGGCAGCACGTTCGTCAGCGCCTCCGCCGTGCCCGCCGACACCGCCGCCGCCCCGCTGCAGACCTCGGCCACCGGCAACTACTACGCCGGCGCCCCCAACCTGGGCTAACGAGCCACGGCCACGCGTTGTCGTGGATGGCGCACCGTGCACCAAGGGAGGTGCAGGGTGCGCCATCCACGACAATCCAGTTGGGGCTTAGCGGGCTGGAGTGACGACTGGGGCGAAGGTGCGCGCAGGGAGCTGGGCGTGAACTCGACGGACGGCGCGAGCTCGCGGGTTAGGCGGGTTAGGCGGCTTCCCACAGCGAGGCGATTCCCTGGCCGACGCCGATGCACATGCTGGCCGCGCCGCGTGCGACGTCCCGCCGACGCATCTCGTGCAGCAAGGTGGTGACGATCCGCGCGCCCGAGCAGCCCAGCGGGTGCCCGATCGCGATCGCGCCGCCGTTCACGTTGACCCGGTCCGGATCGCATTTGAGCTCGTCGACCACGGCCACCGACTGGGCCGCGAACGCCTCGTTGATCTCCAGCAGGTCCAGCTCGTCCAGCTGCCAGCCGGCCCGGCTCAGGGCCCGGTTCACCGCGGGCACCGGCCCGATCCCCATGTAATCGGGGTGCACGCCGGCCGCCGCGGCGCCCGCGTAACGCGCCAGCGGCCGCAGGCCGGTCCGGCGC
>JALYVS010000607.1 GCA_030853115.1 Actinomycetota bacterium
CGCCGGCCCCGTCCGTATCGACCGCCTGGACGCGGAACGCCTCGATAGTCACCGGGTCGCTGCCCGGGACGGCCAGGACGGCGCCGTGCGCGCCCGCGGTGATCACGACATGGCGAGCGCCCGCGGCCACGAGTTCGGCGGCGGCCGGGCTGGCATCCCGCAGGCCGTTGACATCCCGGCCGAGAACCGAGGCTGCTTCTGACTCGTTGACGACCAGCCAGTCCACGCCGCCCGCCACGATCGCGGCCGCCTCGGGCGGAGCCGGAGCCAGGTTGAGCACGCACCGGGTCCGGCCGGCCTGGGCCAGGGCGGCCCGGATCGCGGCGACCGGGATCTCGGCGCTGATGACCAGCACGTCAGCCGAGCTCGAGACGGCCTTCGCGGCCTCGGCCGCGCCGACCTCGCGGTTGGCGCCCGAGGCGACCGTGATGAGGTTTTCCCCGGCCTGGTCGACCGAGATCATGGCCAGCCCGGTCGCGACGCCGTCCACGATACGGACGGCCGCGGCGTCCACGCCTTCGGTGTCCAGCGCGGCCCGCACCTGCCGGCCGAAGTCGTCATCGCCGACACAGCCCACCATCCGTACGCCGGCGCCGAGCCGGGCCGCCGCGACGGCCTGGTTAGCCCCTTTACCGCCGGGCGTGAACACCGCCGCCGAGCCGAGCACGGTGGCCCCCGGAGCCGGCAGCCGGGGCACGGTCACCGAGATATCCATGTTCAGGCTGCCCAGGACGGTGAGCTGAAGTCGTGTGGCCATGCCCGCACCGTAGCGCGTGGCCGGGGGGTGTCCTGGAACTAGCCTGACGTGACGATGCTCAGCGCGAGCCTGCGGTTCCCGCCATGCTGTTTCACCAGGGCAAACCACAAGGGCAGCAGAGCATCAACGGTGCCTGCCGCCCCGGCGTCTCCGACGTAGGCCGGGTCGAGCCCGACGGCGGCGATGAGCTCCTCGGCGAGGTAGCGCGCACCGGGATCGGCCACGAAGAACAGGCTCGTGCCGGGCACCGGGTCGGCGAAGTTCTCCCAGCCCAGCGTATTGAACGCGCGTACATACCGGGCGTTAGGCACGGCGTCGGCGAGCAGCGAACGGCAGTTGGGCTCGCTCTGGCCGATCCGGTTCACCGCGTCGATCACGGTCTTCCCCGCCAGCGCCGCGCTCTGGGCGGCGATTACCTCCGCCGCGGCTGACCCGGGGAGGGCCAGCAGCACCACGTCGGCGCCGACCAGCGCGTCGCCGATCCCCAGCACCGCAGCGCCGCCCGGGTCCTCACCGGGAGCGCCGGCCGCCCCGGCGCCCGAGGCGCTGCGAGTTCCGACGCCGGAGGCGCTGGCCGCCCCGGCGCCCGAGGCGCTGCGGGTTCCGAATACCACGTCATACCCGGCCTGGTGCCACTTGTTCCCGATCGAACGGCCGACGTTGCCTGTGCCGATCACCGCAATCTTCATGTCGCCCGCAACTCGCGCGGGGCCTGCGTCATTCCCGGATCCGGGCCGCGCTCCGGGGCCAGGGCCCGGAATGAGATGAGCCGGCTCACCGCACGCTGAGGGAATGCGCTGGCCTAACCCGGAACCGCGCGGGGCCCGGGACGCCGCGGCGCCCGGCGGGCGGGGCGTTCGGGGTCGGGAACAGTGGGGGCCAGCGGCAGCCGGGACGGCGGCTTGATCTCGGCCAGCCGCAGGTAGGTGACCAGGCGCTGGCCGCCGCGGGCGGCCAGGCTGGCCAGGACCTCTTGCAGTTCGGCGACGTCCCGGGCGACCACGGTGAGAAAGTAGTCGGTCTCGCCTGCGACGTTGTCGGCCGCGAGGACCTGCGGCAGGGCCCGGATCAGGTCGTCGAAGACGCGGCTGGAGCGGGGGTCATGACGGGCCAGGCTGGCCGTCACGTAGACCTGCAGCGGGAAACCGGCCGCGGCTGGGTCGAGCTGAGCGCTGATGATGCGGATGACCCCGGACTCCTTGAGCCGCCGCACCCGGTGCAGGGTCGCCGCAGGTGAGAGCCCGGCCAGGCGGGCCAGTTCCACGTTGGTCCGGTCCGCGTCTTCCTGCAGTGCGGTGAGTAGCGTTACGTCAACTTCATCAAGCTGGACAGCCATAATACAAAATATTATTTCGTAAAGCTACACAAGTGTCAAATTCTGTGTGGTAGATAGCGATTATGACAGTATGAACATCAGCCGTCGTCACGCCGTCGCCGCCCTCGCCGCGGCCGGGTTGCTCTGGGGCACTACCGTGCCGCTGTCCAAGCTGGCCCTGCAGTGGCTGGGGCCTGGCTGGCTGACCGCCGCTCGCTTCGGCCTGGCCGGGGCGGTCCTGCTGGTCGTGACCCGCCGCCGGGCGCCGGCCCGGCACGGCGCGTTCACCCCCAAGGTGCTCGCCTCGGGGGCGATCGGGTACGGCGGGTCGGTCATCGTGCAGAACGCCGGCATCTCCCGGACCAGCGTTACGCACGCGGCGCTGCTCATCGGGGCCGTGCCGGTGCTGGTCGCGGTGATCGCCGCGCTGTGGCACCACACCGTGGCCCGGCCGGTGGCGTGGGCCGGTTTCGCGGTGTCGCTGGGCGGCGTCGCCCTGATCACCAGCGCGGGCGGCGGGGGCTCGACCCTGCACGGCGACGGCCTGGTGCTGGTCTCGCTGCTCATCTCGGCTACGTTCACCGTCGGGCAAGCGCGGCTGCTGACCGGCCGCGACCCGGTCGCGGTCACCGCCGCGCAGTTCCTGGGCGCGGCGCTGGCCGCCCTGGCGTACACCTTGGTCACCGAGGGCGTTCCCGCCGCCCCGGCCGGCCCCGGTCCGGTGCTGGCCGTCGGCGCGCTGGCGGTGGGCGGCACCCTGCTGCCCTTCACGCTGTTCGCCTTCGGGCAGAGCCGGGTCTCCGCCGAGGTGGCCGGGGCGTTCCTCAACTTCGAGCCCCTGGTCGGCGCCCTCGCGGGCGTGGTCCTCTTCGGTAACCCGGTGGGCCCCGAGCAGGTGGCGGGCGGCGCGGCCATCGTGGTGGGCATCGGGTTGAGCAGCCTTCCGCTGCTGACCGGCCGCCGGGGGGATCACCCCGGCGCCCGGCCGGGGAGCGGCAGGTCAGCGGGACGCCGGCGGTCACGGCCCGCGCTGGCC
>JALYVS010000608.1 GCA_030853115.1 Actinomycetota bacterium
GCTGGTCTTCAGGGTCATGCCCGCCGGTCCGCGGATGACCAGCTGATCGCCAAGGTGCAGCCGCAGGGCCGACCGGGCCTGGGAGACGGCCGACTCACGGACGCCGAGCGCGTTCGCGGCGGCGGTCAACGAGCCAAGCCGAGCCGTGCGACCCAAACGAACACGTTCAGCTGGGTGAGCGTCATGGCATAGGGCTTGAGCAGCAACCGTTCGGAGCCCTCGGCCCGGCGGAATGCCGACCACTCGTGCTGCCGCGGCTGAGGATCATCAGGGAAGAATGCACCGCGACCCGCCGGGCTGCACCGGCATATCCGTCCAGCCGCCGTAGTCGGGAAATAGCTCTCGTCCATGTTGGCGGCCCCGCCGTGGATCGGTCAGCAGCGCATCGTCGACTGGAATGTCTGCCACTCCTGGCCGCCGGTCAGCCGCTCCTTCAGGGTGCGGTGCGAGATCTGCCAGCTGCCGTGCAGGAAGTCGAAGTCGCCGGCGGTCATCGCGTGTGTCCCGGCGGCATCGAGTCGGCTAGGTAGCCTTCCAGGTCGGGGGCGTCGGGCATGAGGATGTGCCGGACCCAGGCATTGCGCTCGTGGTGGATGGGCGAGAGCTCCCAGACGCAGCCGATCCACGGCCGGCTGAGCGCGATGAAGTGCGCCGGGTCGTCGTCCGGGCAGCCGAGTTCCGGCTGGGCGGCCGCCGCGCCGCGCATGTGCAGGACGTTGTCCCGCACCCAGGTGTACGCGTTCAGGTAGGCGGCTCCGTCGCTGCCTCTGTGCACGATGATGAACCCGGCGGGCGGTGTCCCGTCCGCGTCTGGCGCCAGCTTCGGCAACAGCTCCGTGGCCGCCCGCTCGATGTCCGCGGTGACGGGGGCGATCTCTGAGGTGACGTAGTAGCGCTTGATCCGGCGCCCCGCCACCTCGATGGGCGGCTGGCTAGTCAGCAGCTTCTCTTCGAAGGTCATGTCACGCACGCTATGACTCCTCCGCTGACAACCGCTGTCAGTGGAAAGATGGCCAGATGCGCGCGAGCCGTCTCGTCTTGATTATCTTGCTCCTGCAGGCCAGGGGCCGATTGACGGCCGCGCAGCTCGCCAGGGAACTCGAGGTCTCGGTCCGGACCGTCTACCGGGACGTGGAGTCGCTGCACACGGCCGGCATCCCGCTCTACGGCGACGCCGGCCACCAGGGCGGCTATCAGCTCCTTGACGGCTACCGGACGCAGCTGACCGGGCTCAGCGCGCAGGAGGCGAAGGCGCTGGCCCTGTCCGGCCTGCCCGGCCCTGCCGCCGACCTGGGCCTGGGTCCGGTGCTCGCCGCCGCCCAGCTCAAGGTCCAGGCCGCGCTGCCGCCTGCCCTCGCCGGGCAGCTCGCCGCCACCGCGCAGCGATTCCACCTGGACGCAGCCGGCTGGTACGCGCAGGCCCAGGACACGCCCTTCCTGCCGGCCGTGGCCGATGCGCTCTGGCGCGGCGCGGCGCTGCGGGTCCGCTACCGGCGGTGGAGAGCCCCGACCGACGTGGACCGCCGCCTCGAGCCGTACGGCCTGGTGCTCAAGGCCGGCCGCTGGTACCTGGTGGCCGGGCCAGGCCCGCGCACCTACCGGGTCGACCAGATCCTGGACCTGACCGTGCTCGCGGAGACCTGCACCATTCCCGGGCGTTTCTCCCTGGCCGGCTACTGGCAGTCATACACCAGGGAGTTCCTCGCCGGGCTGTACCGGGCCGGCGCGGTGGTCCGCCTCTCCCCCGCCGCAACGGCCCGGCTGACCGGCCGGGACGCCGACGCCATTGCCGCCACCGGCGTACAGGAGCCGGACGGCTGGACACGCGCCGTGCTCCCCATCGAGTCCGCCGACCTGGCCGTCCGCGGCTTTCTCACCCCGGACATCGAGGTACTCCAACCACCCGAGCTCCGGGCCTTGGTAGCCGCCAGGGCCCGCGCGATCGCCGCACTCTACTAACAGCCAAGGCGATCTGACAACCAGGCCAGGCGCAGGCCAGCCCGGCGAACAGCGCGGACTTGACCGCCACCAGCGACCCCAGGTAGTCCACCGCAGCCTGCGGGACCCCTCCGCGGGTCCACACCTCGATCAGCTCGTCCGCGTCCCACTCTGCCCGCACCTGCGGCCCCGTCATCGGCGACCACCGCGAAACGATCCGCCCACCACTCGCGTCCCAAGCGCAGCAGTGCTCAGCTCTGGCACGGGCAATCCGGGTGTCCTGTCGGTCGGTACTCGGTCGGCCACTGCCCCTGAGCTGGCCGTTGCGCACTACCATGACTTTTCGTTCCGTCGTTGCTCGACCCCCGCATAGTCATTGTGCCCCCGGTCAGCCAGATCACGATCCGGTGATCGCCCTCACCGCTGCGTCCCGCAGCCTGGCCCGCAGCGCCGCGCCCGCGGCCCGGTGGGTCTGCGCCTCGACAACTCTCAGGCCCGTGCCCTGCAGTGCTTTGGTTAGATCGGCGGGATGCTCGAGGCGCTGATAAGGCAGGCCGAAGGCCGCCGCCAGGTGCTGCAGCCCGGCACCGTGCGGCGTACCGAAGATCCGCTCGAACGAATCCGGGAAGGCGGCCTGCTCCAGCGTCGAGAAAATACCCCCGCCGTCATTGTTGACCACGACCAGGCACAGGTCCGGACGCGGCTCGCCCGGCCCGAGCACCAGGCCGGGCGCGTCATGGAGCAACGTCAGGTCACCGAGCAAGGCGAACGCCGGGCCGCGGTGGGCCAGCGCCGCCCCGATGGCCGCCGACGTGGTGCCGTCGATGCCGCTGGCTCCTCGGCTGGCCAAGATCCGCACATCGTCGCGCGGGCTGAGGTGACCATCAATATCCCGGACGGGCAGGCTCGATCCGGTCCAGAGCAGGGCTCCTTCCGGGACCTGGCGGGCCAGATCCCGGGCCAGCCTGGGTTCGGTCAGCGTATCGTCGTCATCGAGCATGGCGTCTACCGTGCTCCGGGCCGCGTCATCCGCCCGCCGCCAGTGCGCCAGCCAGCCGCCCGGGTCGCCCGGACCGGAGCCGCCCGGACCGGGCGCGGCGGTGAGCTTGATTGCGGACGCGACGTCGGTCGCGGCCCGCTGCGGGTCAGCCCAGCGT
>JALYVS010000609.1 GCA_030853115.1 Actinomycetota bacterium
GGAGCCGCCGGGCCGGGCCGTGGCCGCCGGCCCGCTCGTCGGGGGGCTGACGATCGACGGTGCGCCGCCCCGTTCGCGGGCGACGGGAACGCGGCCCGCCTCGGGAATCAGGGTGCTTGACCTCACCCGGGTCATCGCCGGTCCGGTGGCGACCCGGTACCTGGCCGCGCTCGGCGCCGACGTGCTCAGGCTGGACTCGCCGCACCGGCCGGAACTGACCCTGCACGCGTACGACGGCCTGCCCGGTAAACGCAGCGCGCTCCTGGACCTTGGCACCGCCGACGGCTATGCCCGGCTGCACCACCTGCTCAGCCAGGCCGACGTCCTCGTGCACGGGTACCGGCCGCATGCTCTTGACCGCTTCGGGCTAACCTCCGGCCTGCTAGCCGAACGCCATGCCGGCCTCGTGGTGGTAAGCCTGTCGGCCTGGGGCAGCAACGGGCCGTGGGGCGACCGCCGCGGCTTCGACAGCATCGTTCAGGCGGCCTGCGGCATCGCGATGGCCGAGTCCGCCGACGGCGAGCACCCGGGCGCGCTGCCCTGCCAGCTGCTTGATCACGGCACCGGTTACCTCTGCGCGGCCGCCGCGCTGCGCGCGCTGGCCGCCCAGGCAACGACAGGTGGCACGCACTTCCGCGAGCTCAGCCTGGCCCGTACCGGGCACTGGCTGCTCAGCCAGGACGATCGGCCGGCCGCGGCGCCGGTCGCGCCTGCGGCCTTGGCTCAGGCCGGGCCCGGCAAGTCCTGGCTCACCACCCTGGACAGCGCCAGCGGCACGGTAACCACCGTGCTGCCGCCCGGTCGGCTCGACGGGCACGGTTTCAGCTGGCCGCGGACCCTCAGCCGGTACGGCAGCGAGGAGGCAGTCTGGGATGGCGCGGCCTAGGATGGCGGACGCGGGTCCGGCGGACGGGCGGGGTTTGCGGCCGGCGCTTAGCCGACGGGGACCAAGGTGAGGTAGGCCAGCCCGAGGATGCCGTAGTAACCACGCAGCCAGGACGACCGGTGCTGGTCTAGTTGTTCGCCGATCTCAGCGGCTCGCGGGTGGCCAGCGTGAGTCGCGACCCACTGCTCCTCGTCGCCTTGATAGCCCGATTCGAAGTCCTCCCACTCCTGGCCGGTAGCCGTCTCGGTCCAGGCCGGCCGGAAGCCGGCGTCGACGACCAGGTCGACCAGGCTGGCCAGATCGTGATACTCCCCAGCCGACGCGCCGGGCCACATGGCGGCCAGTTCAACCTCGGACGGGGGCCGTTTCCAGAACCCTTCACCCAGGAGCACCCGCCCGCCCGGGGTGACCAGCCGCCGGAGTTCGCGCAGCGCGGCCGCGGTGTGCTGGGGGGGCGGGGCGTCGCTGAGCGCGTGGCTGGCCCCGACGCAGAGCACCAGATCGGCGGGGCCGCGCGCCGTTCCGATGCCGGATTCCCTGACGAACGTCACGCGATCATCGAGCCCACGGGCCCTGGCGTTATCCCGCCCCCGGGCCAGGTCCCCTTCGTCGGTGTCGAAGCCGAGACCGGTCGCCTCCGGCGCCGCCGCGAGAATACGAAGCATCAGCTCGCCCCAGCCGCAGCCGATGTCCAGCACCGTGGCCGGGTCGGCCCGGGTGAGCCTGCCGACCAGCCGGGCGGCCCTGGCCTCGGACAAGGGGCCGTGGAACGCGAGCTGGGTCAGGCCGGGCGGGGGGTCAGCGTCAGGTGTTTCGGTGTCAGCCATATGCGGCGGAACGATAACCCATCCGCCGTCGCCAGCACAACGAATTATGGCAGGCCGCGCCGTGGCCAGGGCTGGGCGGGAGGCTAGCGCGCCATGCGGGGGTAAACACGGTTGGACAAGCAGGCCCGGGACCTTAAGGTAAGTACTGCTGTGAGAGATTACGAGGTCATTGAGCGGATTGACGCCTTTTGCGACGCCGTGCCGCGACGCCGGGCCCGAGCCGTCCGGTGCGGGCCGCTCGTGCTGTTCGTTCCCACCGGCCCTGGCTGGCCTTACTACGCACGGCCCAGCCGGGGTTCGCGGCCAGCGGTCACCGCGGCTGGCATCCGCGCGGTCCGGGCCCGTCAGCGCGAGCTGATCATTCCCGAGTCTTTCGAATGGATCGAGCAGGTCGCACCGGAGATGGCAGCCGCCGCCGCCGATGCGGGCCTTGAGGTGCAGTGCCATCCCCTCATGACGCTCGCGGGCCTGCCTCAGGCGCCGCCGCTTCCGCCGGGAATCACCGTCCGCGTCGTCGCTCCCGGGGATCCCGAACTCGACCGGATCTCCGCCGTGCCCGCCGTCGCGTTCGGCCACCCGGGAACGGCGGTCGGCCCGGCAGGCATCGCCGAACGCGACAAGGTCGCCGCGGACTACGACGGCGGGACGATCGCGATCTTGCACGAACGGCTGCGTTCGGGGCAATCGGTGCTGGCCGCGGCATTCGGGCCAGACGGCCCGCTGGGGGCCGGCAGCTGCCAGGCCGTGGACGGGGTGGCGGAGATCACCGGGGTGGGCGTCCTGCCCGCCTTCCGCCGCCGCCGCCTCGGCGCAGCCGTGACCGCGCTGCTGGCCAGCGACGCGCGCGAGCGCGGGGTAGAGACCGTCTTCCTGTCCGCCAGCGACGCCGCGGTGGCCCGCGTCTACGCGGGGATCGGCTTCCGCGAGATCGGTACCGCCATGATCGCCGAGCCCGCCGCCGACTGAACGCCGATCCCGGCCGCCCAGCGCCCGGCCAGCCAGCCGCGAGACGTCAATCCCTCACCCGCCGGCAGCGGGCTGACTACGCTGGATCTCAGCCATTCCAGCGGCTCTGTTCTGCGGGCTCACCCCGCGATCGGTGCGCGGCGGGAACGGCGGCCGGGAACGACAGATCCCGGCCCTGGATCGATGAGTGTCGGATGAGGTCGGGACGTTCGTGGCCGGGGTGAGAGGCAGGCATTCGGCGAGCGCGCACGCCTGGCCTTCCCGCAGCGTGCTCGCGGTTGTCGGCGGCCTTCTCGCCGTCGCGGCGATCATCTCCGCGATCCTGTGGTTTACCGGGGTGCCGGGGCCAGCTGTCACCTCGGCGGCGGGGAACACGGCCGGCGCACCGGAGGCCCGGACGCCGGCCG
>JALYVS010000610.1 GCA_030853115.1 Actinomycetota bacterium
CAGCGTTGTCGTCCGCCCGGGCTCCCGGGCCTGCCGCCGTTCACTCCTTCGAGGCTGGGTTGGCCTTCACCGTCGCAGGGGTCCATCCCGTGCCGCCCAATGGCAGCCAGGACACCTACCCGCCCGCCCGGACGCCAGCTGCGACAGCTATGGTCACGCTGACCTGCGGGCTTGCTGCCGCCAGCCGCGCCAGGACGGTCGGCAGCAATTGGGCGCCGGCGCTGATGAACACGCCGAGGCGCGCGGTCTCGGTCCGTGGCGCCTGCCCGGTCAGCTCATGTCCGGCCGCTGCGACGGCGTCCAGGATGGTGGATGTACCCGCGTCAGGCGAACGTCGGCCTGATCCGCCTCGCCGCGTCGGGGACGCTCGATCTCGGTCACGAGCAGGTAACCAGCTTCGCCCTCGAGCGATGCGCATCATGGAGTGTGGCGCGCTCGACTTGCGCCAGCGGCCTAACGAACCGCCCCTGTTCCCGCTCAGCCTCCTCGACCAGGTGATCGCCGAGGCCGCGCTCGCGCCGTGGGCAGCCGGGAAGCCGCCAGGCTGGGGAGTCGCGTCGCTAGCGGAGAGGTCAGGGAGGCGTGGGCAATGGCGCAGATGACGCCCGGGCAGGGAGCTGGGGCGGGACTGGCTTGGCTGGGTCAGGGACCGGTGCAGCGTTCGAGCTTTTGTGTAACGTTCGTGCGTGGCCTGACGCAGGAGGAAGTGCTTGCCGGTTTCGGAGCAGATCTGAGTGTCGCGGTGGACCGGACTCGTGAGCAGGCCGAGGCGGCAGTGTTGGAGAGTTTCGGTCCCTATGTGCGCGCAGGGCGGTCTGACGGATGGGTGTTCGCGTGGGAGGAGGCGACACACGAGGGGACCCGGAGGGAGGTTCTCCGGAATGTGTCACGCCGCCAGGATGCCGTGGTGGTGCGTCATGTTCTCGACGCGTTCGCTGAATTTGGCTATGCCGCACACGGCGAAGTGGTCAGCCACCTGCTGACGATACCGCCGTACACGCGAACGGGGGCCGACCCGGACCGGTTCTTGCCGCTGCTGCAGCAGGTTGGCCTGAATTTGGGCACCGCTGCTCAGATCGGCGCAGCTGGTGAGGTGACGGCTCTCAGCGGTCTGCAGGCCGTGCTGACCGTGGCCGAGCGCGCTTTCGGTCTTTCGCTGACGCCGCAGCAGGTGGAGGGCGCATGGCCCAGTTCGCGCATCTTGCCTTTGCTGGAGGACTTGTCGGCGGCGGATTGGAACGGGCCGGACTGGGAATTTGGCGTCGGTGATCCGGTGCTGGACTTGCTTGTGCGGCATGCGTCGGCGCAGGAAGTGGCGGCCTTGGTGGCGGCCCAGTCGCGGGCGGTTCTGGAGGAGACGAACCTCAGGAGGTTCGCAGTGCTGGCCGACGCGGTGCGTGCCGCCGCTGACGGCGAGCTTTTCGATATTACGAATGACTCGCCGGTTGAAGTGCTCCTGCGGGAGGCCGCGCGCGAAGGCTACGTGATGGAGAGCTATGCCATGTGGGGATCCAGCTCGGCGCAGATCCCCCCGGATGAGCAGCGGGCCGGGCTCATGCGGGCGGCTGCTGTGCGGCCGCTGCGGGTGGTCCTGGCTGACGGCGGCAGCCTTCCGGCGCTTGCGGAGATTCTGGTGTACCGCAAGACCTGGGCCGCACCTGGATGGCGCGACCAGGTTCTTGACGGGCTGCGCGGCGTGCGGGCGCCTGCGGAGCAGTTGCGGGCAGCTGAGCAGCGGCGGTTGGAGCAGGCATCCGCGCCCCCTTGGGAGCAGTGATCGCCAGAGGGCTGATGGTGCCCGTCACTACCTGCTGGCGTGCATGATGTCTGCCCGGCAGGATGCGCCGCTTATAGGTGAGAGTGGCACTCTCTATGCGGAAGGCGTACCAACCTGCGTCGCTGTATGCCTCGGCGGTTAGCTTCACCGGGTTCGAACTCGACGCCGCCAGAGAGACCCGAACGGCATACGGGACGCGCCAAGTCGCAAGCCCCATGAGCCTGTAGGCGAGCCGGGAACCGAACTGAAGCGTCACCTGGCTGCCGTTTACCTTGGCGCGGCCATGGTGGGTCCTGGCGTAAGCCACAAGGGCGCTCAGTGCGTCATCGGGCGTCCCGTCACGAGTCCAGCTCGCAGATCCGCGCACAGGCTCCACCACGCCTAACTCCTCAAATCAGACACCAGCGCTAGGCGGCGAACCGGAACAACAGCTGTGCGCCGGTGTCATCCAGCGGCGCGAAGCCAGCCTCACCGATGATGACCAGGTTAGCCAGCTTGCAGCCTGCCATCTGTTCGGGCGTGCGTTAGCATGAGTTTCCGTGAGCCACTTGCCGGTCGAAGGACAGCAGCCAGTCGTCCCGCTGCCCGAGCGCGAGCCCGCGGCGATCCGCGCGGCCGTGGCGCGTCTTGACCCGTCGGCTCTCGCGAGGTTCGAGGCCGACTGGACGGCCGCGACTGCCCGCGCACGGGATGAGTACAGCCTGCTTCCTGCCCGGTACTTCGTCGAGCACTGGTTCACCTGGGTTGCTGTGGAACGCTGGCCGCAGCTTGCGGCCCGGCTCCATGCCTGCGAGCGCCTCGTCGCTGAGTCGCCGGACCGTACCGAGCGCCGGGAGGCTGCGGCCGAAATCAGCCAGATCCTGCGGCAGGCCGAGACAGCCACTGCATGAGCGACTGGACGTGGGAATACGTCCCGGACGCAGCCAATGTCGTGGGCGAGCTCACTCAAGCGCAGATTGACCAGGTGGAAAGCCTCGCGGCCCGGATTGCCGACGCCGTGGCGGTGCGCAGGATCGGCATCTCATTCGACGTGACCGGAGCGGTGTCCAACGTGAAGAGCTACGGCGAGGGCCCAGTATTGATCTGGTTCCTTGAGGATTACCGCGACGATGTCGTCCTGGTGGTGCGAGTCCAGCACTTTGGGTTGCCTGATCAGGCAGGCTGACGTCGCCGCCAGCATCTGCTCCCCGGCGTCACGGTCAGCGCGGAAGTTGTCCTTGCCGCCGATCCAGTAGTTCCACATGCGGGCCGCGTTCGCGACACCCGTATCGAAGCCGGGAAGCTGACCGCTGCCCGTCGCGGCCCCC
>JALYVS010000166.1:0-8913 GCA_030853115.1 Actinomycetota bacterium
GGTACGGCCGGAGCAGGTGGTCCGCTTGCGAGGAGGGCTGGATGCCGAGGCTAACCACCGGCCGATGCGGGGGATGGGAGAGGCGGGGAGACCCGCCCCCGGTGGGGGGGTTACCGGGGGCGGGCCGCTTGGTGCGCCCGCTTAGAGTCTAGCCTTGCGGGGTCAGGTGCAGGATAACCACCTCGTCAGTACCGGAACCGGGACCATTGTTCGTCCCGGACGGCTGACCGGTCTCGTAGGGGTTCTGCTGGGTCGGCCAGCCGGTGTAGTTCTGCGAGTTGTACTCGAACCACTCCGACGCCGTGGTGGTCGGGATAATCGGCAGGTTGGCAGCCACGTACTTGGCGATCGGGGCCAGCGCCGCGGCCTGCGCCGTGGTCGTCGCGGCTCCGGCCAGGGTGGCTATCTCGGCGTCGATCGTCGGGCTGTTCAGCCGCTCGTAGTCGCCCGTCGCGGCGTTGCCGGTGGCGAGCGAGCTGTCGAGCCAGCCCTCGTACATGTTGTACGGGGTTAGCCCGCCGTTCGACCAGTGCGAGGTCAGCTGGAAGTTGCCGTCGGCGATGTCGCTGTTCCAGGCATCGGTCGACTGACCCACGAAGGACGCATCAATGCCGGCCGCCCGCAGTTCCTGCGCGACCAGGGCGTCGTCCTGAGCGTAGTCCGTGTACGCGGACGGGTCGGTGATCGCGATCGTGACGCTCTTGCCGCCCTTGGAGAAGAAGCCGTTGCTGCCCAGGGTGTAGCCGGCGTTCTTCAGGATCTGCTTGGCGCCCGCTGCGTTCGCCGTGGCGGAGACGGTCATGTTGGCGACCGGACCGCTCCACGCACCGAAGGTCGGCAGGGTCAGGCCGGTGGCGTTCAGGACCGGGTTCTCCAGGCCAGCCTCGCCTTCGGAGGCCAGGACGGAGCGGTCGATGGCCATGCTGATGGCCTGCCGTACGGGCAGCTGGTTGGTCGGCCACTTGTTCAGGTTCGGCATCAGGCTGTTAGTGCCGCCGGGCGCCTCCCAGTAGTGGTGGGTGCTGGGCGACGTGTCGACGAAGCTCTTCTGCAGGCCGGGGATGAAGTTCCCGGTCCAGTCGATCTGGCCGCCGAATAGCGCGCTGAGCGCGCCGGTGTTGGTGGTATAGACCGGGAAGTTGACCTTCGGAACCTTGACCGCCGAGGCTTGCCAGTAGCCGGGGTTCTTCACCAGGTTGTAGCCCTGCGGCGTGAAGGTGCTCAGCTTATAGGGGCCGGTGCCGACCGGGTTCGGGTCAGTGAAGGTCGCGGGGTTACCGGCCTTGCTCCAGATCGCCTGCGGCACGATCGCGGTGCCGGCGATCTCTTCCAGGTTGGTGTACTGGGCCGACGGGAACGTCAGCGCGACCGTGTTGCCTGAGGTGGTCACGCTGGTGATCTTCAGGCCGTCGAGGTTGATCGTCGTATTGTTCTTGACCAGGTTGTAGGTGTAGGCCACGTCGGCGGGGGTGAAGGCCGAGCCGTCGTTCCACTTCACGCCGGTGCGGATCGTGAAGGTGATCGTCTTGCCGCCGTTGGACCACGCGTAGCCGGTGGCGAGCCACGGGTAGTACTTGGGCGGCGCGGCGATGTCGAACTGGATGAGCGGCTCGTAAATGAGCCCCGTCGAGCCCATGCCGTACGCGGCCTGGGTAATGGCGAACGGATTGAAATCCTGGGTGATGGCGGTCTCTGGTGAGCTCTCCATGACCAGGGTCTTGCCTGTGGTGGTGGTGCCCGCGCCCGTGCCCGCCGAAGTTGAACTTGAGCTTGAGCTTGAGCACGCGGCGAGCCCGCCTGCGAGCACGGCAGCGGCCGTTATCGCGAGGACCCGTCTGTGACTATGCAATCTCCTCATCCTTCTCGTCTTTCTCTCGTTAGTTGATATGGGTTAGGTCGTAGTGGCATGTCCGCCGCCCGGCAGGCCTGAGACGAGCTCAGGTGCGGCTTGGTCCAGGTGCCAGCAGGCGGCCGCTCGGGTGGCCGAGATCTGCACCAGGGCCGGGTCCTGGGTGTGGCACTGCTCATCGGCGAAGGGGCACCTGGGGCTGAACGGACAGCCGACCACGGCCGGGCCCCCCGTCTGGCGGAGCGTGGCGGGCGCCGAAGTCCCTTCGCGGTCGGCCGCGCCGTTGCCCGACTTACGGCGCAGCGTGCTGCCGAGCCGGTCGGGGTCGGGGGCTGAGGCGACGAGCAGCTGCGTGTAGGGATGGGCAGGCTGCTGGGTGATCTCCTCGGCCGGGCCGCGCTCCACGATCTCCCCGGCGTACATGACGAGCACCTCGTCCGCGAAGTACCGTGCCGATGCGATGTCGTGGGTGATGTAGAGCATGGCCAGCTTGAAGCGCTGGCGAAGGTCGTCCAGCAGGGCCAGCATCTCGAGCCGGATCGAGACATCCAGCATGGACACTGGCTCATCGGCCAGCAGCACCTGGGGGTGCGCGGCGAGCGCACGGGCGAAGGAGACACGCTGCCGCTGCCCGCCGGACAGCTCGTGCGGGTACTTGGGCAAGAACTGGTTGGCTGGCGTGAGCCGCACCTGATCGGTCAGGGCGGCGACTTCGGCGTTGACGTTCACGCTTTTGCCCTGGTGCAGCTTCACCGGGCGCTCCAGGTGGTACTGCACGGTGTGCACTGGGTTGAGCGAGGCGAACGGGTCCTGGAACACGTACTGGACCTGGCTCTTGTAGTTCCGGAAGTCGCGGCGGCCGGTTACCTCGACTCGCTTGCCGTCCAGCTTGATCACGCCGGAGGTGAGCCTCTCCTGCCCGGCCAGCAGCCGGGCGGCCGTCGATTTGCCCGAACCGCTCTCACCGACGAGCGCGACGACCGCGCCACGGTAGAGGTTGAAGGACACATTCCGCACCGCGTGCAGGGCCTGCCTGCGGCCGATCTTGAAGTCCTTGCAGAGCGAGATCGCCTCCATGGCGAGCGGCCCGCGCTTGGCGGCTGCGGACGTCAGCGTCTGCATCGGCTCGGTCATCTTTCCTGCTCCCCGGCGGTCTCAGTCGCCATAGCTGGCGTTCTGGCTTCCGGCAGCGGTGTGGCCGGGAGCACGAACGGACACGCCGTCACGTGCTCCGGATCCTTGGAGCTGATGACGTGCAGCAGCTGCATGTCGACCTCCTGGCACGCAGCGGTGCCGTATCCGCAGCGCGGCAGGAACGGGCAGCCCGGCGGCGGGTTACGCATATCGGGCGGTGAACCAGGGATGCCGGCCAGCTCGCGGCGCGGACCGTGCAGTGAGGGGAAGGAGTTAAGCAAGCCCCGGGTGTAGGGATGCGATGCCTCGTGCTGGATCTCGGCAGAGGTGCCGACCTCAAGCAGCTGGCCGGCGTACATCACTGCGATCCGGTCGGCCAGCTCCAGGAGCAGCGACAGGTCGTGCGTGATGAACATGATCGAGAAGCCGAGCTGCTCCTTCAGCTCCACGATCTGGGCCAGGATGTCGCGCTGTACCACCACGTCGAGCGCGGTAGTCGGCTCGTCCATGATGACGACCTCGGGGTCGGTGGCCAGCGCCATCGCGATCATCACCCGCTGGCGCATGCCGCCGGAAAGCTCGTGGGGATAGCTGCCGAGGCGTGATCGCGGGATGCCCACCAGGTCAAGCAATGACGCCGCCCGCTCCCGCGCTTCGTCCCTGCCTATCCGCAGATGAGCGTGCATAACGTCGAGCAGCTGGTTACGGACGCTGAGCACCGGGTTGAGCGCGTTCATCGCGCTCTGGAAGACGATGGCGATCTCACGCCAGCGCAGCCGCCGCAGTTCGTCGGGACGCATCTTGAGCACATCGGCGGGCTCGGTCACCCGGCGCCCGGAGTAGCGGACGCTGCCGCTGGTGATCAGGGCGGGGGCCCGCAGCAGCCGGGAAGCGCCGTAGACCAGGGTGGACTTGCCCGAGCCGCTCTCACCCGCCAGGCCGACGACCTCGCCGGCGGCCAGGTCGAGATTGACCTTATCCACGGCCCGGACATCACCGCCCGGCGTGCGGTATACGACCGACAGGTCCCGGATCTCCAGCACGGTGCCGGAGCGGGGAGCCGGATTAGCAGTTGCGGCCATGGCGGCCCGGGCCTGGTCGGGATGCGCGCTCATCGGGCCCGGCCTCCTTCGGTGTCATCAAGTAGTGAGCTGCGGGAGAAGGAGTGCAGGGAACCGGCCAGCCTGCCGCGGCGCTGTGAGACCTCGGCCAGCACCGGTGTCGGGTCGGCCGGGGGACGCCAATGGCCGGCGATCCGGCTGGCGCTGGTCGCATCGCGCAGGCGCGGGTTGCCGAGCTCGTCGATCCCGGTGTTCAGCAGCACCAGGCCCATGCCGATAAAGGCCACCGCCAGGCCAGGCGGGACGAACCACCACCAGGCCCCGAGCTCAAGCGCCTGCTGGCTCTCCGCCCAGTAGAGCATGGTGCCCAGGCTCCAGGCATTGAGGTTGGCGACGCCGATGAACGCGAGCGCAACCGAAGCGCCGATGGCGTACAGCACCGTGTTCACGAAGCTCGCCGCGATCAGGCTCACCTCGTTGGGCACGATCTCGTTGGCGATGATCCGCCAGGTTTTCTCCCCGGTCTCCCGGGCCGCCGCAATGAAGTCGCGATTGCGGATGGCCAGTGTCTGCGCGCGGATCACCCGGGCGCCCCACGGCCAGCCGAGCAGGCTGAGCACCAGGATGGTCGCTGTCTGCCCCTTGGTCTGCAGGGAGCCGAGCAGCACGATGAGCAGCGGCAGCGCGGGAATGACCAGGAACACGTTGGAGATCAGGGACAGCGCCTCGTCCCACACCCCGCCGAGGAAGGCGGAGGTGACTCCGACAATCACCGAGAGCGCCGTGGCCACTACGCCGACCACCAGCGCGAGCTCGAGAGTAAGCCGGATCCCCGTCAGGAGCTGGGACAAGACGTCTTGCCCGGTCTGGGTGGTGCCGAGCAGGTGCGCGGCGTACGGGGCATGCAGCGACAGGTCGGGCGCGGGATTCTGGAAGGACGGGTCGTACGGCGCGACCAGCGGGCCGATGATGCCCGCGAGCACGAACACGCCGAGCAGAACCGCGCCGACCTTGGCCTTTGGCGGCATCCGGCGCCAGCGGCCAGGCCGGACGTCTTCGATAGGCAGTGCGGCGGCATCGGCGGTGAGCGGAAGGACGGTGGTCATCGTGCGCCCCCCCTCGCCCGGGCGCGCGGATCCGCGAGGACGATGATGAGGTCGACCACCATGTTGGCGATGAGCACGGCGAAGGTGATCACCAGGAAGATCGCCTGCATCAGCGGGTAGTCGTTCGAGGTGACGGCGGTGAGCAGCAGCAGGCCGATGCCCGGGTAGGAGAAGACGATCTCCATGATCAGGGCCCCGGAGACGACGAAGGCGAGCGCCAGGCCGAACCCTTGCAGCTGCGGCAGCAGTGCGTTGCGCGCCGCGTAGGTAAAGGTGACCCGGTGGCCGGGCAGGCCCTTGGCCTGGGCCGCGATCACGTAGTCCTCGCCGGTAGTGGTGATCATGACGTTGCGCATCTGCAGCATCCAGCCGGCGATCGAGGTCAGGACGATGGTCAGGGCCGGGAGCAGAGAGTGATAGACGGCGCTGGCGATGAAGTCGGCGTGCCACCCCGGGACCAGGCCCTGTGCGTATCCCTGGCCGAGCGGGAAGACGTGGAACTTGCTGGCGAATACCTCGAGCAGGATCAGCGCGAAGAAGAAGTACGGAATGGCCTGCAGGAACATCAGGCCGGGCAGCACCCGGTCAAGCGTGCCGCCGTACCGCCAGCCCGCCACGATGCCGAGCCCGGTGCCCACCAGGAAGGCGATGACCGTCGCCGATCCGACCAGGATGAGGGTCCACGGGATGGTCTCAACCAGCAACGAGGAGACCGAGGACGGATACTGCGTGACATCGGTGCCGAAGTTGAAGTGGACGACATGGTCCAGGTAGGACCAGTACTGGCTCCAGATCGAGCCCGCATGTCCCACCCCGAGCATCGCAGCGAGGGCTTGAGCGGCCGCGGGCTGCAGCGCCCCGGGGAACTTCGCCATGATGGACTCGACCGCGTTGCCCGGCATGGCCCGCGGGATGAAGAAGTTGACGGTAAGCGCCACCCAGGCGGCCACGACGTAAAACACCAGGCGGCGGAGGATAAAGGACATGGCGGCTCCTAGGCCTTTGCTGCTTGCCGGGTCGGCCTGCGGCCGGGCTTGGCACCCGGCCGGGGGATGGTCTGGGACAAGGTCGCGGCCGGGCTGGGGCGGTGAAGGTCAAGCGTCGGCACGGGCTGGCGGATGACGGTGCCGGGCGGGCAGCCGCAGCTAGACCGCAGCACCAGCTCGGTGGCCAGCAGCTCGACGGCGAGAGGCAGCGACGGGTTGGCGATGCGATCGAGCAGCCGGGCGCAGGCCCGCTCGCCCAGCATGCGCATCGGCTGATGAACCGTGGTGAGCGGAGGGTCGCACAAGCTGCCAGGGAAAATATCGTCGAAGCCCGCCACGGCCACATCCTGCGGGACCCGGACGCCCGCCCGGGCCAGGGCCTTGAGGACTCCGATGGCCATCTGGTCGTTGGCCGAGACGACCGCGTCGGGCAGGTTCTCCCGGCCCATGGCCAGCAGCGCCTGGCCGGCCTCTTCGCCGCTCTGCACGCTGTAATAACCCTGGTAGAAACCGACCAGCTGGCATTGCGGGTTAGCTCGCAGCACGTAGTCCAGGCCAAGCCGCCGCTCGCGGGAGTCCGGGGAATCGGCGGGCCCGTGCACCCAGAACAGCCGCCGCCTGCCGTGATCGCGGATGAGATGGGTGACCACGGCCGCCGAGCCTGACAGGTTGTCCGCCGTGACCACGTCGGCGGCCTTCTCATCCGGGGTGCCCGCGAAGATCACCACCGGGACCCGCGCGGCGAGCCGCTCGATGAAAGGGGAAGGCACGATTCCCTCGCCGATCAAGATGCCGTCCGCCTTGGCGGTGAACGTTTCCAGCCGGGGGAAGCCGGGATCGTTAGCGCCTTGCAGGAAGGTGATCAGCAGCGACCATTCATGGTCGCGGATCCGCGCCTCTACGCCGCGCAGCACCTCGTCGTAGAACAGCAAGTTCATGTTCTCGATGTCGTACTGCTGCGCCTGGCGCTCTACGCACACCAGGCCGATGACATCCTTGCGCCGGCGGGACAGGCTCTGGGCGGCACCATCGGGAACGTAACCGAGCTCCTTGATGGCCTGCTGGACCCGGATCCTGGTGACATCGCGGACCCGGTCCTGGCCATGCACCACCCGTGAGACGGTCGCGGTGGAGACACCGGCCAGACGGGCGACGTCGTAGAGGGTTATCACAATTTCCCGATCAGCTGCGTAGCTGTTCCTTGGACTACCAGCTCCATGAGCTGGAAATCGCTGCGTCACACAGAAGACATGTAAGCGTTTACAACCGAAATCTAAGCGCTTACACTAACCCTCAGCACAGGGGCCGTCAAGGGTCCGTAGCTACACAAAAGGAGAACCTAATGACGGGAACGGCGATAGATGCTGACGGTGCCCTGGAGTTCCCTCCGGGGTTCATCTGGGGAGCATCGACGGCCGCCTACCAGATCGAGGGAGCGGCCAGCATCGACGGCAAGGGACCTTCGGTATGGGACACCTTCAGCCACACGCCGGGCAAGGTCCGCGGCGGCGATACCGGTGACATCGCCTGCGATTCCTATCACCGCTACCGCGAGGACGTCGCCCTGATGGCCTCGCTCGGGCTGACGTCTTACCGGTTCTCGATCTCCTGGCCGCGGGTGCAGCCGGGCGGCCGGGGCCCCGTGAACGCCCAGGGCCTGGACTATTACCGCAGGCTGCTGGACGAGCTAGCCGAGAACGGCATCGCGGCCACGGCCACCCTTTATCACTGGGACCTACCTCAGGAGCTGCAGGACGAGGGTGGCTGGGCGGTCCGCAGCACCGCCGAGCGGTTCGCCGAGTACGCCGCGCTCACCGCCGCGGCCCTGGGCGACCGGGTCACCCGCTGGATCACGCTGAACGAGCCGCAGGTGGTGTCGAACAACGGTTATCGCACCGGTGATCACGCCCCCGGCCTGCGCGACGCCGGCGCCGCGGCGGCAGCCACCCATCACCTGCTGCTCGGGCACGGGCTGGCGGCTCTGGCCCTGCGGAGCCTGGGTGTCGCCGAGGTCGGCATCACCCTGGACGTGCATCCGGTCCGTGTCCTGGACGGCGGCGGCTCCGAGACCCTCGAGCAGGGGCGGCTGATCACCGACGCGGCGGCGAACGGCCTCTACCTCGAGCCGGTGCTGCACGGCCGGTACCCCGAGCATGCCCCGGCGGCCCTGCTCCCGCCGCCCTCGCTGATCGCCGATGGTGACCTGGAGACGATCAGCCAGCCGCTGGACTTCCTGGGCGTCAACTACTACTCCCCGATTTTCCTGCGCGGCGGCGATGCTTCTGACCTCAGGCGCAACGAGAACCCGGCGCGCTGCCAGCTGCCCGGCGTGGTGGAATACCTGCCGGAAGACCTGGAGCGGACCAACATGGGCTGGCTCGTCGATCCCAGCGGGCTGCACCAGATCCTGGTGGATATCTCCAGGCAGGCCCCCGGCGTGGCGCTTTACGTGACCGAGAACGGCCGCGCGGCCGAGGATTACGTGGACCCGCAGGGCGAGGTCAACGACGTCGAGCGGGTCAGGTACCTGCACACCCACCTGGAGGCGGCGGCGCGGGCCATCAAGGACGGGGCCAACCTGGCCGGGTACTTCGTCTGGTCGATGCTGGACAACTTCGAATGGGGCTGGGGTTACTCCAAGCGGTTCGGGATCGTCTTCGTCGACTTCGGGACCCAGCGCCGTATCCCGAAGGCGAGTGCCCGCTTCTATTCCAACGTGGTCCGGACGAACGCCATACCGCTGCTGCCTGCCACCTGGCCGCGCTGATCCGGCTCGC
>JALYVS010000166.1:8923-11659 GCA_030853115.1 Actinomycetota bacterium
GCGGTCAGCCGGGGATCACCTCGCGCCGGGCTACCACCTGAGCTGGGCGACCCGGTCGAATTCAGCCGAGGAATATCCGACCAGTCCCTCGGATAGGGCGAAGATCCACTCGGCCACTCCGAGAGACAGCGCCAGGCGGCTGCAGCGGGCGCAGAAGTGCGGTTCCGCCAGCCGCACCGAGTCGTCCGCCTCGAGCCGCACGTAGATCAGCTTCGATTGCTGCAGCGTACGCCAGCCATCACCGTCTCGGGCCAGCGTGATGGCTCGCTGCTCCGCGTGGGTCCGGCATTCGTCGTGATGGCCGGTCTCACCGAACTTGCAGTAGCAGTGGTCTTCCCCGGGGAACGGCACCCCGTTGGTTCCCCAGGCCAGCAGGCTGTCGTCCTTCACGAGCACCGCCGCGTGCCGGGTCCGGGCATGGGAATCCCTGGCCAGCTCCGCCGCTCGCGTCACCATCTGCTCGGCCATATGACTGTCGTGACGCTTCAGCGGACGCCACTGAGGCGTTTGCCCTGATTGCATGCCTGCCACCTTTCGCAGCACAAACTAGTCCCCGTCCAGGACCAGCGTGGCGGGCAGGGCTCATGATATCCCGGCCGGCCGGAAGCAGCTCGCCGGTACGGGCCTGGTGTGGCTACCGTCATTGTTATGCACCCCGGAGCCGAACGGCTGGACTATCGCGGCATGAGCCCGCATGACCTCGACCACTTGGCGGCTCTGGTGCTCCGCGATGAGCCAAGGCCGCGCTACCGCCGCCGGGCGTAGATAATGACCGCATGCGCCAGGACAGAGCCGTCGACGGATTCCGGCTAGCCTACGACCGGACCGGTCAGGGCCCGCGTAGTCCCGCCGTGGTGCTTCTGCACGGCTGGCCTGGGGACCGCACTGATTACCGTGAGGTCGCGCCGCGGGTGGCGGCCACGGCCGACGTGATCGTTCCTGACCTGCGGGGGTTCGGCGAGTCCGACAAGCACGAGGCCGACCCGGCCGCGCAGTACAACGCCGCCGCCCAGGCCCGCAGCATCGCGGGGCTGATCGATGAGCTCGGGTTGCGGCAACCGGTCATCGCCGGTTACGACGTCGGCAGCCGGATCGCGCAGGCCATCGCCAGGCAGCGGCCCGGTCTAGTGCGCGCGCTGGTCATCGCGCCTCCGCTGCCGGGTATCGGCGACCGGATCCTCGACCCGCGGGCTCAGCGGGAGTTCTGGTACCAGTCGTTCCACAACCTGAGCCTGGGCCCGGAGCTTATCGACGGCAAGCCGGACGCCGTCCGGGCCTACCTGCGGCACTTCTGGTCCCACTGGTCCGGGCCCGGCTACGAGCTCGCCGGCGGTGACCTCGACCACCTGGTGTCGGTGTACGGGGCGCCGGGAGCGTTCGCCGCCTCGATCGCCTGGTACCGGGCGGGCGCCGGTGCGGTCGCGGCTTCCCTGGCGGAGCAGGTCCCCGAACCCGACCAGCGGATCGCAGTGCCGACCACGGTACTGTGGCCATCTCACGACCCGCTGTTCCCCCAGGAATGGTCCGACCGGATCGAGCAGTTCTTCGCCGCGGCCACGCTGGCCCTGCTCGACGGGGTGGGTCATTTCACGCCGCTGGAGTGCCCGGAGAGGTTCGCCGCGGCGGTTTCCGCCGCCGCCATCGCCATCCCCGGCTGACCAAGCCAGGCCGCCTAGGCATGGGTCACGGGCTTAGCGTCTGACCAGCTGCGGATGATGGCGGTATCGGAGATCAAACGGACCTCGCAGCCCGGGGCCCAGCGGGCCGCGGCTTCGCGCAGGCACTCGTCGACCAGCCGGGAGACCGTCTCGGCCTGCTCGCCAGGGGAGTGGACAAGCAGCTCGTCGTGCAGGCAGAGCACGATCTGCGCGCCGAGCGGCCCGCATCGGGCCCGGACCGTGACCGCCCACATCTTGAACAGCTCCGCCGCGGCGCCCTGGACCATCGCGTTGCGCGCGTAGCGACCGTAGGCCGCGGCCCGGCTGCTGCTCCGGGGTTCGGCGCCGGACGGAGCCAGCTGGATCCGGCGGCCACCGTAGGTCCGCAGGTCCCGGCCGGCCCGACCGGACCGATCGGCGGCATCCAGGTAGGCCATGGCCACCGGATACGCCGCGTTGAGCCGGCGTAGCGCCTGGGCGCCGTGGCCGGTGGTCTGACCGTACATCGCGCCCAGGACCGCCACCTTGGCCGTCGGCCGGTCCACGCCGAGCTGCGCCGCCACGGGTGCGTACAGGTCGTCGGCACGGGTCGCGGCGGTCAGCGCAGGATCCCGGGACACCGCGGCCAGGACCCGCGGCTCGATCTGACCCAGGTCGGCCCGGACGAACACGTACCCGTCCGCGGCGACCACGCCCGGTCGCAGCGCGGCCGGCATGTTGTGCAGACCCGCCGACGCGGTCATCCGGCCCGCCGCGCCGTCGGAACCGGTCCACGCACCGCGCAGCCGGCCGTCGGCGCCGAGGTGCTCATCGAGCCAGGCGTAGCCGTACGTCGTGACGATCCGTTCGGCCTTGCGCCACTCGAGCAGCGCTCCGACCAGCGGGTGGGCGTCCCGCAGCTCCCGCAGCCGCCACGCCCGGGTATCGGGGACGTCCACCCCGGCCTGCCGGAGCAGCGAACGGACCTGGGCGGGGCTGCGCAGGTCGGCGGTGGCGCCGGCCGGGGCATGCCGCAGCACCTCAGCGTCGCGGGTGCCCCGCCAGGCCGCCGCGTCGGCCTCGCTGCGCGGCCTGGGCC
>JALYVS010000611.1 GCA_030853115.1 Actinomycetota bacterium
GGGGCGCCCTCACCGGTGCCGGGCACGGTCAGCAGGTGAGCCCGGAACGGCGCCGCGGGTGCCACCGGCGGGCTGGCGGGGGCCGCTGCGGGAACACCGGAGGGCCGGGATGAATCGGACTGGGATGAAGCCGAAGACTGGAGTGAACCGGCGGACTGCGGTGAAGAGTGCGCCTCGTTGCGGCCGGTCCCGCCGGGGCCGCCGGGGTCAGGGTCATCGTCGGGGTCCTCGGGGCGGGATCGGTCCTCGGGACGGCTGGGGTCGGGGTGGCTGGAGCCGGGGCGGCTGGGGTCTTCAGGGCGGCGGGAGTTTTCCGGCGCCTCTGACGGACCGGCGTCCTGGGACGCCTCGCGTAGGGCGTCGTCGAGGGCCTGCTCGTCCAGGCCGGGGGCGTCGAACGGATCGCGGCGGCGCCGGTGCGGCAACGCCAGCCGGGCCGCGGCCCGGACGTCGTCTTCGCTCACCACGTCCCGGCCGCCCCAGGCGGCGAGGGCGATCGCGGTCCGGGCGGTGACCAGGTCGGCGCGCATCCCGTCCACTCCGAACGCTCCGCAGACGGCGCAGATCTGGCGCAGCGCGGCGTCGGGCAGCTCAACCTGAGCCAGCCGGTCCCGGGCCACCGCCACCCGCTCGGCGAGCACGACGGTGTCGGCGGCGAAGCGGTCCGCGAACACGGCCGGGTCCGCCTCGAAGGCGAGCCTGCGGCGGACCACGTCGGCCCGTTCGGCGGCATCATGGCTGGCGCTGACCTGAACGGTCAGGCCGAACCTGTCGAGAAGCTGCGGACGTAGCTCGCCTTCTTCCGGGTTCATGGTCCCCACCAGCAGGAAACGCGACGCATGGCGGACCGAGATGCCTTCGCGCTCGACGTAGTTGACGCCCAGGGCGGCGGCGTCGAGCAGCAGGTCCACCAGGTGGTCATGAAGCAGGTTGACCTCGTCCACGTACAGCACCCCCCGGTGAGCCGCGGCGAGCAGGCCGGGTGAGAAGGCGGTCGTGCCCGCGGTCAGCACGCGCTCGATGTCCAGCGAGCCGGTCAGCCGGTCCTCGGTGGCACCGACCGGCAACTCAGCCAAAGTGACCGGGCGGAGCTCGACGGCAGCAGGTTCACCGGGGTGCGGGCCGGCCGGGCACGAGGGGTCGGGCGCAGCCGGATCGCAGGAGTACGGGCAGCCGGGAACCACGGGCACCGGAGGCAGCAGCGCGGCCAGGCCGCGGACCATGGTCGACTTGGCGGTGCCCTTCTCGCCCCGGACCAGAACGCCGCCGATGGCCGGCGACACCGCGTTGAGCAGCAGCGCCAGCTTGAGGTCCGCCATCCCCACGATGCCGGTGAACGGGTAGATCCTGTCCCCGGTCGTCGTCATATAAGCCAGTCCTTCCCGGGTTTCCTCGCCCGAAGTCCGGAACACGCGGCAGCCGGAGTCTCTGGCTTCCGGGTCCATACGGTGCCCTTGGCAGGTCACCCCCGGTCACAGTTGCGGGACAGCCCCGGGCTCGCACCGGTGTTCCTCCGCGTTGCTACCTGAGCAAAGCATGGCACACGGTCCGCGGCACGAAGGACAGCACCGGCGAAGCGCCCGGTAAACTGACCGGATTCTGCCTCCGCACCCGGCCTTACCGGCCATTCACCAGGAAACTCTAAGCGCGTCCGGGTAGCGTGCGTGAGGCGGAAACCGGTAGGACCGGACGGCGGATCAAGCCGTCTGCGAGCAAGCAGACGCAATGTGCCAACACAAGCGCAACCTGGCATGTTGCGACCTGGGATGAATGTAAAACGGACATGTGACACGTACTTCAGGTGCCGGACGTGACGGATATTCCTAGATGCCGAACGGAGCACGCATGGTGAATCGTTCCCGCGTTCTGGTGACCGGCGGCGCCGGCTTCATCGGCCGCAGAGTGGTCCGCGCTCTGCTGGCCCGGGGACACGAGGTTACCGTGGCTGACCTGCGGGCCTTTCCGGACCCGGCGGTACGCTCGGTGGTCGGTGACTTGTGCGACCCCGACGGGCCCGCGCGGGCGGTGCGCCGGGAAACCGACGTGATCATCCACCTGGCCGCCGTAACCTCGGTGCTGGCCTCAGTGGACGATCCGGCCGGCACCCACCGCCTCAACCTGGACGTGACCGCCAGGCTGCTCGAACTGGCCAGGGAGAACGAGGTCGGGACGTTCCTGTTCGCGTCGACGAACGCGGTCGTCGGCGGCGGCAGCGAAGCCGGCGAGGTCATCACCGAGCGGGCCACCCTCCGCCCGCTGACCCCCTACGGTGCCACCAAGGCGGCGGCGGAGATGCTGATCGGTAGCTACGCCCACTGCTACGGCACCACCGGCGCGTCGCTGCGCTTCTCCAACGTCTACGGGCCCGGGATGGCCGAGAAGGACAGCTTCATCCCCCGGCTGATGCGCGCGGCGCGCGACGGTGCGGGCGTCCGGGTCCGCGGCGACGGGACCATGCTGCGGGACGTGGTGCACGTGGACGACATTGTCCAGGGCCTCCTGGTCGCCTGGCAGGGCGGGCACAGCGGGCCGCTGATCCTCGGCGCAGGCCATTCTGTGTCCGTGAACGAGATGGTGGCGACGGCTCGCCGGGTTACCGGCGAGGCCATCCCGGCCGAGAACGCGCCGATCCACAAGGGCGAGATGCCCGCCATTGTGATCGACATCTCGGCGGCGAAGGCACTGGGCTACCAGCCCGGATACGACCTCGAAGCCGGCCTGGCTACGGTCTGGCCAGAATTCGACCCGGCGAAACCGCAGGACACCAGGGCCCTGGAGGGTGGGGTGATGCGGGCATGATGTACGCCAGCCCGCAGGATCAGCTCATCGACGACGCCGCCGCCAGGGCATTCACGCAGGCCTACGGCGAGCGCGCCACGCGGCTGGCTCCGGTCGCGATCGTGATCGCCGCCTACAACGAGGAAGGCGCCATCGGCTCGGTCGTCGAGGCGCTGCCCCGCGAGGTCTGCGGGCTGGCCACCGCGGTCATCGTGGTCACCGACGGCTGCGCCGACGGCACCGCCGCCGAAGCCGGGGCGCCCGGCGCCATGGTCTGCGACGTGCCGGTCAACCGCG
>JALYVS010000612.1 GCA_030853115.1 Actinomycetota bacterium
CCCAGGAGGCAGGCGCCGGAGGTTCCGGGGGGGCTCGGGAGGGCTCCGGGGCTCGGGGTGGGGAGGCTTGGGGCTCGGGGGGCTCTCGCTCCGCGGTCGCGTGCCGCGGCGGGATAGCCAGCCTGAGCACGTCGGCCAGGGTGCCCGCGTACCGGTCCGCCACCGCCCGGGCCAGGTTGAAGATCTCCGGGGTGAGCACGGGCTCCGGCGAGATCACCCGCTCCAGCCGGGCTAGCCTGCCCTGGTGCTCACTGGTCTGGGTGCGCTCCAGGAGATAACCACCGACCAGCTGCCCGGCGAACCTGACCCGCACCCGGCAGCCTGGCACGGCCGTGTCAGCCAGGCTGGCCGGAACCAGGTAGTCGAAGGGGCGGTCAAGGTGAGCCAGGGAGATATCTACCGCGACCCGGGCCACGGGCAGCTGCTCGCTGACCGCCTGATCCTTCGATCCCTTCGCCACGGTTCCGTCCTACCAGAACGGGGACGGAGGTTAGGACATGCCAGGGCCGGCGGCCGGTAATCAGAAGTTCGCGGCGCTGCGGAGCTGGTCCGCCCGGTCGGTCCGCTCCCAGCAGAAGTCGGGCTCGGTACGACCGAAGTGCCCGTACGCGGCGGTCTGCGTGTAGATGGGGCGTAGCAGGTCAAGCGCGTAGATGATAGCTCGCGGCCGGAGGTCGAAGACCTGGATCACGGCGTCCTGGATCCGCTCCACGGGCAGCTTCTCGGTACCGAAGCACTCGATGAAGAGCCCCACCGGCGTCGCCTTGCCGATCGCGTACGCGACCTGCGCCTCGCACCGGTCGGCCAGGCCCGACGCGACCACGTTCTTGGCGACCCATCGCATCGCGTAGGCCGCGCTGCGATCCACCTTCGAGGGGTCCTTGCCGGAGAAGGCCCCTCCCCCGTGCCGGGCCATGCCGCCGTAGGTGTCGATAATGATCTTCCGCCCGGTGAGCCCGGCGTCCCCCATGGGACCGCCGATCTCGAACCGCCCGGTCGGGTTGACCAGCAGCCGGAAGCCGTCGCTGTCAATGCCCGCGTCGGCCAGGACGGGATCGACCACGTAATCCTTGATGTCGGGGGCGAGCAGTTCCTTGAGGTTGATGTCGGGCGCGTGCTGGGTGGATACCACCACCGTGTCCAGCCGCACCGGGGTGTCCCCGGAATACTCGATCGTTACCTGGGTCTTGCCGTCGGGACGCAGGTAGGGCACCTGACCGGAACGGCGGACCGCGGATAGCTGGCGGGCGAGCTTGTGCGCGAGCATGATCGGCAACGGCATGAGCTCGGGGGTTTCACGGCACGCGTAACCAAACATGAGGCCTTGGTCGCCCGCGCCCTGACGGTCAAGCTCGTCAGTGCCCTCGCCTTCGCGGTACTCGAACGCGTCATTGACGCCCTGGGCGATATCCGGTGACTGGGAACCGATGGACACCGACACGCCGCAGGAAGCGCCGTCAAAGCCCTTAGCTGAGGAGTCGTAGCCGATCTCGAGGATCTTTTCCCTGATGATGCCCGGTATGTCGATGTAAGTCTGGGTGGTGACCTCCCCGGCCACATGGACCTGGCCGGTGGTGATCAGGGTTTCCACCGCCACCCGGCTGCCGGGGTCGTCCTTGATCATGGCGTCCAGGATGACGTCGCTGATCTGGTCGGCCATCTTGTCAGGATGACCTTCGGTAACCGACTCAGAAGTGAATAGGCGGCGCGCCACGTCTTTTCTCCTTGGTTCAAGGGACTGCGGTGAGTTTATCCCGGACTTGTCGAGTACTTTGCCCGCGCGGGCAGGTCCGCCCCGCCGCTGGGCCCAATTACCCGAGCCTGGCGGCTACCAGGTCCCACACCACGTCGGCGAGCGCTTCCTTAGGCCCGCGCGCGATCTGGGTGACGGACCCGTCGGCGCCATAGACTACCGCCTCGTTGTCGATGGTCCCGAAGCCGAGCCCGTTCCCCACCGGGTTGACGACGAGCAGGTCACATCCCTTGCGCGCCAGCTTAGCCTGGGCGGCCACGGCCGCCGTGTCGGTCTCGGCGGCGAACCCGACCAGGATCTGGGGCCCGGGTTCGCGGGCGCGGCGGTCGGCTAGGCCGGCCAGGATGTCCGGATTCTCGGTCAGCGGCAGCGGCTCAGGCGGCTGCCCGTCCTTCTTTAGCTTGGCCGCATGCCACCTGGCCGGGCGGTAGTCCGCGACCGCGGCGGCCATCACGACCGCATCGGCGCCGGCCGCGGCGACGGTGACGGCGCCCTGCATGTCGCGGGCTGAGATCACCCGGACGATCTTGGCCCCGGCTGGCTCCGGTAGCGTCACGTTAGCCGCCACGACGATTACCTCGGCGCCCCGGGCCACGGCCGTGCGGGCGAGCGCGTAGCCCTGAGTTCCGCTGGACCAGTTGCCGATAAACCGCACCGGGTCGATCTCCTCACGGGTCCCGCCCGCGGAGACCACCACCCGGCGGCCGGCCAGATCGGGCGGTAGCAGGCCACTCCCGCGGCCTGCCTGGCCCCGGTGAGCCCCCTGGGCGGCGCGGGCGAGCACGCGCGTCGCGACGGCAAAGATCTCGGCCGGCTCCGGGAGCCGGCCGGCGCCGCTGTCCGCACCGGTCAGGCGGCCGACGGCGGGCTCGAGCACGATGGCCCCGCGCTGGCGCAGCAGCGACACGTTGGCCTGGGTGGCGGGATGCTCCCACATCTCGGTGTGCATAGCCGGCGCGTAGAGGACCGGACACCGGGCGGTCAGCACGGTGGCGGTCAGCAGATCCCCGGCCAGTCCGGCCGCGACCCGCGCCATCAGGTCAACCGTAGCGGGAGCGATCAGGACGAGGTCGGCCGACTGGCCGAGGCGGACGTGCGGGACCTGGGCGACATCGGTCCATACGTCGGTCGTCACCGGCTCACCGGACAGGGCCGCCCAGGTGACCGCGCCGACAAACCGGAGCGCATCAGGGGTCGGCACCACCCGGACGTGGTGCCCGGATTCCGTCAGCAACCTGAGCAGCTCGCAGGCCTTATACGCGGCGATGCCGGCGCCGACACCAAGAACGATGCGTGCC
>JALYVS010000167.1 GCA_030853115.1 Actinomycetota bacterium
GCGCCGCGCTGCGGGCGCTGACCGCCCGGCTGCGGAATCGCGGGCTGGACCCCTGGGACCGGCTCGCGGCGACGCAGGACCCCGGGATCGCCGCGATCCTGGAGACCTGGCCGCTGCGCGAGCTTGTCACCAGGTCCCGGCCGCTGACCGTCCAGGTGGACCGGGAACGGGCCCTGTACGGCTCGTGGTACGAGTTCTTCCCGCGCTCCGAAGGGGTTCAGGTCGACCCTATGGGGCGGCGGGCGCCGGCCTCGGGGACGCTGCGCTCGGCGGCCAAACGGCTCGAGGCGATCGCGGCGATGGGCTTCGACGTCATCTACCTGCCGCCGGTGCACCCGATCGGCACCACGTTCCGCAAGGGCAGGAACAACACGCTGTCCCCGCACGAGGGTGACCCGGGCTCGCCGTGGGCGATCGGCTCCCCGGACGGCGGGCACGACTCGATCCACCCCGACCTGGGCACGTTCGAGGACTTCGACGCGTTCGTCGGCCGGGCCCGCGAGGTCGGCCTGGAGATCGCGCTGGACCTGGCCCTGCAGGCCTCGCCGGACCACCCGTGGGTGACAGAGCACCCGGAGTGGTTCACCACCCGGGCGGACGGTTCGATCGCCTACGCCGAGAACCCGCCGAAGAAGTACCAGGACATCTACCCGCTGAACTTCGACAACGACCCGGCCGGCAGTTACGCCGAGATGCTCCGGGTGGTCCGGCTCTGGATGGATCACGGGGTGCGGATCTTCCGCGTCGACAACCCGCACACCAAGCCGCTGCGGTTCTGGGAATGGCTGCTGGCCAAGGTCCACGCCACCGACCCGGACGTGCTGTTCCTGGCCGAGGCGTTCACCCGCCCGGCCATGATGCGCACCCTGGGCAAGATCGGCTTCCACCAGTCCTACACGTACTTCACCTGGCGGAACGACGCGGCGGAACTGACCGATTACCTGCGCGAGCTGTCGACGGAGACCGCCCCGTACATGCGGCCGAACTTCTTCACCAACACCCAGGACATCTTGACCGGATACCTGCAGCACGGCGGGGTGCCGGCGTTCAAGATCCGGGCCGTGCTGGCGGCGACGCTCTCCCCGACCTGGGGTATCTACTCCGGGTACGAACTATGCGAAAACGAACCGCTGAGGCCGGGCAGCGAAGAATACATGGATTCGGAGAAATACCAGTACCGCCCGCGCGACTGGGAGGCGGTCGCCAGGAACGGCGTCGGCATCGCGGATTACATTACCGACCTGAACCGGATCAGGAGATCACATCCCGCCCTGCACTGGCTCAGGAATCTGCGGTTCCACTACGTTGACCAGCCTCAACTGATGTGTTTCTCTAAGCGGGCCGTTAGTATTCCGGCTAGGCCGCAGGCCTCACCTGAGGATACGGTCCTGGTGGTCGTCAACCTCGACCCGCATCAGACCCGGGAAGCAACGGTCTGGCTTGACCTGCCCGCGCTCGGCGTGGACGGCGAGTTCACCGTGACGGATGAGCTGACCGGCGAATCCTTCCGGTGGGGGCAGGCTAACTACGTTCGGCTGGACCCGATGACCCGGCCAGCCCACATTTTCACCGTGACCCGGTGAGCCCGGCCGCCGTAACCCGTTAGCACCATACGTACTGCCAGCACTGCCAGTACCGCCAGCACCGCAGCATGACCGGCACGACCCAGGAGATCTCGCAGTGACCGAGCACCACGAGGCGATAACGGACTCGTTTGACGTGGCACAGCCGCGGGACCCGGAGTGGTACCGCCGCGCGGTGTTCTACGAGGTCCTCATCCGGGGTTTCCAGGATTCCACCGGCGACGGCACCGGTGACCTGCGCGGGCTGATCTCCCGGCTGGATTACCTGGAGTGGCTCGGCATCGACTGCATCTGGCTGCTGCCGATCTACACCTCGCCGCTGCGCGACGGCGGCTACGACATCTCCGATTTCATGTCGGTGCTGCCGGAGTACGGCAACATCGGCGATTTCGTCACGCTCGTCGACGAAGCGCACAAGCGCGGCATCCGGGTCGTCGCCGACCTGGTGATAAACCACACCAGCGACCAGCACCCGTGGTTCCAGGCGTCCCGCAGCGATCCGGACGGGCCGTTCGGCGATTTCTACGTGTGGTCGGACACCGACGACCAGTACTCCGGGGCGCGGGTCATCTTCGTCGACACCGAGCAGTCCAACTGGACCTTCGACCCGGTCCGCGGCCAGTACTTCTGGCACCGGTTCTTCTCCCACCAGCCGGACCTGAACTTCGAGAATCCCAACGTGCAGGACGCGATGATCGAGGTGCTGCGGTTCTGGCTGGACCTGGGCATCGACGGCTTCCGGCTGGACGCCGTGCCCTACCTGTACGAGCGGGAGGGCACCAACTGCGAGAACCTCAAGGAGACCCACGAGTACCTGAAGCGGATCAGGAGCGAGATCGACAAGCTCTATCCCGACCGGGTGCTGCTGGCCGAGGCGAACCAGTGGCCCGCCGACGTGATCGAGTACTTCGGCGACGCCGAGACCGGCGGCGACGAGTGCCACATGGCGTTCCACTTCCCGCTGATGCCGCGCATCTTCATGGCCGTGCGGCGCGAGCAGCGCTACCCGATCTCGGAGATCCTGGCCCAGACCCCGGCCATCCCTTCGGGCTGCCAGTGGGGCATTTTCCTGCGTAACCACGACGAGCTCACCCTCGAGATGGTCACCGACGACGAGCGTGACTACATGTACGCCGAGTACGCCAAGGATCCCCGGATGAAGGCCAACATCGGGATCAGGCGGCGGCTGGCCCCGCTGCTCGACGGGGACCGGAACCAGCTCGAGCTGTTCACCGCGCTGCTGCTGTCGCTGCCCGGCTCGCCGGTGATGTACTACGGCGACGAGATCGGCATGGGCGACAACATCTGGCTGGGCGACCGGGACGGCGTCCGGACCCCGATGCAGTGGACCCCGGACCGCAACGGCGGCTTCTCCCAGTGCGACCCGCAGCGGCTCTACCTGCCGCCGATCATGGACCCGCTCTACGGCTACCAGGCGCTCAACGTCGAGGCGCAGCAGCGCAACCCGGCCTCGTTCCTGCACTGGACCCGGCGGATGATCGAGATCCGCAAGCGGCACCCGGTCTTCGGCAACGGCACCTACGAGGAGCTGACCTCCTCCAACCCGAGCGTGCTGGCCTTCGTCCGGCTGCCCGGCGAATCGGCGGAAGGCGACTCCGACGGCTCGGACCGGATCCTGTGCGTCAACAACCTGTCCAGGTTCCCGCAGCCGGTGGAACTCGACCTGCGCCGCTTCATGGGCGCCACGCCGGTGGAGTGCATGGGCGGGGTGGTGTTCCCCAGGATCGGCGAGCTCAGCTACCTGCTGACGCTGCCCGGCCACGGGTTCTACTGGTTCCAGCTCCCGGCCGCACGGGAGGACAGATCCGCGGCCAGCGTGCACAAGCCGGCAGGCAAACAGGCCAGCAGGTAAATCAGCCCGGGGCGGGTTTGCCTGCCTGACCGAGGGGGACAGGGTAAGCCAAGCTCATGACGTTCGAAGACATACTGGCAACTTGGCTGGTCAAGCAGCGATGGTTCGCGGGCAAAGGGCGGACCGTCCATGATCTCGCGGTCGTGGCCGACACCGAGATCATCCCCGGCGACCCCGGCCTGCGGCACCTGATCGTCACCGTGTCGCACGGCCCCGTCTTGCATAGCACCGTCTCCGACTGCTACCAGGTCTTCGTCGGGTCCCGCGCGCGGCTGCCGGGCCGGCTGCGGCACGCGCGGATCGGCACCCACGCCGGGATGCAGATCTACGACGGCCTGCACGACCCCGCGCTGACCCGGACGCTGCTCGACGCGATCGTGGACGACCGCAGCGTGGGCATGATCCGCTTCTGCCGGGTCCCCGGGGCCCAGATCGAGGCCGGGCTGGACAGCCTGGTGCTCACCGGCGAGCAGAGCAACACCAGCCTGGTCTTCGGCGAATCCGCCATCTTCAAGGTGTTCCGCCGGGTCACCGCGGGACCGAACCCCGACCTGGAGGTGGCCTCGGCGCTGGCCCAGCTGGGCTCCTCGCACATCGCCGAGCCCTACGGCTGGGTCGAGACCACGATGGACGGCGCCCCCACCGTGCTCGCCATCTTGTCCCGGTACCTGCGGGCCGCCTCGGACGGCTGGTCGCTGGCCGCGGCCAGCGTGCGCGACCTGTACGCAACCGAGGGCGCCCAGGCCGGCGAGGCCGGCGGTGACTTCGCCGGCGAGGCCGGGCGGCTCGGCGCCGCGACCGCCCAGGTGCACCGGGAGCTGGCAGAGGCGTTCGGCCGGTCCACCCTGGAGCCCGAGGCGATCCGCGAGCTGGCCGAGCAGATGTTCCGGCGGCTCGACATCGCCATCGCGACCGCCCCGGAGCTGGCCCGGCACGCGGACAAGGTCGGTGACGCGTACTGCGACCTGGCCAAGCTGACCGAGCCGATCCCGGCGCAGCGGGTGCACGGCGACTACCATCTGGGTCAGGCCATGCGGACCCAGGCCGGCTGGATCGTGCTCGACTTCGAGGGCGAGCCGGCCAGCACGCTGGCTCAGCGCCGGGCCCGGGCCTCGCCGCTGCGGGACGTGGCCGGGATGCTCCGCTCGTTCGACTACGCGGCCCGGCATCAGCTGGTCACCCGTCCGGACGCCGCCATCCTGGCGCCGCTGGCGGCCGGCTGGGTGCGGCGCAACAGCGACGCGTTCTGCGCGGGGTACGCCGGGGCCGGCGGCCTGGACCCGGCCGGGAATGCCGTGCTGGTCCGGGCCATGCTGCTTGACAAGGCCGTGTACGAGGTCATATATGAAGCCAGGAACCGGCCGACCTGGCTGTCCATTCCGCTGGAATCTATCGCCGAATTGTAGACATGACACATAGTGAACTGAGCCTGGGTGAAATCGAGCGGGTTGTCGCCGGACACCACCACGACCCGCATGCGGTGCTCGGCGCGCACTCCGGACCGGACGGCGTCATCGTCCGGGTGCTGCGCCCGATGGCCAAGACGGTAACGCTCGTCCTGGAGGACGGCCGCAGAGTCGCCATGGAGCACCTGCACCAGGGCATGTTCGTCGTCACGCTGCCGGACGAGAAGGTGCCCGGGTACAAGATCGCCACCTCGTACGCCGGCTCGCAGGGCGAGGAGTCGGTGCTCGACGACCCGTACCGGTACCTGCCCACGCTGGGCGAGTTCGACCTGTACCTGATCGGCGAGGGCCGGCACGAGGAACTGTGGCAGGTGCTGGGCGCGCACGTCCGCGAGGTCGGCCCGGCGACCGGGACCTCCTTCGCGGTCTGGGCGCCGAACGCCCGTGGTGTCCGCGTCACCGGCGACTTCAACTACTGGGACGGCCAGGCCTACCCGATGCGCTCGCTCGGCGGCGTGGGCGTGTGGGAGCTGTTCATCCCGGGCGTGGCCGACGGGGCCAGGTACAAGTACGCGGTCTGCGGCCCGGATGGGGTGTGGCGGGACAAGGCCGACCCGCTGGCCAACGCCACCGAGCTGCCGCCCGCCACCGCGTCGGTGGTGTACACCTCGCGACATGACTGGGCGGACGCGGCCTGGATCGCGGACCGCAACTCCCGGCAGGCGGTCCGGGAGCCGATGAGCATCTACGAGGTGCACCTCGGGTCGTGGCGGCTGGGACTGTCCTACCGGGAACTGGCGGTTCAGCTGGTCGACTACGTCACGGACCTCGGCTTTACGCACGTGGAGTTCCTGCCCGTCGCCGAGCACCCGTTCGGCGGCTCGTGGGGCTACCAGGTCACCTCGTACTACGCGCCGACGTCACGGTTCGGCCGGCCCGACGACTTCCGCTACCTGGTCGACGCGCTGCACCAGGCCGGTATCGGCGTGATCCTGGACTGGGTGCCCGGGCACTTTCCCCGGGACGAGTGGGCGCTGGCCCGGTTCGACGGCACCCCGCTGTACGAGCATGCCGACCCGCGGCTCGGCGAGCAGCCCGACTGGGGCACGCTGGTGTTCAACTTCGGCCGCACCGAGGTGCGCAACTTCCTGGTCGCCAACGCCAGCTACTGGCTGGAGGAGTTCCACATCGACGGGCTGCGCGTCGACGCGGTCGCGTCCATGCTGTACCTGGACTACTCGCGCAAGGACGGCGAGTGGGTGCCGAACAAGTACGGCGGCCGGGAGAACCTGGAGGCGATCTCGTTCCTGCAGGAGGTCAACGCCACCTGTTACAAGCGGAGCCCCGGCATCACCATGATCGCCGAGGAGTCGACCGCCTGGCCCGGGGTGACCCGCCCGGCCCACCTGGGCGGCCTGGGGTTCGGCTTCAAGTGGAACATGGGCTGGATGCACGACACGCTGGCCTACCTGAGCCAGGACCCCATCTACCGGCAGTACCACCACAACGAGATCACGTTCTCGCTGATCTACGCGTTCTCGGAGAATTTCGTCCTGCCGCTGTCGCACGACGAGGTGGTGCACGGCAAGAGCTCGCTGCTGGGCAAGATGCCCGGCGACGACTGGCGCAGGTTCGCCGGGCTACGCACGCTGCTGGCCTACATGTGGGCCCATCCGGGCAAGCAGCTGCTGTTCATGGGCTCGGAATTCGGCCAGGTCAGCGAGTGGTCCGCGGACAACGGGCTGGACTGGTGGATCCTGGACTTCGAGGTCCACCGCGGCGTGCAGCAGCTGGCCAGGGACCTGAACGCGATCTACCGCCGCGTCCCGGCGCTGTGGGAGCTGGACAGCTCGCCCGAGGGGTTCGGCTGGATCGACGCCAACGACGCGCGCGGCAACACGCTGTCCTTCCTCCGGCTGGCCGCGGCCCCCGGCACGGCCGCGGTGGGCACCGCCACCCAGGGCGACACCTCCAGGACCGTCGCCTGTATCGCCAACTTCTCCCCGGTACCGCACACCGACTACCAGATCGGCCTGCCGCACGCGGGCCGCTGGCGGGAGATCCTCAACACCGACGCGGCGATCTACGGCGGCAGCGGCGTCGGCAACATGGGCAGCATCGAGGCCGTAGCCGAGCCGTGGCACGGCCGGCCGGCCTCGGCCGTCATCACCTTGCCGCCGATGGGGGTCCTGTGGCTCGCCCCGGAAGAGGCGGACACCCCCGGGAGCTGACGCCCGGGGTCGGCTAGGTGGGGATGAGAGTGGTGCCCTCGACGGCGAGGCGGAGGAAGGCGGTAGCCGTGCCGAAAGTCTCCCCGACGGTACGGCCGGCGAGCTGAGCCTGGTAGGAGCGGTAGCGCGTCATCTCCCACTCCCGGGCACGGGCCGACAGGGACACCAGCGCGGGCTCGGCCACGGACCGCCAGGTCCAGGCCGCGATGCGGTCGGCGTCGGGAGGGGTGTCACCTGGCTGGATGAACTCAGCGTGATCGGTGTCGTAACCCATCCGGTTCCGCACGAACCGGAGGCCGCCGAAGGTGTCCTCGATGACCCGCCGCTGGGCGGCGTGCTGGCCGGCCAGCACGCCGCTGTAGGTGTCGGGCTGATACCGCATCAGGGTCGCGTCGACCATGGTGACCCACCACACCGCCTCGCTGATCACGGCGAACCCGTTGACCTGGTCCATGCCCCCGGCCCGCATGAGCCGGTCGGTGGTCTCCCGCATCGCGGTGATGGACCAGTCGAGCGGACCGGTCTCGGCCGGTGAATCGCTGGCGTTGTGACGGTTCCACGCGACCCGGCACCGGGCGGAGCAGAACCGGGCATGCTCGCGCCGCGGTGCGAACGATGAGCCGCACTGCTCGCAGTCCCGGGTATCAGCCATCAGTCCATGTTACGCGTAACGGCGAGACGCCAGGGCGGCGGCCCGGGAGCCGGCACCTCTTATTGTTCGAGGGCAAGACATTTTTCGTTCATCTGTCGTTCATTTACTGGTCGGTTGCCCGTTGTCTGCGTTCGGTAATTTTCCTCGTGATAACCGGACTATGGCCGGCGACAGACCCGGGGACACTGGGTGTGACCGGCGCCGACGGCGACGACAGGGCGGTGCGGTGGCTGAGATCGCGTCCGAGGACTTGGCCGCGGCGCTGGACGAGGCCTCGCTGAGCCGGTCCCATCTGCGGGCGGTGCTGGCCTCCGGGGTCGGGTTCTTCACTGACGCCTACGACCTGTTCGTCATCGGGATCGCCTCGGCGCTGATTACCAAGGACTGGAGCCTGAGCTCGGGCCAGCTGGCCCTGCTCAACAGCACCATGCTGGGCGCCGCGTTCCTCGGTGCGCTCGTATTCGGGCGCTACGCCGACATGGTCGGCCGGAAACGGGTGTACTGGCTGGTCGCCGCGATCATGATCGCCGGGGCGCTGGGCGCGGCGCTGTCGGGCTCGTTCTGGGTGCTGATCGGCTTCCGTTTCCTGCTGGGCCTCGGGGTCGGCGGCGACTACCCGGTCAGCGCGGTCATGGTCAGCGAGTACGCGAACCGGAAGGACCGGGGCAAGCTTGTCGGGATGGTGTTCGGAAGCCAGGCGCTCGGGCTCATCATCGGGCCGCTGGTCGCGCTGGCCCTGCTCGGCTCGGGCGTCGGTAACGACGTAGCCTGGCGGGTGCTGCTGGGCCTGGGCGCGGTGCCCGCCGCCGCGGTCATCTACCTGCGCTGCCGGCTACCCGAGTCGCCGCGCTACCAGGCCCAGGTGCGCAGGCGAGCGGCCGGGCTGCGGCCCGAGCTGGGACTGCGGGCCTTTCTCACCAGCCGGCGGTGGCTGATCACGCTGGCCGGGACGGCGGGCTGCTGGTTCCTGCTCGACTACGCCTACTACGGAAACACGATCTCCACCCCGCAGATCCTCGGCCTGATCGTCCCACACGCCTCGACCATGACCAAGATCGCCTTGCAGCTGGCGATCTTCGCGGTGGCGGCGGTACCTGGTTACGTGCTGGCCATCGCCCGGCTGGACCGGATCGGGCACCGGCGGCTGCAGCTGGGCGGCTTCGCGATGATGGCGCTGTGCTTCGGGATCATCGCGGTGGTGCCGGGCATGACCACGATGGTGGTCCCGTTCCTGCTGGTGTACGGGGTGAGCTACTTCTTCACCGAATTCGGCCCCAACATGACCACCTTCGTGCTGCCCAGCGAGCTCTACCCGGTCAGCATGCGGACGACCGGCCACGGGATCTCGGCGGGTATCGGCAAGCTCGGCGCCTTCATCGGGGTCTTCTTGTTCCCGGTCCTGCAGACCTCGCTGGGACTGCGGGGCACGCTGCTGCTCACTGCCGGGGTCTCTGGCCTCGGGTTCGCGCTGACCCGGGTGTTGCCCGAGCCGGCCGGGCGCAGCCTCGACGACATCGCCACCGGCGCGCCTGGCCCCGGCTCGCGGTCGCTGCGGATGGCTGAGCAGTCGTCGGCCCCGCTCTAGCTGGCGGCCCAGATGCCGCCGTCCACCGGGATGACGGCGCCGGTGACGTAAGCACCCGCGCGCCCGCTGAGGTAGACCGCGACGCCGGCCATGTCGTCCGGGCGGCCGATGCGCCCGAGCGGGGAGGCCGCCGCGATCTGCTCGCCCTGGGCGGCCAGGGTCGCCGCCATCATCTTCGACTCGAACGGGCCCGGCGCGACCGCGTTGACGGTGATGTGCCGCGGTCCGAGCTCGCGGGCGAGCATCCGGGTGAGCTGATGCAGGCCGGCCTTGCTGGCCGCGTAGGAGTAGGTGTGGAGCTCCGGCACCCGCAGGCCGTCGATGCTGCCGATGTTGATGACCCGGGCCGGGTCGTCGGCGGTCCCGGCCGCCTCAAGCAGCGGCAGGAACGCCCGGGTGAGGTAAAACGGCGTCTTGAGGTTGAGGTCGACGACCTTGTCCCAGCCGTGGCTGGGGAAGTCCGCCAGGTCCGCGCCCCAGGTGGTGCCGGCGTTGTTGACCAGGATGTGGACTCGCTCCTCGGTACGGCCGAGCTCGGCGGCCAGCCGTACGCACTCCTGCTCGCGGGCCAGGTCAGCGGGCAGCGAGACGACCCGGCCGTACTCGGAGAGCTCGGCGACCGCGGCGTCCCCGGCCTCGGGCTTGCGCGAGCTGACGTAGACCGACGCGCCGGCCTGCAGCAGGCCGCGCGCCATCATCAGGCCAATGCCGCGGGTCCCGCCGGTGACGACGGCGACTTTGCCGGTGAGATCGAACAGGTACACGGGAGACCCTCCGTCAGTGTGGTTTGCCCGGATAGCCGCGGGCCACGGTCCGTTCCAGGATTCCGAGGGTAGCTCGCAGCGCCGCCTCGGACAGGATCGGGAAGATCCCGGCTTCCCGCCAGTGCGGGTCGATCGACGACCAGTCATAGTACGAGGTGACCAGCGTCCGGTCGTCGCCGGCCGGCTCGAGCCGGTAGCCGTAGACGTGGCCAATCGGCGGGCGGAGCCGGCCGAGCACCGTCCAGGCGATCTCGCGTCCGGGTACGAACACAGTGATCATGACGGTCACGTCGTAGTGACCCATCGGGAGGTCGTTCAGCGCCTCGCGATCCATGTGGACGACGAAGGTGTCACCGCCGGCGGTCACCGGCTTCCCGGTGGCGTCCTGCAGCATCCCCGAGCTGTCGATGGCCACATGCCCCTGCGGATCGCACAGCACCCGGAAGATCGCCGCCGCGTCCGCCGGGATCGTCCGCTGGACTTCCAGCCGCTCACTTGTCATCCGCACATCGTCTCACCCACGGGCAGCTGAGAAGGCGCCCGGCTGGGGCGGCGCTCCGAATCCCTCTTGACAATGTAGTGAGTCATTACTATCTTAAGTTTCGTGACCGAGACCAAGCAGGCACCCGCGGTGGAACCCCGACGGCGGATGCCCGCCGCGCAGCGCCGCGAGCTGGTTTTGGAGGCAGCGGCGGGCGAGTTCGCGTCGCACGGGCTGGCCGGGACCTCGACTGAAGAGGTGGCCCGCCGGGCCGGGATCAGCCAGCCGTACCTGTTCCGGCTGTTCCCGACCAAGAAGGCACTGTTCCTCACGCTGGTGAACAGATGCTACGAGCGGGTGCGGGACACGTTTACGGCCGCCGCCGGTGACCTGACCGGCGACGAGGCGCTCGCCGCGATGGCTGACGCCTACGAGGTCATGCTGACCGACCGCACGATGCTCCAGCTGCAGATGCAGGCCTACGCGGCCTGCGACGATCCGGAGATCCGGGCCGTGACACGGGCCGGGTTCAAGGGGCTGTGGGAGCTGACCGAGAGGCTGACCGGGCTGCCGTTCCAGCGGGTGGTGGACTTTTTCGCGGTCGGCATGCTGATGAACGTGGCCGCGTCGATGGACCTGCCCTCCGTCGACGAGCGCTGGACCAGCTGGTGCCCTAAGGAAGCCGAGCCCCCCGCGGCCAGCGAGTAGGCCGGTCGCCAGTACGCCGGCCCAACCGTCGCCAGCTATTTTTTTTGATCCAAGAAGTTAGTAACTACTCACTTTATAGGAGGATGACATGACTACGAAGAGCCGCACCGCGTGGACCTTCGCCGTAACCTCGGCCGCGCTGTTCATGGCCTCGCTCGACAACCTGGTGGTGACCACGGCGCTGCCGTCCATCCGTGCCCACCTGCACGCCTCCCTGGAGGGGCTGCAGTGGACCGTCAACGCCTACACC
>JALYVS010000613.1 GCA_030853115.1 Actinomycetota bacterium
CTTCCCGGCGGCGCAGCCCTTTCCCGGGGGCCGGGACCCGTTGCATGATGTCGTGCGATCTGGGTGTTCTTGCTGGTGGTCCGGCGTTTCTCCGTGGGTGTCGTGCTCGTGTCTGGTAGTTGTGCAGACAGCGCAGCACGAGATCGGGGGGATCAGGAAATGCGGGCGTTCGCGGTGAGGTTGCCGTCCGGGCAGCGGTACTGGACGGTGCTGGATGAGGATCTGCGGGTGGTCGCCGTCGCGGATGCGTTCTTGCGGCATCAGCGGTTCGGCCGCGACGGGGCGGAGTCCACGACGAAGGCGTACGCGCACGCGATCGCGTTGTTCCTTCGCTGGTGCGCACGGACGGAGCGGTCCTGGCAGGCCGGCATCGAGCAGTTCGCCTTGTTCATGACATGGCTGGCCCATGCCGGGCCGTCGGTCTCGGGTGCTGAGGGGGGCGGGCCTGGTGCGGGGATTGTGCTGGCCGGGCCTGGTGCCGCGCCTGCGCGGTCGGCGTCGCGGATCAACGGGGTGCTGACCGCGGTGCGGGGGATGGTGGTCTACGCGGTCTCGGCCGGGGCGGCCCCTGCGGGGCTGGTGCCGCTGCTGTATGAGGTGGCCGACGACCGTGATCTGCCTGAGCATGCCCGGGGTGAGGACGGCCGGATGGCGTGGCGGATGCGGGCCCGGCACCGGCTGCGCGAACCCGGGACGGCGGTGGACCGCGCCAGCGATGAGGAAATCGTCGCGCTGCTGGGAGCGTGCCGGTCGGCGCGGGACCGGCTGATCGTGCTGCTGATGGCCCGGGCGGGGCTGCGCCGCGGTGAGGTATGCGGGCTGCGCCGCAGCGATGTGCACCTGCTCGCGGACTCGCGGCGGCTGGGGTGCGAGGTCGCCCGGGCGCACCTGCACGTGATCCGGCGCGAGGATAACCCCAACGGGGCATGGGCCAAGTCCCGCCGGCAACGGGTCGTGCCCTTGGACTTCCTTACCGTGCAGGCCTTCGATACCTACGAGTTCGAGCGGATGCGGGTGCCGCAGGCAAGGTTCAGCGATTTCTCGCTGGTCAACTTGTTCCGCGGCCAGCCCGGCGCGCCGATGCGCCCGGACGCGATCGGGGAACTGCTCGCAGCGGCCTCGCGCCGGGCCGGGCTGGAGACCCCGGTCAGCCCGCATCAGCTGCGGCACGCTTGCGGCAGCAATGCCGCCGATGCCGGCGTCGGCATCGATGTGGTGGCTGACCTGCTCGGACACGCGAACATCTCCTCCTCTCAGGTGTATGTGCATCCCGGTGCCTCCCGGCTGCGGGCCGCGGTGGATGCGGTGCCCAGCCCCCGCGAGCGCGAAGCAGGCAGCCGGTGACCGCTGCGGCACTGGCCAGGGCGCTCCCGGCCGCCGGGACAGCTGCCGGGTTCCCGCACGTGCTGGACGGGGTGGCCCTCGACAGCACGTCCGCGCGCCTGGCCGCGATGCTCGACCGCGCGCTGCTGGAAGAGGCAGGGTGGGATCCGGCGGCGCGGGTCTTGTTCCTGCCCGCGCAGCACCGGCTGCTGGGCCGTCAGGTGTGCCGGGCCGCAGGTTGCACCGGAACCGTTCATAACGACTGCCCGGGCGTCTGCTACCGGTGTTTCACCCGGCTGACGCGGCTGGGGATGAACGCCGCAGGCATCGCCGCCGCCCAGCATCTGCCCGCGGCGCCCGCCCCCGCCGGGGACTGCGCGGTGCCAGGGTGCCAGTGCAAGCCCACGACGCGGCAGGCGGTGATGTGCGAGCCGCACGCCAAGCAGTTCCGCGGCCGGCGCACGCCTGTCCCTTTGGAACAGTTCCTCACCGACCGGCGGGTACGGCCTCTGCCGCCTCTCGGGGCGTGCCTGGTGCTGGCGTGCACACGCACCGCCGATGGCGCTGCCGGCTACTGCAATACCCACTACCAGCGCTGGCGCGTAAACCAGCCGGACAGTGCCGAGGTGAATGAGCAGTGGTGGCAGGCCACCGAGCCGGGGGTAGCCGAGCCGGGGCAGGTGAACCTGCGGGCGCTGCCGGACCTGGTCGTCGTGGAGCTCCTGGTCGGCCTGCAGACCCGCCTCCGCAGCGGGCTGCGGCTGACCGATGTGGTGCTGCGGGCCGCTGGCGACACCGTCCGCCGCCAGCAGTGCGTCTCGATCAGCGAATGTGACCCCGGCCTGGCTCCGGGCAAGCGTGCCCGGTCGGTGCTGCACGCCTTCACCCGCGATGTCCGCCGGGCGCTGGCCGACCCTGGCCGCGAGCAGAGCAAGGACACCTGGGACCTGGCGATCTTCGGCCACCCCGGCGCCTTGTCGTTCACCAAGATCACCCAGCCGTGGTTGGCTGCCGCCGCCAAGCGGTGGGCGGCCGAGCAGCTGCCCCGCCACCGCGGCAGCGGCATCTCCCGGGTCCAGGCAAAGATCAACAGCGTGGCGCTGCTGTCCCAGCATCTGCACGGCAGGCCAGACGACGGGTCCGACCCGGCCGCGCTGGGCCGCAGCGACCTGGAGAACTTCCTCGCCCGGCTCGCCTACCTCGAAGCAGGCGGCCAGCTCAGCCGCTACCGCCGGAACATGATCTGCCGGGACGTGCGGGAAGTGCTGGCCGGGATCCGCGCCCTCGGCCTGACCCGCACAGGCCAGCCCGCAGCCGGACTGGCCGGCGATGTCGGCATCGGACGCGCTGACATCCCCGCCGATCCCGAGCGCGGCGAACCCGGCCGGGACCTGCCGCCGGAGATCATGACGATCCTGTGCGCCAGCCTGCACACCCTCGACCCTGCCGAGGTCAGGGCCGCCGCCCAGATCGGAATCGACACCGGCCGCAGGCCCGAGGACATCCTCACCCTCCCGCTGGACTGCCTGGCCCGGGACAAGGACGGCGGCGCCGTCCTGGTCTATGACAACATCAAGGCCAACCGGCTGGGACGCCGCCTGCCGATCAGCAGCGCCACCGCCGAGGTGATCACCACCCAGCAGCAACGGGTCCGGCAGCGGTTCCCGCACGTCCCGGCCGCGAAGCTCAAGCTGCTGCCCACCACCTACCGCAACCCCG
>JALYVS010000168.1 GCA_030853115.1 Actinomycetota bacterium
GCCGGCGCCCTGCGCGCCGCGCACGTCGAGCGCGCCCGCTACCACGCCGACCTCGCCCGCCGCCGCTACCTCACCGTCGGCCCCGCCAGCCGGCTCGTCGCCGGCACCCCCGAAGCCGACTGTAACACCGCACTGCGCGCACTCAGCCAGGCGCAAGACGCATACGACCACGCCCGCAAGAACAACACCGGGCACCTCACCCGACGCCCAGAAAACCCGCATCCAGCAGCTGGCCATCGACCTGCCCGCGATCTGGAACGACCCCGCCACCCCGCCCGCGAGCGCAAGCGCATCGCCCGGCTGCTGTTCACCGACGTCACCATCACCTGGAGCCGCGACACCATCACCGCGCACGTCCGCCTGCCCGCCGGACAGCATCGCACCCTCACCCTGCCTGTCCCGCCCACCGCAGCCCAGGTGCGCAAGACACCCGCCGAGGCCGTCACCGCCATCGATGAGTTGCTCGATCACCACACCCACGCCCAGATCGCCGTCATCCTCAACAACCGCGGCCTGACCAGCGGCGAAGGCCGCTCCTTCCACCCGCTCATCATCCGCAACATCCGCGACGACTACCAGCTCCGCAGCCGCGAGCACCGCCTCCGCGACGCCGGCATGCCCACCCTGGCCGAGATCGCCAGCCAGCTCGGCGTGCGAAGGGACACAGATGACCATGATGCCCTACGACGATCTATGGTCATCGCTGCAGCTCACAGGCCATGCAAACTTCTGGCACCCCAAAGTCCTCATACATAGGGACATCCAACCGGAAACAATGATCAAGATCTATGGGACAGGCTCTAGCCCCGGACACCATCTGCGCCGCTGGCCTCGCTGCTGCCGTTCAGCGCGGCCCGCCTGCAGGCCGCCGCCGCCCTCGCCGGACGGTTCACCGCCGCCTGGGACTCCTGGTCCTGGCGGCAGCCCCCCGCCGCCTGGCTCGCCACGCTGCAGCCCATGGCCGCCGCCACGCTGAAACCCGCCCTCGCCCAGGCCGCGGGCACCCCCAGCATCCTGGCCCAGCGCGCCGCCACCCGCCAGGGCGCCCGCGCCACCGTCACCGCCCTGGCCATCCGGGACCTGACCCCGGGCTCGGTCACCATCACCGTCACCGCTACCCAGGTCATCACCGCCAGCACCCAGGCGACCGCCACCTACGCGGTCACCCTCACCCCACCGGCCACGGCTGGACCGTCTGGGACATCGAGCCCGCCGCCGCAGGCAACACCTGAAGGAAGCGCCCTTGATGCCCGAACCCGCCACCGGGCACGGCCCGGCCGCCGCCACCACCGCGCTGCTGCTCCTGCTCCTGCTCCTCGCCGCGGTCATCGGCGCGGCCGCCGGCATCACCGGGCAGCAAGCCGCCGCCTGCACCACCCAGCTCGCCGCCAGCACCACCGCCGCTCCATCCCCGCCAGCTACCTCGCCGGCTTCAAGAAAGCAGGCACCCGGTACGGCATCCCGTGGACCGTCCTAGCCGCCATCGGCGAAACCGAAAGCCGCGACGGCCAAGACGACGGGCCCTCCAGCGCCGGCGCCCTCGGCCGGATGCAGTTCCTGCCCGCCACCTGGAAAACCTACGGCGATGGCGGGAACATCATGAACCCCGCCGCCGCCCGCCTGCTGGCCGCCAATGGCGCACCCGGCCACCTCTCCCAGGCGATCTTCGTCGCCGTCGGCGACCGCGTCAACCTGCTCACCGGCATGCCAGCGCACCCGGAGCCGCAGCCGCCCGCCGGACCAGGCAGCCCGCAGCGTCTGGTGAGTCAGTCCGCGGTGCCGCGCACCGCCGCCAGCAGTCCGTCGAAGTCCTCGCCGCACGGACCGCAGGCCCGCAGATGAGCGGCGATGCCCGGGTAGCGTCCCGCGGCCGGGGCACCGGCGGCCACCAGCTCGGCGTAGACGTGCAGCAGGTCCATCGCCTCGGCGCAGCCCACATCGCGCGGGTCGGTCTGCAGGAAGCGGTCTAGCGATGACCAGCCGTTCATGAGCGCCTCGAAGTCTGATCGTCTAGATACCCGTTAGCGGCGAGAGCGGCTCGCAACTTACGCCGGGCGTCGAACATTGTCTTATAAATCGCGTTCCTGGTGGAGCCGAGCTGGCCGGCCAGGGCGTCCAGCGGTACGCCGTCCAGCACGAGCGCCACGAAGACCTGCCGCTACCGCGGGGTCAGCTGCTCGTCCACCGCGCGGCGCACGGCGCTGGCCAGCTCGCGCTGCTCGGCCTCGCGAGCGGGCTCCAGTCCCAACCGGTCGGGTAGCCGGTCCCAGTCGTCGGCGTCCATGGGCACCGGCGGGTTGACCCAGAAGTGCCGTCCGAGCTTGGCCGAAACCTCGAAGATCACGAACTTGTACGCCCAGGTCGTGAACCGGCTTTCGCCGCGGAACTGGCCGACCTTGGCCGTGATGGCCAGCAGCGCATCGGCTGCGGCCTGGTAGGCGAGGTCATCGAGCTCGGGGCCGGTGATCCGCAGCTGCCCGCTTCGCCGCCGCAGCTCGCTGCGCGCGATCCTCAGCAGCATCTCGTGCAGCCGCGCCAGCGCCGCCTCGCGCTGGTCCTCGGGGCCCGGTGAGCGACCGGACCCACGTCGCCGAGTCCGGATCGGAATCAGCGGGCAGCGTGGTCCCGTCGACGGCGGGATCACCTGGCATCATGACCTCGATCCTACGGACGCGGTCACAGTGTCCCGCGCAGCCGGGTTGGGCGTCATTGGTAAGACCGGGGCGGCGAGCGCAGCTAACCGAACGCGGGCATCACCCGGCGCCACGCTGGCGCAAGGCCAGGCGAGTCTGCCGAGTCATTCGCTTTACCCGACCATACGGAGGATCTCATGGCTCTTCATCCCGGCGATAAATTTCCGTCCCTCACCGTGGCCAAGGCCGGCGGCGGCTCCCTGCAGCTGCCAGACGCGCTGGACGGCCACTTCGGCGTGGTCTTGTTCTACCGCGGCGCCTGGTGCCCCTACTGCAACACGCAGCTGCGGGCCTTCCAGCGCGCTAAGGATGATCTCACCGAGATCGGCGCCCGGGTCGTGGCCCTGTCGGTCGACGACGAGGCCACCACGGCCGACCTGATCGCCAAGGACGGTCTGGAGTTCGATGTCGGCTACGGCGTCGATGCCCGCTCGCTGGCCGAGGCGACCGGCGCCTTCGTCAACGACGACCCGCTGTTCGTGCAGTCCACCGGGTTCGTCCTCAACCCGGCCGGCCAGGTCGTGGTCGGCGTCTACTCGACCGGGGCCATCGGGCGGCTCGTGCCCGACGACGTGATCGGCCTGATCCGCTACCTGCGAACGCACGCCGTCTGAACCGCGGCCGGCCCGCTCAACGCGGATGTCCTGGTCCGCCCCGCGGGGCGGACCAGGACACTGGCGGTTAAACGCCGGTTCGTTCCGCTTCAGATGTTCACGATCCCGGCCGGGGAGCCGCCTGCGGCCAGCGGCGTCGGCGAGCTGGGCAGCTCGGTGAGGGTTCCGCCGTTCACGGCGAAGGCCGACAGGATGTGGTTGCCGCTGCCGTCCACCAGCAGCGTCCGGCCGTCGGGTGACAGCCGCGCGTCGATGTCGGCGCCGCCGGCCGAGATGGGGGTGCTGCCAATCAGGGTAAGGGAGCCATCGAAGTTGATGGCGTAGCCAGAGATGGTCCCCGACCCGGTATTGACGGTGAACAGGTACCGGCCGTCGTGGCTGATCTCCACCCAGCACGGCGCGGTCTGCCCGTCGGCATAAGGCGAGGCTCCGACCGAGGTGAGCTGGCCGAACAGGCTGTCGCGGTACGCGGACACCGTACCCAGGCCAGCACCGTTGTGGGCGTTGCTGACAAACAGCTCCGCGGGCCGGGCCGGCGAGAACTCGGCTCCGAGCTGGCCGAGGCCCTGACCGGTAAACGGCGAGCCGTTCGCGGCGAGCAGGTGCCCTCCGGGCAGCACCACGAAGCTGTCGATCTCCGACGTGCCGGTGCGGGTGCCGATGAGGTGGTCGCCGAACGCGTTGAAGAAGACGTCACCCAGGCCTGAGCCGTCCGGGACGGTGACCGTCGACCCCGGGATCGGGGTCAGGCTGCCGTTGAAGCCCAGCCGGAGGCCCGAGTAGCCGCTGCCGCCGGCGCCGGAGTTCGCCACGTAGACCAGGCCGAAGGGTGATATCGCCACGCTGACCGGCTTGATCCCGCCCGAGGACACCGGCTGGCCCACCGGGACCGGCACACCGCCCGCCGTGATGCGCAGGACCGAGACCTGGTTGCTGCCGGCGTCGACCGCCAGCAGGTAGCGGCCATCGCGGGTGGCCTGGATCGCGCCCTGGGACGCCAGGCCAGTGCCTAGCCCAGCGCCGCCGGCCACGAACGGGGATCCGGGCAGCGCGGTGACCGAGCCGTCAGCGTGCCGGGCGAACCCCTCGATGGTGTTGGAGACGGCGGTGTTGCCGTCGATATAGGTGTAGCCGACCACCGCGCTGGTGCTCGCCGCGCTGGCGCTCGCCGTGCTGGCGCTGGCCGCGGTAGCCGCGCCGACCAAGCTGATCGAGGCGGCTAGCACGCTGCCGCCCGCGGCCAGCCAGATGCGATTTCGCATTCCGTTCTCCTTGACGAGGGAGGATCCGCAGTGATCCGCCGATCCACTCTCATCAACGGTGGCCGCCGGCCGCCTTCTTACGTCCGGGTCGTGTCGTGTCACCAACCCGTAAGAATCCGGCTAGCCGTTCAGGCCATGCGAGACGCAGACGAACGGCCGGCCGGCGTGGTTCCACTCCTCCGGGTGGTGCAGGCCGGCGGCGGCGGCGAGTTTGACGAGCGCGCCCATGCCGAGCCGGGCCCAGGGAAACGCCGGTCCGCGCCTGCCGTCGGCGTGCTCGAGCCACGCCGTCACCCGCTCGTCAATGTCGTCCGGTTCGGCCTCGATCAGGAGCCGGCCGCCGGGCGCCAGCAGCCGGGCGCAGCGGCGCAGCAGCTCGTCGGGGTACCCGCCGATGCCGATGTTGCCGTCGGCGAGCAGCGCGGTCGCCCACCGGCCCTGGCCGGGCAGCGGATCGAATACCGAACGGCGCAGGGCGCACGCCCCGGCCTCACGTACGCGCGCCACCGCGATCCGCGAGATGTCCACGCCGAGCACGGGGATCCCGCGCTCGGCCAGCGCGATGGTCAGACGCCCGGGACCGCAGCCGATGTCAAGTACCGGCCCCTGGCAGCGGCGCAGCAGTTCCTCATCGGCCAGGTCGGGCGGCCCGCACCAGCGTTCGAGCTGGAGCGGCAGCGCGCGGCCGCACGCCGTCCGCAGCAGCAGCCCGGCACCCGGCCCGCCCAGCGCCTCCTCGTAGAGGCCGATTGCCCCCGCCCTCATGCCTGCTCTCGTGGCTGATCCTGGCCGGGCCGGATCACGTCTAGAGTCACAGCAGTGACGTTACGAGCACGGCGAGCCCACGGGCAAGGAGAAGACCTTACGAGATGAGGAAACGCGCCTGTCCGCACCCTCCCCGCGGTGAGCGGGCGCAGGATCTTAACGGCCGGGAACGGCCGGGAACGGCCAACTGCCTGATGCCGTGGCAACTGGTTTCTACACTCGGGGCATGAGCGCTCGTGTTCTGGTGGTCGACGACGATCCCACGGTCGCCGAAGTCGTCGTCGACTACCTCAGGCATGCGGGCATGGAGCCGCGGCACGCAGCCGACGGTCCTGCCGCGCTGTCGCTCGCCGCGGAGTGGCCGCCCGACCTGGTGGTGCTCGACCTGATGCTGCCCGGCATCGACGGCCTGGAGGTATGCCGCCGCCTGCGCGCCGCATCCGTCGAGCCGGCCGCGCTGCCCGTGATCATGCTGACCGCCCTCGGCGCGGAGACCGACCGGGTTCTCGGGCTGGAGACGGGCGCGGACGACTACGTGACCAAGCCGTTCAGCCCCAGGGAACTTGCCCTGCGCGTCCAGGCCGTGCTGCGGCGGGCCGCCGCGCCCGAGACGGGAACGGCGGCACCGACGCTGCGGTCAGGACGCATCGAGGTCGACGTGGCCTCCCGGCGGGCCCGCCGGGAGGGCTGGGAGCTGGCCCTGACCGTGCGTGAATTCGACCTGCTCGCCTTCTTCATGTCACACGCCGGTCAGGCGTTCACCCGGGCCGAGCTGATGGAACAGGTGTGGGGCTGGTCGTTCGGCGACCAGTCGACCGTTACCGTGCACGTGCGCCGGATCCGCGCCAAGGTCGAGGAGGAACCGACGTCGCCTGCGCTGCTCCGGACCGTCCGCGGCATCGGCTACTGCTGGGACCCGGACCCCTCGTGAGGACGGTCAGGTCGGCAGATATCTCCAACACGTAAGGTAAGCCCGCTGACGGCAGGTGACCCGGCCCGGGCAGTCGCGGTCAATGAGCGAGAACCGATGGGCCAGTAGCGGCAAATGCGCTGGTCAAAGCCCTTTAGCTGACCGTGCCTGTCTTACGCGCCACGGCCAGGCGCACCCTCATCATGGGCTCGGGAGCGCTCGCAGTATCCGACATAAGCGACAAAAGACTCGCCTCTGACCGTTTGCCCAGCGCGGTCCGCGTGCGTCTAATACTCAGCGTGAGTAGCCCTGGCCCGCGAGGTGCTGTCAGCGCTGGACCTGCGGCCGTCCCAGGCGATGTGGCCGGGTCGGCGCGTGTCCGGCCGTTCGGGCGCTGGGACGTGTCGTGCATCCCGCGCCTGGCGGCCGCACTCCTCGGGCTCGCCGCGATCTTCACCTACCTGGTCGTCGCCCTGCTCCGGTTGAACTACCCCTTCCCTCTCGAATATCTCGAAAGCAACTCGCTGATCGAGGTCCACCGGATCCTCACCGGCCGCCCGCTTTACGCGGCGCCGACGGTCGGCTACGTGCCGGACGGCTACCCGCCGCTCTACTTCGCCACCTCGGCCGCGGCGGCTAGCGTGCTCGGCCTGTGCTATCTGCCGTTGCGGCTCGTGTCGCTGGTGTCCTCCCTGGTCTGCTTCGCGGTGCTGGCCCGGCTGGTCCAGCGCGAGACCGCGAGCGCCGCCGCCGGGATCGCGGCGGCGGGCCTGCTGGCCGCGACCTATTTCGCCTCGCACACCTGGTTCGACGTCGCGCGGGTGGACTCGCTGTTCCTCGCGCTCAGCGTCGCCGCCCTGTACGCGGCGCGATGGATGCGCCGCACTCGCGGGGCCGTCGCCACCGGGCTGCTGCTCACGGCGGCATTCCTCACCAAGCAGAACGGGCTCGCGGAAGGTGTCGCGGTGCTCATCGCGCTGGCGGCCGGCCCGCGTCGGCGGCTGGCCTGGCGGGCCGCGCTGACCTACGGGGCCGCCCTGTCGATCAGCACGCTCCTGCTCGGGCTGACCAGCCACGGCTGGTACATCTACTACGTCTTCGTGCTGATGAGTCAGCACACCCTCAACGACGCCGCCATCGGGCAGTTCTGGACCGGCTACTTGCTGCCCGCGCTCGGCCTCGCTTGCTACGCCCTGGTCCTCGGGGTGCGGCGGACACCGCTGGTGCTGCTGGCAGGCTGCTCCGCCCTGGTGGTGGAGGGCTACGTCACGCTGGTCCACAGCGGCGGTGTCGTCAACGACTTGCTGCCCGCCTACCTCGCGGTGGCGCTGCTGGCGGGACTGGCAATGAGCGGCCATCCCGGCGCCCTGGTGAGTTACTGCGTGGACCGGCCGGCCCGGGCCCGGGTCACGAACTGGCAGGCGGGCTGGATCGGCCGGTGGGTCGCGGCTGCCTCCGCCGCGTTGGTCATCGCACAGCTGGTCACGCTGGTGAACGGCTTCCGCCCGGGCCATGCCGTGCCGACGAGCGCGGACCGCGCGGCCGGCCGTCAGCTGACGTCAGAGCTGCGCGCGCTCGGCGGCACGGTCGCGGTTCCCACCGATCCCGGCCTCGGACTGCTGGCCGGGCTGCCCGCCGTGGCCCAGCAGGGCGCGACGGATGACATCCTGCGCGCCTCGGACCCGGTAGCCATCGAGAGCTTTACGCGGAGCGCCGCGGGCGCGGTGACGGCGCGGCGGTTCAGCGCGATCGTGACCGAGGACCGCGCACCGCCGGACGGCTTTCCCCGGGATCTGATGCGCTATTACCGCCGCTGCCCGCAAACGCTGCTGGCCGGCCTGCCGCAGGCCGTGTTCCAGCGGGTCGCAGGGCCCGCCGGGCGGCCGACGTACGTATGGCTTCCCGTCGGCGACGGCGACGGCGCTTGCGCGGCGGCGGTCAGCGCGCTTGACGGTCCCGTGATCAGCGCGGCCGCGGCGACACCACCATCGCGGGCCGGTCAGTCAGGAGGCAGGGCATGACGGACGACGAGAAGCTACCCGAGGGCCGGACCTCGCTCCTCCAGCGAGCCGTGCAGGGGTGGCAACGGCTGCCGCGACCCGATGAACTGCCAGGCCCGTTCCGCCGGTCCTTCTGGCGTAGCCCGATCCGGGGACCGTGGCTGACCTCGATACTCGGCCTGATCCTGCTGGCCGGCATCACGGTGTTGTTCGTGACCGGTCTGCTGTCCTATGCCGCTTACAACCCTGACCTCAACCGGATCAACGACACCACGCACGGCAAGGGAATTCTCGGCTTCTACCTGTTCTCCTGGCCTACGCATCCGGTCTGGCTGTACCGGGTGAACCAGGGCGTGCACGTCACCCTCGGACTGATGCTCATCCCGATCCTGCTGGCCAAGCTGTGGTCGGTCCTGCCGAAACTTTTCGAGTGGCCGCCGGCCCGCCACCCCGCGCACGCCCTGGAGAGGCTGTCGCTGCTGCTTCTGGTGGGCGGGGTGGTCTTCGAGTTCGTCACCGGAATCCTCAACATCCAGCAGTATTACAAGTTCCCCGGCTCCTTCTACACGCTGCACTTCTACGGCGCCTGGGTCTTCGTGGCCGGTCTCGTGGTCCACACCGGCCTTAAGAGCCGGACCGTGGTCAAGTCGCTGCGGACCGAAGGCCTGATGCGGCTACTGCGCGTCGATACCGCGCATACGGAGCCGGAACCACCCGAAGAAGGAAACCTGGTCAGCCCGGCACCCGGCACGCCGACGATCTCCCGGCGGGGCGCGCTGGCCTTCGCCGGAGCGGGCTCGCTCCTGCTGGGGATCTTGACGGTGGGCCAGTCGCTGGGCGGTCCGCTGCGCCGCACCGCGTTGCTGGCACCGCACGGGCAAGACCTCGGCGACGGGCCTAACGACTTCCAGATCAACGTAACCGCAGCTGAGGCGGGCATCAAAGCCACTGAGACCGGCGCGAGCTGGCGGCTCACCCTCGATCGCGCGGGGCCGGCCGGTCCCGCGCCCATCCACCTGAGCCGGACCGACCTGCTCGGCATGGAGCAGCACACCGCGTACCTGCCGATCGCCTGCGTTGAGGGCTGGTCCACTGACAACCAGGCCTGGACCGGGGTGCGGCTGGGTGACCTGGCCCGGCTGGCCGGCGCCAGCCATCCGGCCATGGTGCTGGTCGATTCGCTGGAAGCCGGCGGGACCTTCCGGCACGCCGCGCTGTCGGCCGGTCAGATCATGGACCAGGACTCGCTGCTCGCGCTGCGGGTCAACGGCACGGACCTGTCCCTGGACCACGGATATCCCGCCCGCGTGATCGTGCCCGCCGGCCCCGGTGTGCACAACACCAAGTGGGTCGCCAGCCTGACCTTCGTGAGCTGAGATGAGACGTCAATTGCGCTGGTACGGCGCCAGTCCCCTGCACCTGCTCGCCATGCTCGCCTGTTTCGGCCTGGCTGGCTACGCGGCGGCCCGGCTCATCCCGTCAGCGCCGCTAGGGGTAACTGCCTGGTTCCTCGGGGCGGTCATCGGCCACGACCTGCTGCTGATGCCGCTGTACACGCTGGCCGACCGTTCGGCCATGATGGCGATCAGACACCGCGAGCCGCAGCTGCCCGCGGGCCCGTGGATCAACTACCTGCGCGTGCCCGCAGCGCTGTCCGGCTTGCTGCTGCTCGTGTGGTTCCCGCTGATCCTCCGGCTGTCCAGTCCGTACCACGCGTCGACCACGCTGTCCGCCGACCCGTACGTGTGGCACTGGCTGGCGGTCACCGGCGCGCTGTTCCTGCTGTCCGCCGTCGCCTTCGCCGTCCGGCTGCGCCGCAGCTCGCGAAGCGTCCCGGCACCGGCGGGGCTGGAGGAGGCACCCGAAGGACCGGATGCGGCCGCTGACGGCGCCGATCCTGACCACAAGAGCGGGGCGGAAGTTCCCGATGATGAGAGCGGGCCTGAGACCGATTCTCGTCAGGTCGCTAGGGAGCCGGAGGAGCCGGAGGAAAATCAGGATGCCGGCGCACCCGCGCCAGCGGAGGCCGCTGGCCCTGATGAGGAGCGCGAATCCCTGTCGGGTTCCCAGCCACCCGCCGTCGAAGACCCCGACCCACCCGGCCCCGGCCCCGGCCCCGAGCAGCCCAGCGGCCGGCAGAACGGCGTGCGACCGGAGGCGGACTCCACGTGAGCAATCCAAACCTGGGTTGGCAACGAATAACACCTCGGGAACGAGGTTGGCCACGCGAGCGTCGGCCCGATGCCTGAGGGTTCGGCTAACGCCTGGAGGCGGACCAACGTGAACGCGCAGATCGAGGTCGTCCTGATCGCCGCGGGCTGCACCAGCGCCGTGGGCCTGGCTGGCATGGGCGTCATCCGGCTGCTGCGCCGGGCCTCGCTGCGCCTGTCATGCCAGGTCAGTGGGGCCGTGGTGGTGCTCGCCATTGTGGCAGGCACCCTCGGCACGGCCGAGGCCATGTTCCTGTCCTCGCATGACCTGGGCGTCGTGGTGATGGTGTGCATGGTGGCCGCCGTGGTGGCGATCGGATTCGGCTGCCTGCTCGGGCGACAGGTGGAAGCCAGCAGCCTGGCGTTGCGCCAGGCCGCCCGTTCCCTTAGCGACGAGGACAGCGCGTACCTCACACCGACGGGACCGATGGCGGCCGAGCTCGCGGCCCTGTCGCGTGAACTCGCGGTAGCCGGCGAGACATTGAGGGAATCGCGTGCGCGGGAGCGGGAGCTGGACCAGTCCCGCCGCCAGCTCGTGGCCTGGGTGACGCACGACCTGCGCATGCCCCTCGCGGGACTGCGCGCGATGGCTGAGGCGCTGGAGGATGGCATCGCCGTCGAGCCGGACCGCTACTACCGGCAGATCCGCGCCGAGGTTCACCGGCTCGCCAGCATGGTGGACGACTTGTTCGAACTATCCCGCGTTCAGCCGGGAGCCCTGCGTCTTTCCCCCGGCCAGATCGCACTCGAAGAGGTGGTAAGCGACGCCCTGGCCAGCACGGAGGCACTCGCACGGGCTCACGGCGTGCGGCTGACCGGTGAGGCCGGGGCCCCGCTCATCATCCATGCTGACCCGCGCGAGTTGTCCCGGGCCCTTACCAACCTGCTGATCAACGCCATTCGCCACACCCCGGCGGACGGCAGCGTGCACGTCATGGCCGCACCGGAACCCGGCGGCGCGTTGCTGGCCGTCGCCGACGGCTGCGGCGGCATCCCGGAAGCCGACCTGGCCTGCGTATTCGACACGGCCTGGCGCGG
>JALYVS010000614.1 GCA_030853115.1 Actinomycetota bacterium
GGTAAGCGATGATTTTAATCGAAATGTCTCGCCAGATCTTGGCGGTTTCCTGCTAGGTAAACAACATGACGAAATTGCCTGTGCAATCTTTAAGCACAATGCGATTTCGATTCTGAATTCGATGAAGATTCATGAAACTTGGTTCCTTCGAGGCACCCTTCTCGTTCGGGCTACCCTTATCTGAAGCAGTAGCGGCCTGCGGACGAACTTGAGAAGGGCCAGCTCTTTAGATCCCGGGACGAGTTTTCCTGTGACTGGCACGCGGCTGCGTCGGATATCGATAAGGGCCGCCATGACGCGGCGGTCTAGGCGGTCTCCAGCGCTGCCGATGATATGTACACGGATCTGATCCGGCCTGCTGAGCCCGTTCCGCCTGCTCCGCAGACGATGCGGGGAAGTGGTTGCGTGCCATGAACCTTTTCCATATGCTATACGGCGGCTCGCTCAAGGGATTGTCGCAACGCCACGACGGCCACCGGCTCAGGCAACCGTGACTAGCCGGCTTTTGGCTATTGCTCCGGACCTTGCCGGGAGGCTTGAGCGGCAGCCACCTGGACGATTGAGGAGGATAGCCGCCGATGTGGCCGTCTTCGCCGTACATAAGACACAGTTGACTGACCCGAGACTAGACGCGGCGATAGCCGTCCTTCGCCTTGGCGGAAAGGACAGCGCGGCTGAGCGTTCCAGAGTGCAGCAGCTGACCCGGGATCTCGACGAAATAGCTTGGGATATTCAGGACATGGCGGAAGCTGGTACCGCGTCGCCTCAGGATTACTTTACAGCGTTCGAGCGGGCTAGAGCCGCTGCGTCGGTCGGATTCGCGCTGGATCCCCATGCACTAAGCGCGGCGCTTGAAGCTGTTTACGAGGCGCGGTTCGCGGTCGACGACCTTGCTGCGGTGCAGGAAGTCGTGAGCAGACTGCTGCCGTAATTCCGGCCCGCACTCCGTACGGCCGCTGTAGTAACCCCGGCGCTGCGGTCCTTACTCCAGCGAGACGGGCTCTAAGGACTTCTTTGGGTGCCGGGTGATGCAGGAGATGTGGGCTTTGGCCTTCCCATTGGCTTCAAAGCCGCCCAGATGGGCCATTTCTCGGACGGCGGCCCGCTGGGCTCCGCCGCGCAGGACGCGACGGGTCCGCTGACCTAGAGTCCCGTCAGCGAGGCTACCGACGAGACCCGACAGCTTGTCAGGAGTGTGGACGGTAACTCTCGGCGCGGTGGTCAATGCCGAGGACAGGGACGATGCAAGCGCTCTCGTCGATCCAGTAGACAATCCGGTAGGTGCCGCGTCGTGCGCCGTGACAGCCGGCCAGGGGACCGAACAGGGGTTTACCGACCCGGTGCGGGTTGACCGCGAGGGCGGCGTCGCAGAACTCCAGCGCCGCCGTACCGACCGTCTCGGGCAGCCGCTGCGCGATGGCCAGCCGCGCGGCTGGCTGAAACCGGATCTGTTATCGCTGTTCTGGCTCAGTGCTCATGTGCCGGTGGCGCGACGTCTGGCCAGGTCCTGCCGGACGGTGGCCAGATCGGCGCCGGGCTCACCGCGGCCTAGCGCGGCCAGGCTCTCCGAGATGTCGGCGACCGCCTCGGTGTTGCCGAGGATCTCCAGGGTCATCTCCAGACCCTCCAGGTCGTCCACGGAGACCAGTACGGCTTCGGGTTCGCCGTTGCGAGTCAGGGTTATCCGCTCATGCTGTTGGCGGACCCGCCTGGCAAGTTCGGACAGGTGTGCTTGGCCTCGGAGAGCGGTATAGGCGTAGCGGCGATCGTCATGGTCCGACGTGTAGTTCACATTGGTCAGATTCCTGGTCAGCAGAAGAAGCGCCTCGGCCGTTTCTGGGCGGATGCGGGTGCTCGCGACCGGGCATCGATACCATCGAGGTCGTCGTTCAGGGGAACACACCGTGTCCGCACTGAAGGTCCAAAATCAGCCTGAGAGATAGATAGGCTAAACTTGCACGATTGTCTCGGCCGAGGATCTCGCCGCGCGGACCGGCCAGGCCCAGCACGGCCCGCACGGCCATGACACCAGCGGCCACCAAGCCGCCCAGTCCGGCGGCGAAGACCAGCTGTGTTCATGCCTCATGGCTATCACAGTTCCGGGTGCCGACCAGGCCCAGCCGAAAGACCCACCAGGCCGTCGTGCTACAAACGAAAAGTGGTGACTGCCCCTAAGCTTCGCCGGTCCAGGGGCGCGGTCTTCGTTTACTTCTTTATCCTCGGCGTTTCCACGGCGACGTGGAGTGCCCGGCTGCCGGCCATCAAGGCGGCCTTGCACCTAAGCGACGGCCGCCTGGGCCTGGCGCTGTTCGCCTTCCCGGTCGGCAGCGTGCTGACCCTCGCACTGAGCGGGCGTATCACCGACCGGTTCGGCACGGTCCGGGTGCTCAGGCTAGGTGGCCTGCTGGTCCCGGTCGCGATGATCCCGATCGCGGTGGCCCCGGACCTGGCCGCGCTGATGGCGGCGCTGGCCGTCTACGGGGCGATGGCCGGGCTGCTCGACGTGGCCATGAACGCCTCCGCAGCCCGGCTCGAGCTCGGCTACGACCGTCCCATCATGTCCTCGCTGCACGCCGGCTACAGCATCGCCGGGCTGGCCGGCGCCGGGATCGGCGGCCTATCGGCCTGGCTGGGGGCCGGCCTGCTGCCGGCCTTCGCCACGACCGGCGCCGTGCTGGTGCTGCTCGGCCTGCGGTCCGGCCCCCGGGTCTACCTCCCGGTACCCGTGATCGCCCCGCCGCAGCCGGATGATGCGCCGCTCCGCTCGGTGCGGCAGATCTCGATCGTGATCTGGATCTTCGGCCTGCTCGCGCTGTGCGGGCAGGTCGGCGAGGGTTCGGCGGGGGACTGGAGCGCGGTCTACCTGCACGTCAACCTCGGCTCGTCCTCCGGCGTCGCGACCGCCGGGCTGGCCGCGTTCTCGGTCACGATGGCCGCGGGCCGGCTGGCGGGGGACCGCCTGGCCAGCCGGTTCGGCTCAGTGACGCTGGTCCGCGCCAGCGGCCTGGTGGCCGGCCTCGGGCTGGCCGGCGG
>JALYVS010000615.1 GCA_030853115.1 Actinomycetota bacterium
GCGCCGGAGTTGCCCGCCGGCGCGGCGCCGGGGCTGCCTGCCGACGCGCCGCACCCGGCCAGCGTCACCACGGCCGCTCCCGCGAGAAGCGCCCGTGCGGATCTGGACTTGCTCATCTGGCTGCCCCGTTCTGTCAAAGGTGGTCGTGCCGAAGTTCCCCGGGCCGGAAAGCACTGCATAAGGGTAGGGGCCAGCGTGCCGCGGGCGCCGGAATTACAGCAATCCCGGTCACGATCCCGGCATCGGACTCCGCACCGGAATTGAACCTGGCCCGACTTCCCCGTGGCCGGAGTGTCTTTCGTACAACCAATGCCACTTTCCGGCAGTCTTGGGGTTAGGTGCGCATACAGGGCGCGCCGGACGCAAAGGTCATCGGAGGTCCAAGGTGAGTACCGAGAAATGGTCGCCGGCTGCTGGGCGCGCGGATTTGACGCGCCGGGTCGTGCTGGCGGCCGGGGGCCTGACCCTGGTGGCCGGCTGGGCATCCAATCCCGCCCGGAAGATCGTCACCACCGCGCAGGTCAGACACTTGCCCCAGCGCCCGCATGCGGCCCCCGGGACCACGCCCGCCGGGACCAGAAGGGCCCGTACCGGGCGCGAAGCGCGGCGGCACCCCGATGACCACCCGATGTTCTACGTCCACGACGGGCCTAAGGTCATCGCGCTGACCATCGACGATGGCCCCAACCCGGTGTACACCCCGCAGGTGCTCCGGCTGCTCGAGAAGTACCGGGTCATCGCGACGTTCTCGATGATCGGCGTCCAGGTCGATGCCCACCCGGGAGTGGCGCGCGACGTCGCGGCCGCCGGCCACGTCATCGCCAACCACACCTGGAGCCATCCCGATCTGGCGCTCCTGACGCCGGCCGCGATTGCCGACCAGATGAGCCGGGCCACCGGCGCGATCCACAAGGTGACCGGAAGGGTTCCGACCCTGTTCCGCGCCCCCTACGGGGCCTGGTCGCCTGAGGTTTTCCGGTACTGCGCCCACACCGGGATGACCCCGGTCGACTGGTCCGTCGACCCTCGCGACTGGTCGCGTCCGGGCGCCGCCGCCATCGTTCGCAACATCATGCGGAACACCAGAACCGGCTCCATCATCCTCGAGCACGACGGCGGCGGCGACCGTTCGGAGACGGTAGCCGCCCTGAAAATAGTCCTCCCCCGCCTCCTGGCCGCCGGCTACCACTTCCGCACCCCGTAGCCCGCCTCACACCCCAAACATCCAGGTCACGATTACCGCAAACGGTTGCGCTATCTCCGGCTTTTCGGTGTACTAGGTCTCCCCGTGCTTGGCCCGGGTTACGTTAGCAGCGGAGGTGGTCGTGGCGGAAGGTGCGGAAGGTAAGGAGGAAGAACCCAGGGCCCGCGTCGTGGCCGCGAGTGTCTGGCTGCTGGAGCACGCGCAGGATTTTGTGTCGGTCATCGTCGGCGTGGTGCTGATCGTGCTAGCCGGTGCCGAACTGATTTCCGGCATTATTGATTTCTTCGCCGACGTTAACAAGACCTCCCTTGACCCGGCCGGCATCAATTTGCTCGACCGGGTCCTTCTCGTGCTTATCCTGGTCGAGATCGTGCACACCGTGGTGCTGTCATTGCGTGCTCATCACCTGGTCGCGCAGCCGTTCATCATCGTGGGCCTAGTCGCCGTGATCAGGAAGATTCTCGTCGTCCTCAGCGGTACCGGAACGATCCCGACTCCGCAACTGGCCCTGCTGGTCGCGATGGTCTTCGTTTTCGTCGCCGCTCTGCTTGCCGTGACCTGGTTCGACCGGCGGTCCAAGCAGGCCGACCCCGAGTTCACGGAGCAGGAAATTTCCTGATCCGCCGCTGGCCCGCCGCAGCCGCTACACTCAGCTCTTATACGGGCTGTAGCGCAGCTTGGCTAGCGCGCCGCGTTTGGGTCGCGGAGGCCGCCGGTTCGAATCCGGCCAGCCCGACCAACTTGACGTGTCCTGCAGCCGGAGCAGCGCCAGGGTGCCCTGGCCGGCCGGGCTAGCGCTACCCGTGGGCGGTGAGGCGCTGACCGCTGCCTAGCACCCCAAGCAGCGCCCGGACCGCCTCCGTGACGGGCTTCAGCGTCTCGTCCTCGGGCAGCTCCGGGGGGCTCACTAGCGCGGTTCCCGTCGCAGCCGCCTCACTGACCGCCCGCAGCGCCGCCGACAGCATGCCGACCCCGGCGGGGGCACCGGGGCGCCGTAGCTCACCGCAAGCGCGGTCGAGGTGACCGTGTCCATCACCTGTTCCAGGCCGACCACGGCCGGCCACCAGGCGGTCGCCCGGCGGCTGATCGAGGGCGGCTCGGACATCGTGCGCTGGAACTCGGTGCGCAGGTCGGCCAGGGCCCGGTACGTCGAACGCCGCATCCGTGACCGAGCCGGCGGCCGCCCCGCCCCGACCGCCTCCCCGGCGCCCCCGCCCATACCCCCGCCCGTGCCTGTGCCTGTGCTCGAGCCCCCGCCCTCGTCCGGCCCGCGCAACGCTACCTCTATGAACTTGCATACGTCCAGCGCGGTCAGCGCGAACTGCCGCGGCAGGTGCGCGTACCAGCTCATCGGCCAGGGTGCGAAGCCGATCAGCAGCGCGATCGCGCAGCCGATCAGCGTGTCGGTCAGCCGGTCCTCGGCGAGCCGCCAGCCTGCCGGGGTGAGCAGGTCGATAAGCACCACGACGAGCGGGGTCAAGAACGTCGAGAGCAGCCCGTAGTTCCGGCTCCGCCCGTAGGGCAGCAGCACGAGCAGCACCGCGCCCGCGACCGCCCCGACGATGGTCCCGATACCCCGCTGCAGCGCCCGCGCGAACACCGAACCATAGTCCGGCTTCAGCACGATGGCCACGGTGAGCGGCACCCAGTACGAACGCTGCAGCGGCAGTACCTCGCTCACCAGCGCGGCCACGCCCATCCAGGTCATCAGCCGGAGGGTGAAAATCCGGCTCAGCGTGCCGCCGCCGAAGTCCTCGACCAGCCGCTCCGCCAGCCCGCGCAGCCGCCCCGCCAGCCCCCGCAGCCGCCCCGCCAGCCCCGCACC
>JALYVS010000169.1 GCA_030853115.1 Actinomycetota bacterium
GGAGCGAACTCCGTCTGGGTCACTTCGCCGTCGTGCACGACCCACAGCGAGGACGGCCCGGTCGTGGTCAGCTCGTCGAGCCCGTCAGCGCCGCGGAAAACCAGGGCCGAGCAGCCGCGGCCCGCCAGCACGCCGGCGATGATCTCGCCCATCCGCGGGTCCGCCACCCCGACCGCCTGGGCGCTGGGCCGGGCCGGGTTGGCCACCGGCCCGAGGAAGTTGAACACGGTCGGCACGCCGAGCTCGCTGCGGGTCGGGCCTGCGTACCGCAGCGCCGGGTGGTAGAGCGGCGCGAACAGGAAAGCCACGCCGACCTCGGCCGCCAGCTCGGCGGTGGCCGGCGGGGGCAGGTTGATCACCACGCCGAGCGCCTCGAGCACATCCGCGGCTCCGCAGGCCGACGACGCGGCCCGGTTGCCGTGCTTGATCATCCGCACCCCGGCCGCGGCGGCCACGATCGTGCCCATGGTCGAGATGTTGACCGTGTGCGCCCCGTCCCCGCCGGTACCGACCAGGTCAGTGAGGTGTCCCGGCAGGTGAATCGGTGTCGCGTGGGCGAGCATCGACCGGGCCAGCCCGGTCATCTCGGCCACTGATGCCCCCTTGATCCGCAGCGCGATCCCGAAGCCCGCGATCTGGGACGGCGTCGCCGCGCCTTCCATGATCTCGTTCATGGCCCACTCGGTCTCATCCGCGGTGAGCGCATCACCGCGGATGAGCGCGCCGAGCAGTGCGGGCCAGGTAGTGCGGGCATCCACGGCGAGCCCCCAGGGGTACGAAGTGAAACCAGGGATCGTTCGGAAAAAAGGGGGGGCGGGAGACTTAGCTGGTGACTGCGGGACGCTCTCGCATCAGCCCGGCTAGCTCGTGCGCCAGCGCGATCGGGTCGATGGGATGGCTCACTACCGCGTCGGCCCGCGACCAGGTGGCAAGCCAGCCGTCGTCGGGCCGGCCGATGATCAGCAGCACCGGCGGGCAGTTATAGATCTCGTCTTTGGCCTGGCGGCATACGCCCATCCCGCCGGCCGGCTGGGCCTCCCCGTCTAGCACCATCACGTCGGCGCCGCCCGCATCGAGCAGCCGGAACAGCGCAGGCTGCGTGGCGACCTCGATGATCTCGGCGTCCGGCACGTCCATAGCGGGACGACGCCCGATGGCGAGCCTAACCTGGGCCCGGACATCCGCGTCGTGGCTGTACACAACGACCTTCATGACTCAGCATGGTACCGATACGGTGACCAACGCGGGGGGTCGCGTAGCGATCGCCTACAGGTTGTCGTAATAATTGCTTCGTGGCGACAGCAACCGTTGAGACGGCTCCCCGCACGCCGGCCAGCAGACCCAACCTGGTCAGCGTGGGCACCATCATCTGGCTGTCCTCTGAACTGATGTTTTTCGCGGCTTTGTTCGCGATGTACTTCACCATCAGGTCGGTGGACAAGGGTTCAGGACTAGCGTGGCCAGGCGCGCATCTGGACATCGCGCTCGGGTCGGTGAACACCACCGTCCTGCTGCTGTCCAGCGTGACCTGCCAGATGGGCGTGTTCGCGGTCGAGCGCGGGCAGATCAGGCGCACGAAGGGCCTGATGCAGCCGCTGAGCTGGGGCCTGCGCGAGTGGTACGTGCTCTCGTTCCTGATGGGCTTGTACTTCGTGCTCGGACAGGGCTATGAGTACCTGGACCTGGTGGGGAAGCAGCATCTGACGGTTTCCTCGAGCAACTACGGCTCGGTGTTCTACCTGACCACCGGGTTCCACGGGCTGCACGTGACCGGCGGTCTCATCGCCTTCGTCTTCCTTCTCGGGCGTACCTACGCCGCGAAGACCTTCACGCATGAACAGCAGGTCAGCGCGATCGTCGTGTCGTACTACTGGCACTTCGTCGACGTCGTGTGGATCGGCCTGTTCACCACCATTTACCTCATCCATTAGTCAGGGGACGCGAGTGAGCTGGTTCAACGCCAGGCGCAGGCGCCCGGTCGCCGGCTACACGGCCCTGCTGCTCGGGCTCGTCATGGTCGGCCTGGTCTACGGTGCCTTCAGCCGCAGCGGCGGCACCGCGCAGGCCTCGGCGCCCGGCGCGTCGCAGTCGGATATCAACGCGGGCAAGAACCTGTTCGAGGCGAACTGCTCGAGCTGCCACGGGCTGGAAGCGCAGGGCAGCGCGCAGGCCCCGGGCCTGATTGGCGCGGGCGCGGCCGCGGTCGACTTCCAGATGTCCACCGGGCGGATGCCGGCCAAGGAGTCCGGCGCGGAGAACGAGCGCAAGCCGTCTCAGTTCACCGCGCAGCAGATCTACCAGATCGCGGACTACATCGCCGCCCTCGGCGGCGGACCCCCGATCCCCGACGCCCAGCAGGTGTCCACCTCCGGAGCGAACACTGCGCTCGGAGAACAACTGTTCAGCGCCAACTGCTCGCAGTGTCACGGCTTCGCCGGGGCCGGCGGTGCCCTCACCTACGGCAAGGACGCGCCGCCGCTGACCCAGTCGACCCCGACGCAGATCTACGAGGCCATGCTGACCGGGCCCGAGGCGATGCCGGTGTTCTCCGACGGTGCGGTCAGCCCGTCGGCCAAGCGCGACATCATCGCCTACATCACGCAGACCCGGGTAGAGGCCAACCCTGGCGGTTTCTCGCTTGGCCGGACCGGGCCCGTCACCGAGGGCCTGGTGGTCTTCCTGGGCGGGATGGGCTTCCTGGTGATCATCGCGATGTGGATTACCGCCAAGCGACGTGATCTAAGAGTGACGGGGACGGAGTAGTAGTAATCATGAGCGACAAGGAAGAGACCGAGGGCTCCGAGGGTCCGGTGCCGCCGCGTCGGGTCATCGGCACTCCCCCGCCGGCACCGCGCCTGCTCGGGCCGACCGCCGTTATCGAGGACGGTGACGGCGAGGCGGGCCGGGTCAGTGACGAGCGGGGCAGCGGAGAGCACTTTCAGGGCCACCTGCCGACCAGCCCGGCCGACGAACGGCGCGCCAAGCGGGCCGAGAAGGTGGTCGCGGCCTGCTTCGTCCTGGCGTTCATCGCCGGCTGCGGTTTCGTCGCCGCCTACGTCGGCCTCGGTGTCCACACCATCGACAAGACCCTGCGCTCCAACCTGGCGCTAGGCACCTCACTGTCGGTCGCGCTCATCGCCCTTGGTCTCGGCACGCTGATCTGGGTGCGGGAGCTGATGCCGAACGTCGAGGTAGTCGAGGAGCGGCACGAACTGCGCTCCGACGAGACAGACCGAGCCGCCTTCCAGGAGTACTTCAAGGAGGGCGCGGCGAACAGCCAGATCGTCAAGCGGCCGCTGGTCCGGCGCACGCTGATGCTCGGCACGCTGCCGCTGCTCGCCGCCCCGCTTGTCCTGCTGCGGGACCTCGGCCCGCAGCCCGGCACCTCCCTGCGGCACACGGTGTGGAGCCCAGGTCGGCGGCTGCTGATCTACGGCACCAACACCCCGATCACCCCGGCCGACTTCAGCGCCCCCGGGAGCATGATCACGATCGTGCCCGAGGGCTACCAGGACGACTCGGAGGCGCTGATCAAGGCGGGGCTGATCCTCATCAAGTTCCGTCCGGGGGAGCTGGACATTCCCACCAGAACGCAGGGAAGTACGCTAGTAGGTACGATGAACTGGACTGTCGACAACATCGTGGCCTACTCCAAGATCTGCACGCACATCGGTTGCCCGGTGGCGCTGTACGAGCAGACCACGCACCATATCCTGTGCCCCTGCCACCAGTCCACGTTCGACGCGGCCACAGGCGCGACCGTGATCTTCGGCCCGGCGGCGCGCCCGCTGCCGCAGCTGCCGATGACCACGAACGCGGAGGGCTATCTGGTCGCCAAGAGCGACTTCACCCAGCCGGTCGGCCCAAGCTTCTGGGAGCGCGGATGAGTACTGCTGACAACTTCGAAGTTCCCAAGGCCCTGAGCGGCACCGGCGGATGGCTGGACGACAGGTTCCACGGGGCGCGCGGTTTCCGCGTGCTCATGCGCAAGGTCTTCCCCGACCACTGGTCGTTCATGCTGGGCGAGATCGCGCTGTGGTCGTTCGTCATCTTGCTGCTGACCGGGACCTTCCTGTCGCTGTTCTTCGTCCCGTCGATGAACGACGTGATCTACAACGGCTCGTACGCCAAGCTCGACGGCATCAAGATGAGCGAGGCGTACCAGTCGACGCTGAACATCAGCTTCGACGTCCGGGGCGGCCTGCTGATGCGGCAGATCCACCACTGGGCCGCCGACCTGTTCATGGCTTCGCTCATCATTCACATGCTGCGGGTGTTCTTCACCGGGGCCTACCGCAAGCCGCGTGAGATCAACTGGGTGATCGGCATCGGCCTGTTCACGCTGGGGCTGCTCGAGGGACTGTTCGGCTACTCGCTCCCCGACGACCAGCTGTCGGGCGCCGGCCTGCGGATCCTCGAGGGCGTCCTGCAAGGTATCCCGGTCGTCGGCACCTATCTGGCGTACTTCCTTTTCGGCGGCGGGTTCCCCGGCCATGTCATCGTGCCCAGGCTGTACATCCTCCACGTGCTGCTGATCCCAGGCATCCTGCTGGGGATGATCACCGCCCACTTGTTCATCATGTTCCACCAGAAGCACACCCAGATGCCGGCCAAGGGCAACACCGAGAAAAACGTCGTCGGGCAGCCGTTCTACCCGTACTTCCTGGCCAAGGGCGGGGCGTGGTTCTTCTTCATCTTCGGCGCGCTGGTGCTGCTGTCGACCTTCGCTCAGATCAACCCGCTGTGGCTGTACGGGCCTTACACGCCGCTGGCGATCTCGTCCGCGTCGCAGCCCGACTTCTACATGGGCCTGCTGGAAGGCTCGTTGCGCATCATGCCTTCCTGGGAGATCAACGGCTTCGGGCATACGCTCACGCTCAGCGTGCTGATCCCGGCGTTGCTGCCGCTGGGTCTCGTGCTCGGCGGAGCGGCGGTCTGGCCGTTCTTCGAACAGTGGGCGACCGGAGACAAGGCGCCCCACAACATCAACGACCGGCCGCGGAACGCTGCGGTGCGGACCGCGACCGGCATCGCGGTGATGACGTTCTACGGCGTCATGTGGCTCGAGGGCGCCAACGACGTTATCGCCAACAAGCTGCAGATACCGCTCTACACGATCACCTGGATCGCGCGCGTGATGATCTTCCTGGGGCCCGCGATCGCCTTCTTCGCGACCAAGCGTATCTGCCTGGGCCTGCAGCGTAAGGACAACGAGATGCTGCTGCACGGCTACGAGTCGGGCATCATCCGGCAAATGCCTAACGGCGAATTCATCGAGGTCCACAAACCGGTGAACGAGGAAGCGCGGGCGGTGCTCGAGGCCAAGAAGTTGACCGCGCTCTTGCCGGCGGCGGGGTCCGAGGACGCCAACGGCGTGCCTGCGCCCTCTGCCCGCGGCGTTCTGGGCAAGGCCAGAGCGCGGGCCAACCGCGCCTTCGCCGAGACCCTCGTCGTCGAAACCAACGGGCACGGGAACGGGCACGCGGTCGGCAACGGGCACGGGAACGGGCACGCGGTCGGTAACGGAAACGGCCATCCGGCCGTGGCCGCCGGTGACGACGAGCACGTCGCCATCGGTGCGGCCGGCACCGGTGCCAGGCCGGGCCAGGTTCCGCCCGGCGAGGCCTCGGATCCGGACTAGGCCCGATAGCGCTCGCGTTAGATCATCGTGGCCGGTTACCCCCGGGCGGGGGGTAACCGGCCACTTTCATGTTCGAGAGTTCAGGGACTTCTCGGGTTCAGAGAGTCCTCGGGTTCAGGGACTCCTCAGTTCAGGACTCGGGGTGCGCGGGCTTAGGCGGGGTCGCCCTTGAGGGTGAAGGACGACAGCAGGTTGACCGCCAAAATCAGCGCCGCCACGGTGACGATGACACCCATCACCACCGAGGTCAGCACGCCCAGGCCCGCGTCCAGGCCGGGGTCATTCGCGATCCCGTTGGCGATGCCAAGCCCGTAGTGGCTCACCGACAGCAGCCGGGCCCCGCTGACGAAGTTCGACAGGAGCGCCTCCCAGATCAGCACGTAGAGCAGGCCCACGGCGATGGCACGGGTCGTCGCCACCGAGACCATCACGAAGATCGCGTTGTAGATAAGCGAGCCGACCAGCGCCCCGATGAACAGGCCGAGCGCGAACTTGCTGCCGTTGATGGCGGCACCCTGAGTGAACGTAACGACGCCGTGCGCGCCGTTGCTGACCTTGTCCGGGGCGTCCCCGCCGCCGGATATCAGGGCGGCGATGAGCTCGGGAACCGCGGCGAAGAGCATCGTCAGCGCGGTCGCGACGGCGAACTTGGTCAGGATCACGGACGACCGGCGTACCGGGGTGGCCAGCAGGTGGATGATGCTGCCGTCGTCGATCTCGGCCCCGAGGACGCTGGTGCCGATGATCAGCGCGGTCAGCGGGAGCAGCACGGAGAAGCCGAACGTGCCCAGGACATGTGAGGGCCACGGCCGCGACGGCGGCCGTGAGACCTTGAGCACAACCGTGAACAAGATCAGGATCAGGGCGGGGAGCGCGAACAGCAGCGCTCGCCTGCGGCTCAGGGTGGCGCGGAGCGTGATCTGGGCCACCGTCGGGTTAAAGAAGCCAGACATCTGATTTACTGCCCCTCAGCTGGAAATTTAGTTGGAGACCAGGTAGGCGAAGACGCTTTCCAGGGATTCATCTGTGGGCAGCACCTCACGCAGCCGGATGTCGTGCTCGCGGGCCAGCACCGCGATGTCACGACAGAACGCGCCGTAGTCCGAGGTCCGCACCTGCAGGCCGTTGCGGGTCAGTTCCACCCCGGTCACGGCCGGGCGGCCGATCAGGGTGCCGCCGAGCAGGCGGTCGTCGGACGAACGCACGGTGAACACATGCGGCCTGCTCGTCATCAGCCGCCGGATCGCGCGGAAATCGCCGGAGGCGGCCAGACGGCCGGCCACCACCACCTGGATGGTGCCGGACAGCCGTTCGACCTCCTCCAGGATGTGCGAGCTGAACAAGATGGTGCGGCCCTCGCTGCCGAGCTTGTCGAGCAGGTCCATCATGTGCAGCCGCTGGCGCGGGTCCATCCCGTTGAACGGCTCGTCGAGCAGCAGCACCTGCGGGTCATGCACCAGGGCCGCGGCCACCTTGATCCGCTGCCGCATGCCCTTGGAGTAGGTGGCGATCTTCCGGCCGGCCGCGTCGGCCATGTCGAGCATGTCGATCGCCCGGGCCGCCGCGGCGCCAGCGTCCGGCAGCTCGTGCAGCTTGGCGGTCGCCATGACGAACTGCTGCCCCGTCAGGAACGAATACACCGAGTCCCGCTCCGGGACCAGGGCGATGGTGCGGTAGATAGCCGAGTTGCGCCAGCTCGGCCGGGTATTGATGGTGAGCTCACCGCGAGATGGCGGCAGGAAGCCGGCGATCATGTGCATGAGGGTCGACTTGCCGGCACCGTTCGGCCCGAGCAGCCCGGTCACCCCCGGGCCGATCGACATCGTGACGTCGTTGACCGCGACCACGTTGCCGTACCAGCGGGAGACATTGCGCAGTTCGATGGTCATGACTGGCTCACCTTCCGGTATCTCGCGGCCAAGCCCCCGAGGCTGGCCGCGAGCAGGATCACCGCGAGGATCCCGTAGAACGGGCCGAAATGGCCCGGATTGGCGACTTCACCCTGGGACGTGCCGCCCAGCCAGATCCGCACCCCGTCCAGGATGGTGTACGGGCTGAAGAGCCCGGCGACCCTTGCCCCTGTCGATGTCGCCGTCAGCCCTCCTTCCGCCTGGACCAGCAGCAGGGACAGCGTCCAGGTCAGAAAACACACGATCGCGACGATCCCGGTCGCGTACGCGCGGCGGCCGGTACGGGACGCCAGGACCAGGCCGATCGCCGCCATCAGCACCGCCCACATCACGCCGACGCCGAGACCGGGAACCAGCGCCCTGGTCTCGCTCCAGACGGCCCGGCCGCCGCTGGCCGACGCGATCGTGCCCACGTACAGGATGAGCAGCGGCAGTTCGATGAGGATCAGGCAGGCCACGGTGAGCGCGATGTACTTGGCCAGCGGGTAATCGCCGCGGCGCAGCGGGCGGCAGAAGTACAACGGCAGGACGCGGCTGCGCAAGTCCCTGGAGACCAGCTCCGGCGCCTGGGTGGCGATGAAGATCGTCACCACCACGACCCGCAGGGTGGGCGAGTACACGTCGTAGCCGAACAGCCGCGCGTTGCCGCGGGCCACCGCGAAGGCGTTCACCAGGGCCGGCAGGCACATGGCGACCAGCGCGAGCACCGGAATGATCTTGGCCTTCGCACCCCGGCCGATACCGAACGACGAGCGGAAGCTGTGCCAGGTCAGCGCCCGGACGATCTGCGCCCGGCCCAGCCTGGGACCGTCGTAGCCGCGGTAACCGAGGTCATGGATGACGCTGGTGGCTGGCCCGGTGGGTTGCCCGGTCGGGTCAGGCATGAGGCACCTCCTCTTCGTCGCGGAATAGCTCCTCAACCTGATGCCGCCGCTGCTCAAGCCGGCACAGCGGCAGGGCGAGACGCGCCACGCAGTCGCGGACGACGTCGTAGGTATCGTCACCGCCGAGCGGGACAAGCAACGTCCTGGCCTGGACAGTGGCCGTCAGGCCGTGTCCGGCCAGTTCCGCTTGCAACTGCGTCAGGCCTTCCTCCACCTCAACGGCGAGGACCTGGCTCACCTGGGTGAAGCTGGTGATCGTGTCGGCGCGGAGCAGCCGCCCGGCATCGATCGCGACCAGATGGTCGCATATTCGCTCGATTTCGCCGAGCAGGTGCGAGGCCACCACGATCGAGATGCCGAACTCCAGCCCGATCCGGCCGATCAGCTCGAGCATCGCGGTGCGTCCAGCCGGGTCGAGCCCGTTGGTCGGCTCGTCAAGCAGCAGCAGCTTAGGGTCACCCACCAGCGCCTGGGCCAGCTTCACCCGCTGCTTCATGCCGGTGGAATAGGTACCGATCTGGCGGTACCGCTCTTCGTGCAGCCCGACGTGGCGCAAGGATTCGGCCGCGCGTTCCTTGGCTACCGTCGGCGGCAAGCCCGACATCCGGCCCAGGTGAGTCACGAACTCCGTGGCGGTCACGTCGGGCGGCAGGCAATCATGTTCGGGCATGTAGCCGAGCAGTGTCCTGATCGTCTCGCCGCTGGTGGCCGGATCGTGGCCGAGCACCTTGGCCTGGCCTTTGGTCGGCGGCAGGAGTCCGAGCAAGATTTTGATCAGCGTGGACTTACCCGCGCCGTTAGCACCGACCAGGCCGGTGACGCCGGGCGCGACGTCGACGCTGAGACCGTCGAGCGCGGTCACGTCACCCGGGTACACCTTGGTCAGTCCCCGGGTCTCTATGACGGCCCCGGCCACGGCCGGGGAGGTTTGGATGGATGGCATGGTACCTACCGTGGCAGCGCACGACGGGCACGTCATCACCCCCCAGAGTGAAGTACGGGCCGGGCCGGGCCCCCGGCGTACGCCTGCAGGATGACGCCCAGGCCGGCGAAGACGGTTACGGTAGGTTCGTGCGCACCATCGCGGACGTTCCGGCCGCACGTCAGCGGCCGCCCTTCACGACGCGGCTCAGCCCCCGTCACTGGACCGCACTGGACTACGTGGTCGGCGCGCTGTGCGGCGTGATCCTTTTCGCGTCGATCAGGCACAGCGTCATCGCGGCCATGAGCGGCCCGTTCGGCGCGCTGCCGTACCGGCCGCTGGCGCTCGCCTGGCCGCTCGCCGTGTTCCTGGTGTTCACCGCGGTGTTCGCGGTGGCGCTGCGCCGCCGTCAGCCCGCCCTGATGCTGGGCGTCCTGCTGGCCGGCTCGCTGGTCATCACCGCGCTGACCGGCCCGGAGGACGCGGCCCTGACCTACTTCCTGCCCGTCGCCTATGTCCTTTACCTGGTCGCGGCGACCTACGAGCGCAGGCGAGCCGCGGTGCGCGTGCTGGTCGCCGTCTTCTCGACCCTGGTGGCCGACGCCGTGCTCATGTCCCTGACCGGGGGCGGGAATTTCCTGCACGGCGGGCTGGTCTCTGTCACGCTATGCGTGATTATCGCCTGGATCACTGGTTACGTCGTCCGGCAGCGGCGGCGGTACGCGGTCAGGCTGCAGGACGAGGCGGCGAGCAAGGCCGTCGCGGAGGAGCGGCTGCGCATCGCCAGGGAACTGCACGACGTGGTCGCCCACAGCATGAGCGTCATCGCCGTCCAGGCGGGCTACGGGCAGTACGTCATCGACACCCAGCCTGCCGACGCGCGCAACGCCCTGGGAGCCATCCAGGCGACCAGCCGGGAGGCCCTGGACGAGATGCGCCGGATGCTCGGTGCCTTGCGGCAGGCGGACCAGGCCGGTCAGCATGACGTCGCCGCGCAGGCGGCCGGCGGCTCGCCCGCGGTACTCAGGGCACCGGGCCAGCGCGCCGGGGACGCCGACTGCGTGCCGCTGTTTCCCGCCCCCGGGCTGGCCGACCTGGACCGGCTGCTTTCGCGCACCGCCAGCGCGGGGGTCCGGGTGGACGTGACGCGCTGCGGCCAGCCCAGAGAGCTGCCTGCCAGCATCGACCTGTCCGCCTACCGGATCGTGCAGGAAGCCCTGACGAACGTGGTCAAGCACGCGCGGACGAGTTCGTGCCAGGTGCTGATTGGCTACGGCCGTGACGAGCTGATCCTGGAGGTCACGGACAACGGCGCGGGCGTACCGGTGATGGCCGGCGCCGGCGGCCACAACGGCACCCTGCTGTACCCGGGGACCGGGGCCACCTGGAGCGCCGAGGGCAGCTCGGGCGCTGGCGTGGACAGCGTCGGACCCGACCGAAACCTCCCGGGCAGGAACGGCTTGGGCAGGAACGGCTTGGGCGGGAGCGGGCACGGCATCATCGGGATGCGCGAGCGGGTGATGCTGCTCGGCGGCGATTTCAGCGCGGTACCGCGGTCCGGCTACGGCTTCCAGGTTGTCGCGCATATCCCCTTGACCACCGGCAGTTCCTGATGGCGCCGCCCGTCCCGGAAACCGGCCGGCCCGACGGGGGCGCGCTGCGAGTGGTGGTCGCCGACGATCAGGCCCTGGTCCGGGTGGGATTCTGCGGGATCATCGCGGCGACGCCGGGGTTCGTCGTGGTCGGCGAGGCCGGCAACGGCGCCGAGGCGGTAGCGGCGGCACGGCGCGCCAAGCCCGACGTCGTCCTGATGGATGTGCGGATGCCGGTGATGGACGGCATCGAGGCCACCCGGCGGATCACCGAGAGCACCGACGTGCGCGTGCTCATCCTGACCACCTTCGATCTAGACGAATACGTCTTCACCGCGCTCCGGGCTGGGGCCAGCGGATTCCTGCTCAAGGACACGGTGCCCGCCGACCTGCTCAATGCCATCCGGGTCGTGGCCGCGGGCGACGCGTTGCTCGCGCCGAGCGTCACCCGCCGCCTGATCGGCGAGTTCGCCCGCACGCCGCTCCCCGCGGGAACCTCGCTC
>JALYVS010000616.1 GCA_030853115.1 Actinomycetota bacterium
GGAGCAAGCGCTCGCGCCGGGCGACACCCTCGTCTGCGACGCTAGCCTGGCCAGCGGCTGGGGCGGGGTGTACTTCGAGCAGCGGCAGCCGGGCCGCCAGGTGCTGTTCCCGCGCGGCCAGGCCGGCCTCGGTTACGCGCTGCCCGCGGCGATCGGCGCCGCCACCGCCACTAAGGGCACCGCCACCAAGGGCACGGCCAGGGCCAGGACCATCGTGCTGACCGGCGACGGGGCCCTCGGCTATGCCGTCGGGGAGCTGGCCACCATCACCGAGCTGGGACTTCCCATCACCGTCGTGGTCCTGAACAACCGCTCGCTGGGGTGGATCCGCTGGTATCAGCGAATCACGTTCGGCCGCGGCTGGGAAGACGACGACTTCGCTGACGTGGCCTATGGCGACGTGGCCCGGGGATTCGGAATGCGGGGCGTTCGGGTCACCGACCCGGCGGAGCTCGGGGCCGCCCTGACGGCCGCGCTGCGCAGCGACCGTCCCGCGCTGGTCGATGTGGTCACCGAAGCGTGGGAGACCCCGATCGGCGGTCACAGAGACGCGATCGCGCAGGGCGCGACCGCGGGATACGGAGGCTGAAGACCCATGCCGCGTCACCCTGATCGTCAGCTCGAACGGCTGTCCCAGCCCGTGGTCGCGCAGCTGCTCGCCGCGAGCGGTACGGCGATCCTCGCCGCCGGCAGCGTCGAGCAGCACGGCGGCCATCTGCCCCTGGGCACCGACGCTTTCGCCGCCCAGTCCATCGCCGAACGGGTCGCGTTCCGGCTGGACACCGTGGTCGCGCCCCTTGGCCCGGTGGGCGTGGCTCCCTACCATCTCGCCTGGCCGGGGTCGCTGTCGTTGTCCCCGAGCACGCTGACGGCCGTCCTGCTCGACGTGTGCGCGGCGCTGGCCCAGGCCGGGGTGGCGCGGATCGTCCTGGTGAACTGGCACGAGGGCAACTCACCGACGCTGCGGCTGGCCGCCGCCGAGGCGCAGCACCGGCACGGGCTGCGCATTCTCATCGCCGAGACGCACGTCATCACCCACAGCCTGTATCCGGAGGAGATGGAATTCACCCACGCCGGGGCGATGGAGACCGCGGCTGTGCTGGCCTACGAGCCGGGCCTGGTCCAGCTGGGCCAGGTCGTCGAGTCCAGTGACCTGGCCTCCGGTGAGACCGCCCACGAGCTGTTCCGGCAGCGCGATGTCTACCCGGTCCTGCAGGACTTCCACGACATCGCCCCGACCGGGTGGTACGGGCGGCCCGAGCGGGCGGAAGCGGGCCGGGCCGAGGAAATCGCCGAGGCGGTGGCGGACCATGTGGTGCGCCGGGTCAAGGAGATCTGGGCGCAGCTCGCGGACCGCGACGGTCCCGTCCCGCCGGATCATGTCCCGCCCGGGCGGGACGGCCTGAGCGCGGTCCCCGCGGGGGCGCAGCGATGACCGGCCGCCCCGTTCCGGCCGAGATGGACGCGGCCCTGCTGCGGGAGTTCGGCGAGCTCACGGTGCAACGGGTACCGGTACCGCAGCCGGGCCCGGGCGAGGTGCTATGCCGGGTGCTGGCCTGCGGGATCTGCGGCACTGACCTGAAAATCGTGGCCGGCGACTATCGCGGCACCTGGCCGCCCGCGCTGCCCTTCATCATCGGGCACGAGTGGTCCGGCGAGGTCGCCGCGCTCGGCCCCGGCACCGAGCGCAGCGGGCTCGCGGTGGGCGACCGGGTGGTGGCCGAGAACCACACCGGCTGCGGTGCCTGCCCGATGTGCCGGGCCGGACGCTACAACCTGTGCGAGCGGGTCCGCGAACCCGGCTTCAAGCTCTACGGGCACACCGCCCCGGGAGCGCTGGCGGAGTACGCGGTCCGCCCGGCGGTGGCCCTGCACCCGGTGCCCCCGCAGGTCAGCGACGTAGCGGCCGCGCTCGTCAACCAGGGCGCCCTGACCGTGCACGCGGCCAGGCGGGCCCGGCTGGAACCGGGCTCCAGTGTGGCTGTGTTCGGCCCGGGCCTCCTCGGCCTGCTGATGCTCCAAGTGGCCCGGGCGGCCGGGGCGACCCAGATCATCACCGTGGGCCGCGGCCAGCGGCTGGTCACCGCGCGGGAGCTCGGCAGCACCGAGGTCGTGGACTACAGCGCGGCCGATCCGGTGGCCGCGGTCCGTGCCGCGGCCGGCGGCCGCGGGGTGGACTACGTCTTCGACTGCTCGGGCAACCCGGCGGTCCTGGCGCAGGCCATGCGGGCGGCTCGGCGCGGCGGGACGGTCGCGGTGCTCGGCCTGGCGGGCGGCCGGTCCGCGGAGCTGCCGGTGGACCCGCTGGTGCTCGACGAGCTGAACCTCCTGGGCATCCGCTCCAGCCCGAATGCCTACCCCGCCATGATCGCCCTGCTCGCCTCGGGGGCGATCGCCACCGGGCCGCTCACCACGCACCGGTACCCGCTGCGCGAGGTGGCCACCGCGTTCGGCGTGCTCGCGCGCCGGGAAGCCATCCGGCCGATCATCACCATGGCGCGAGCGGAAAGCGCCTGACGTGCCGGGCGGCGAGATGGTATCCGGGATCGGGGGCGTCATCGGCGCTCCGGTCACCCCGTTCACCGGCGCTAACACGGTAGATCTTGACATTGCCGAACGGCTCTGCGGCTTTCTCATCGGTCATGGCGTGCACGCTCTGGCGCTGCCGCTGCACACGGGCGAATCACTGAACCTGACCGCGGCCGAGCGCCGGAGCCTGGTCGAGTGCGCGGTCAGCGCCGCGGGCGGCCGGGTGCCCGTCTACGCGCATATCAGCCTGCCCGGCACCGACCAGGTGATCGAGCTGGCCCAGCATGCCGAGAAAGCCGGGGCGGCCGCGGTCATCGTAGTCACGCCCTACCACTGGCGGCCGCCCCGGGCGGCGCTGCTCGCTCATTTCACCGCCGTGGCCCGGGCCGTCTCCATCGACGTACTCGCCTATAACTTTCCCGGCCGGCTCGGCGTGGGCCTGGACGCCGGCCTGCTGGCGGAACTGATCGCCCGGTGCGGCAACTTCGCCGGGGT
>JALYVS010000617.1 GCA_030853115.1 Actinomycetota bacterium
GCCTGGCAGATCGCCGATCTCACGCTGCGGCTGCACGCGACGCTGGTCGAGTCCGCGCTCGCCGAGGCCGGGCTGGCGTCGACGCCCTTGCGACCCGGAGAATACGCTCCTGAGGCGACCGGATCGGAGCACGATTCCGGGGACGGTGAGCCCTCGGCCGGGGGGCTGCGGTCGGCCTCCGGCCGGTTACGGGTGTACCTTGGCAGGGGGAGAGGTGGTCAGCAGAGGCTCCCCAGGCACGTGAGGACGGAGCTGTAGTGCGGCAGATGGAGGTCATCGGCGTCCGGGTCGAAATGCCATCCAACAGCCCCATCGTCTTGCTCAAGGAGGCGCAGGGGGACAGGTACCTTCCCATCTGGATCGGGGCGGTCGAGGCAACGGCGATCGCTTTCGCGCAGCAGGGCATGGTCTCTCTCCGGCCGCTCACCCACGACCTTTTCCGTGACGTCCTGGAGGTCCTGAACGTCCAGCTCCGCACGGTGAACATCACCGCGCTGCGCGACGGGATCTTCTACGCGGACCTGGTCTTCTCCAACGGCGCCGAAGTCAGCGCGCGGCCGTCCGACTCCATCGCTTTGGCGCTGCGCACCGGCGCGCAGATCTTCGCGAGCGAGGAGATCCTGGACGAGGCCGGCGTGGCCATCCCGGACGAGCAGGAAGACGAAGTCGAGAAGTTCAAGGAATTCCTCGACACGATCTCGCCCGAGGATTTCGGCCGCGCGACCTGAGGACCCGGTCCGTGCCGGTATGCACGGCTGCTACCGGGAATGTCACGACGCGCCGCTTGCGGTCGTTGACGCCACCACCCGGGCCGGCTTACGGTGCGGGTACCGTGGGTAGTCAGCTCCGGTGGAGGTGGGCGTGGCGGTAACCAGGGGTGATGGCGGCGACAAGGGCTCCGGCGATATGAGCACTGTCTTCGGCGCTCAAGGCACCCTTTTCGGCGACGACGAGGTTCCTGGCCTCTGCGGTGATGCCGCCCGGCCCGGTCATCAGGACGCGGAGCCGCAGGAAATCGGTTACCGCGGGCCAACTGCGTGCTCCGCAGCTGGTATCACCTACCGGCAGCTTGATTACTGGGCCCGCACAGCGCTGGTCGAGCCCAGCGTCCGCGCCGCTCACGGGTCAGGCTCGCAGCGGCTGTACAGCTTCCGCGACATCCTCGTGCTGAAGGTGGTCAAGCGGCTGCTCGACACCGGGATCTCGCTGCAGCAGATCCGGGCCGCGGTCCAGCACCTGCGCGATCGCGGCAGTGCCGACCTGGCCCAGGTGACGCTGATGAGCGACGGGGTCAGCGTGTACGAGTGCACGTCCGCCGATGAGGTGGTGGATCTGCTCGAGGGTGGCCAAGGCGTGTTCGGCATCGCGCTCGGCCGGGTCTGGCGCGAAGTGGAGGGCGACCTGGCGGTCCTGCCCGCCGTCCGGGCCGAGGACGGTTTCGTCGCGGTCGCCTCGGGCGGCCAGGACGACCTGGCCAAGCGCCGCCTGCGCCGTACGAGCTAAGACGGGCGTGGCGTCCCGTTATCTGGCCATACCCGGTAAGCTCTGAAGTGCTGGTGACCCCGGCCGGGAGAGACCACGCGTGACGTAGCGCGGGCGCCGAAGGGGCAACATCCCCGGAACCTCTCAGGCACACGAACCGGGCGGGACAGGCATCTCTGGAGCGGCCGTACGCCGCGACAGATGGGGAGCCGCGTTAACCGCCGTTTTCGCCCGGGGAGGCTCCATGACCGCTTTTACTGTCCGTCACATCGGCCCGTCGCCAGTCGCCCAGCAGCAGATGCTGGCTGAGCTGGGCTATTCCTCACTTGATGAGCTCACCGGGGCGGCGTTGCCTGAGGGCACCCCGGCCGCGGAGCTGAGCCTGCCCGAACTCCTGGAGCCCCTGACCGAAACCCAGGCGCTCGCCGAGCTGCGCCGGATGGCCAGCCGGAACCAGGTGCTGACCTCGATGATCGGCCTCGGCTATTACGACACCATCACCCCGGCGGTCATCCGCCGCAACGTGCTGGAGAACCCGGCCTGGTACACGGCCTACACCCCGTACCAGCCGGAGATCTCACAAGGCCGCCTCGAGGCGCTGCTGAACTTCCAGACCATGATCGCCGACCTGACCGCGTTGCCCTGGGCGGGTGCCTCACTGCTCGACGAGGCCACCGCCGCGGCCGAGGCGATGACGCTGGCGCGGCGGGGCGCCCGGGACGGCCACGTGTTTCTCGCCGACGCCGACTGCCTGCCGCAAACGCTGGCCGTGCTGCGCACCCGCGCCGAGCCGCTCGGTATCGAGCTCGTCGTGACCCCGGTGACGGCTGAGTCGATCGCCGCGCAGCCCGGGCTGTTCGGCGTGCTGCTGCAGTTCCCCGGCGCGTCAGGGGCGGTCCGTGACCTGACGCCGCTGATCGAGGCCGCACACGCCCGGGGCGCGCTCGCGGCGGTCGCCGCCGACCTGCTGGCGCTTACCCTGCTGCGGCCGCCTGGTGAGATGGGGGCGGACATCGCGGTGGGGTCGAGCCAGCGGTTCGGGGTGCCGCTGTGGTTCGGCGGTCCGCACGCGGGCTACATCGCGGTCAGCGACGCGCTGAAACGCCAGCTGCCGGGCCGGCTGGTCGGCGTGTCCGTGGACGCCGACGGCCAGCCCGCCTACCGCCTCGCGCTGCAGGCCCGCGAGCAGCACATCCGGCGGGAGAAGGCGACGAGCAACATCTGCACGGCGCAGGTCCTGCTGGCGGTGGCCGCGGCTATGTACGCCACCTACCACGGGCCTGACGGTCTGGCCGCCATCGCCCGGGACGCTCACCGCCGCGCCGCGGTCCTGGCCGCGACCCTGCGTGACCTTGGCTGCCGGACGGATAATGGCGACTTCTTCGACACCATCCGGATCCGCTTCGACGGCGGTGCGCCGGAGGCGGCGCAGGCGGCCGGACGCGCCCGGGCCGCGGGATACAACCTGTACCTGGCGCCGGATGGCGCGCTGCAGGTCAGCTGTGACGAGACCACGACGGACGAGCAGCTGCGC